>CABSFC010000086.1 GCA_902476875.1 uncultured Oscillibacter sp. | reverse complement strand
CGTATGCGCCGGAACCCGTCCGTTTTTTGCCGTCCTCACTCCTCCGGCAGGTTTTCCGCGCAGAGGATGTCAATCTGGCCGCGGAAGCGGTTCAGGTCCACCGCCTCCTTTTTGCGGGCCAGGTCCCGCAGCAGCATCAGCGGCGCGTAGCCCTGCTGCATAAAGTTCTGCGGAATGGTGAAATCCACGCTGCCGTCCCGCAGCAGCTGGCGGATGCTCTCGTTGATGTCGTGGCAGACCACGTGGATCCGCCCTTTTTTTCCGGCGCTTTTGATGGCCGCGGCGCAGGCGGGGACATTGTGGTTCGCCATATAGACGCCCCGCAGATCGGGATACTGCCGGATGGCGGTCTGCACGATCATGAGCGTGGTCCGGTAGTCGTTGAAGGTCTCCCGCACCACCAGGTTTCTCTCGGGAAATCCCAGCTCCCGCATACGGGCCCGGAAGCCGTCCAGCCGCTGCCGGTGGCCGTCGAATTTCAGGTTGCCCACGGTGGCCAGGATGGTATCCTCCTTTTCCACGCATTTGCTCAGCAGTCCCGCGGCGACGCGGCCGGCCCTGCGGATATCCTGCCCCACAAAGCACAGCCGGCGGCTGCCCGGCAGATCGGAGTTGAACGTGACGCAGGGGATCCCCTCCTCCGCCAGGTTGGAGACGTATTCCTTGATGGACGGGTCGTTCAGCGTGCACAGCGCCAGGCCGGAGACGCCCTCGGAGCGCAGCTCCTCCAGCAGGTCGATGGCCTCCTGGGCCAGGTCCGTTTTGCACTTCCGGCCAATGACCTGCACGTGGCCCTCCGCCAGCTCCGTCTGCGCCTGCCGGATGCCCTGGGTCACCTCGGTGAGGAACTGGTTGTCCCAGTTGGGCATCAGCACGCCCAGCTTCATGGGCTGGAGGGCGGCGTCCAGCTGCTGCTGGTGGGACTCCCGGGGGGAGACGTACCCGGTGTCCCGGATGGCGTCCAGGACGCGCTCCCGGACGTCCGCGCGCACATAGGAGCGGTTGTTCAAAACCCGGTCCACGGTGCCCCGGGAGACTCCCGCCAGGTCCGCGACCATCTGTATGGTTGGCTTTTTGCCCATAAGGCACCTCCAGGCAGTTTCATGCCGTGCCCCTCCCGCGCGGCTGTGCGGGAGGGCTCTTTTGCACATGTGTGCATTTCATAAAAAGCACACATTCATCTTAGCGTATTTGCCGGCGCTTGTCAATCTATAAAAAATTCACTGCTTATTTTGGTAAGAATCACTATTTCTAAGAATTTTCTGAACTTTCTATTGACAAAGTCGGTTGAGTTTACTATATTGTGCATAGCACAGAGATGTGCAAAGCACATAAACCAGAAAGACGGTGACGACATTGAAATTTCTCAAATCCGCATGTATCGAGCCCATGTACAGTGAGCTTCCCTTCCTGGAGCGGTTCCAGGCGGCGAAGGACGACGGTTTTGATTTCGTGGAGTTCTGGGGCTGGACCGACAAGGACCTGGACGCGGTGAAAGCCGCCGCGGAGAAGGCGGGCGTGGGGATCTCCGGCTTTAACGGGGACGCGGAGTTGTCCCTGATCGACCCGGAGCAGAAGACGGCCTATCTGGACTTCCTGAAGAAATCCGTGGCGGCGGCCCGGAAGGTGGGCGCCAAAAGCGTGACCATCCACTCCAACGGCCTGGGCGACGGCGGCGTGGTCATCCGCGACTACCGGGAGCTGTCCGACACGGTGAAGCTCTGCGCCATGTTCGGCACGCTGATCGAGTGCGCCAGGATTGCCGAGGAGAGCGGCATCCAGATGAACCTGGAGCCCCTGAACATCACCACCGACCACGTGGGCAACTACCTGCAGACCACCCGGATGGCGGCGGAGATGACCCGGCTCATCGGCTCCCCCAAGCTGAAGGTGCTGTACGACGCCTATCACATGCAGCTCAACGAGGGCAGCCTCTGCGACAATATCCGGGCCTACGGCGACCAGTTCGGCCACATCCACGTCGCCGACGCCCCTGGCCGCCACGAGCCCGGCACCGGCGAGATCAACTACGCCAGGGTGTTCGCCTGCCTGGAAGAGTGCGGCTACACCGGCCTGGTGGGCTTTGAGCTGATCCCCGCGACCACCACCGCCGAAGCGGTGAAAGCCATCATGAAATTTTAATGAGAAAGGACAGACCACTATGAAGACTATTAAGATCGGCATCATCGGCGCCGGCCGCATCGGCAAGGTCCACGCGGAGAACATCGCCAAGTTCGTCCCCGAGATGGAAATCAAGACCATTGCCGACCCCTGCATGAGCGAGGAGACCGTGGAATTTCTGCGGCGCCTGCGCGTCCCCAACATCGTCAGCGACGCGGACGTCATTCTGAAGGACCCCGAGATCAGGGCCGTGGTGGTCTGCTCTCCCACCGACCTGCACGCCGAGTATGCCATCAAGGTGGCCCAGGCCGGTAAGGACGTGTTCGTGGAGAAGCCGGTGGACTACCGGATCGAGCGGGTCAGGGAGGTCATCGACGCGGCGAAGAAGGCCGGCGTCAAGCTCCAGGTGGGCTTCAACCGCCGCTTTGACCACAACCACCGCGCCGTCTACGAGGCTGTGCGCTCCGGCAAGGTCGGCGACGTGAACCTGGTGAAGATCAGCTCCCGGGACCCCGCGCCCCCCACCATCGACTACGTGAAGGTCTCCGGCGGCATCTTCTACGACATGATGGTCCACGACTTCGACATGGCCCGCTTCCTGGCCGGCTCCGAGGTCACCGAGGTCTTCGCCTACGGCGCCGTGCTGGTGGACCCCGCCATCGGCGAGGCCGGCGACGTGGACACCGCCGTGGTGACGCTGAAGTTCGCCAACGGCGCCATGGGCGTCATCGACAACAGCCGCAAGGCCGTCTACGGCTATGACCAGCGGGTGGAGGTCTTCGGCTCCAAGGGCGCGGTCATGGATGTCAACGACACCCCGGACAACGCCGTGTTCTATGGCGAGGACGGCACCGTCTCCGGCACCTGCTACAAGATCATGTGGGACCGCTACACCGGCGCCTTCGCCGCGGAGCAGCAGGCATTCGCCGACGCCGTCATCAACGACAAGCCCACGCCCGTCACCGGCGAGGACGGCCTCTATCCCATCCTGATCGCCGCCGCCGCCACCAAGTCCATGAAGGAGGGCCGCCCCGTCAAGATCAGCGAGATCGAGGGCTGAAAGCGGACCCCTTGACCGTTTGACCCCCGGAACGGAGGTTCCGAAAACATAAAAAGGAGTCAAATTATGAAGAAGTTTCTTGCACTGGCCCTGACTTTGGTAATGGCACTGACCCTGGCCGCCTGCGGCGGCACGGCGAGCGGCGGCGGCTCAGACGCCGGCGACAGCGGCGACGCCGCCTATCACCTCTCCGTCATCCTGAAGACCACCGCCTCCGAGCACTGGCAGCTGATCATGGCGGGCTGCAGAAAGTTTGAGTCCGAGCACCCCGATGTGACCATCGACATCGCCGGCCCCGCCAGCGAGACCTCCTACGACGATCAGCAGAACATGATCGAGACCGCTCTGAACAATCCCGACATCGACGCGCTTATCATCGCGCCCCTGCAGTCCGAGACCGCCGCGAACCTGATCGCCGGCGAGACCCGCCCGGTGTTCGCCATGGACACCAACATCGACGCCCCTGAGATCATCTCCTTCATCGGCACCGGCAACGAGGAGGCCGCCAAGCTGGGCGCCACCCAGGCCGTCGCCGCCGCGAAGGACGCCGGCTGGGACGTTATCGAGTGCATCGAGATCGCCGGCGTCCAGGGCGACGCCACCAACACCGCCCGCATGAACGGCTACAGGGCCGGTGTCAACGAAAACGGCGGCGTCTTCCTGGAGGACGAGGTCCAGTACGCCAACGCCGTGGCCGACCAGGCCGTCACCTGCATGGAGGCCGTCATCCAGACCCGGCCCGAGGGCGTGGCCATCATCTGCGCCAACAACGACGACATGGCCGTCGCCGCCACCCGCGCCGCCGCCAACGTCGCCGGCTACGCCAACACCATCTTCCTGGGCTTCGACGGCTCCACCGGCGCCTGTCAGGCCATTCTGGACGGCGAGCTGACCATGTCCATCGCCCAGCGGCCCTATGAGATGGGCTATCTTGCCTGCCAGGCCGCCTATGAGACCCTGCTGGGCAACGAGGTCGACACGTTCATCGACTCCCAGATCGAGGTCATCACTCCCGAGAACGCGCAGACCCGCATCGACGCCGTCAACGGGTATCTGGGCAAGTGATTCTCCATCGGCGGCTCTATAAGCCGTGGGCGCCCGCGCCTGTCGCGGGGCCGCGTGTAAACTGACCGGCGAATGTAACATAGACAGGGCGGCGTGGAGATCTCCGCGCCGCCCTGTCGCTTTTTTCCGGTCAGCGGCCGCCCTGCCGCAGCAGCGCCCGCATCTCCGCCACGCCCCGCCGCTGGGAGGTGATGATGGCCCGCAGGATGGGGACCAGCTCCGGACAGACGCCGTATTTCAGCGCGTTTTCCGACATGCGGATGGCCCCCTCGTGGTGGGGAATCATCTCCCGCATAAAGTTGGCGGCAATGCAATCAGTCTCCGGGGCGCTGCCCATTTCAGAGAACATCGTCTGATAGATCAGGTCCATCCGCCGCTGGTACAGCGCCAGATCCCGGGGAGGACCGCACAGACTGGCGCAGCGGGGCAGGGCCGCCTCCATGTCCGCGATGCTCTTGGTCTGGGCGGCGATGATGCCCGATGCGATTCTCCGCAGGGGGCAGCCGCTGATGTGGGGCAGCGCGTTTTCGCTCATCTCGATGGCCGCCCGGTGGTGGGGGATCATCTGGACGATGAAGTTGTGGGAGATGCTGCCCGTCAGCTCCGCGCCGTTCATGCCCCGGATCATGGCGTCCAGGATCTCATAAAACCGGGCCAGATAGTCCTTCGTCTGGCAGCTCAATGTACAGGATTCTCGCATAGGACCCCTCCTTTTCACCAATATGGTATTCGGAAGGGCTCCTTCGGGTGCGCGAAAAAAGGGGACCGGCCGCGGGCCGGTCCCCTCTGTTTTACAGCCGCGTCACAACGGGAATGACCATGGGGCTGCGCTTGGTGTTTTTGAACAGGTAGCTGCTGACGGCGGACTTCACCGCGCCCTTCAGCTCGCCGTCGTCCCGCCCGCGCTTGCGGGACACGCCGTCCGCCGCGTCCATGGCGACGTTCTGCAGGTCCTTCATCAGGTCGCCGGACTCCTTCACGTAGATGAAGCCCCGGGTAATGATCTCCGGCGGGGCCAGCAGGCCGCCGTCGTGGCTGGAGATGGGCAGCACGACCACCACCATGCCGTCCTCGGCCAGACGCTTGCGGTCCCGCATGACCACGGCGCCCACGTCGCCCACGCCGGAGCCGTCCACGAACACCTCGCCGGCAGGGACGGAGCCGTTGATTTTCAGCGTCTTGGCGGTCAGCTCGACGACGGAGCCGTTGTCAGCGATGGCGATGTGATTGCGGTCCATGCCCATGTCCTGGGCCAGCTGGCTGTGGATCTGCAGCATCCGCTGCTCGCCGTGGAGGGGGACAAAGAAACGGGGCTTCGTCAGGGCGTGGATGATCTTCAGCTCCTCCTGACAGGCGTGGCCGGAGACGTGGAGGATGTCGGCCTTGTTGTAGACCACCTTCACGCCCTTGCGGAACAGCTCGTTGATGACCCGGCCCACCGTCACCTCGTTGCCGGGGATGGCGGAGGCGGAGATGATGACCTTGTCGCCGGGGCCGATCTCCACCTGCTTGTGGGTGGAGAAGGCCATGCGGTACAGGGCGCTCATCTCCTCGCCCTGGGAGCCGGTGGTGACGATGACCTGCTTGCTTTTGGGCAGGCCCTTGAGCTTGTTGATGTCCATCAGGGTGTTCTTGGGCACCTTCATGTAGCCCAGCTCCGTGGAGACCCGCATCATGTTCTCCATGCTGCGGCCGGTGACGGCCACCTTCCGCCCGCACTGGGCGGCGGCGTCCAGCACCTGCTGGATGCGGTGGACGTTGGAGGCGAAGGTGGTGACGATGATGCGCTCGTCGCAGTTCTGGAACTGCCGCATGAAGGTGGCGCCCACCGTCTTTTCCGAGGGTGTAAAGCCGGGGCGCTCCACATTGGTGGAGTCGGCGCACAGGGCCAGCACGCCCTCCTTGCCCAGCTCGCCGAAGCGGGCCAGGTCGATGACCTCCCCGTCAATGGGGGTGGAGTCGATCTTGAAGTCGCCGGTGTGGACCACGGTGCCCATCTTGACATGGATGGCGAAGGCCACGGAGTCCGCGATGGAGTGGTTCACGTGGATAAACTCCACGGTGAACTTGCCCGCCCGGACGGACTTGCCCGGCTCCACGGTGATGAGCTTGGTGGACTTGACCAGGCCGTGCTCCTCCAGCTTCAGCTTGATGAGCCCGGCGGTGAAGCGGGTGCAGTAGATGGGCAGATTGATCTGTTTGAGGACGTAGGGAATGGCGCCCACGTGGTCCTCGTGTCCGTGGGTGATGAAGAGCCCGCGGATGCGGGAGCGGTTTTTGATGAGGTAGGTGACGTCGGGAATCACGCTGTCGATGCCGTACATGTCGTCGCCGGGGAAGGCCATGCCGCAGTCCACCACGATGATCTCGCCGCCGTACTCATAGGCGGTCATGTTCTTGCCGATCTCATTCAGGCCGCCAAGGGGGATGATTTTCAGTTTTTCTGCCATAGATAAAAGTTCTCCTTTAAAATTCACTGGATATGTAGGAGAGCTCCCCCGGACTTGCGGACGCGAAAAAGACCCGCGCCAAAAAAGGGCACGGAAATAAGAGACGTCCGTTGTCTGCACGGCCCCGTTACGCCGGCAGGGGTTCGGTCACGTCATGTCAAGTCCGATATGGGGGCTCTATATTTATTCGACCGGGGGAAGCGCGTCCCGCGGTAAAATACAAAGAAAAAACAGCAGGGGAGCCAGACTCCCCGGCGCTCAATTTAAAATAGTATAGCACAGGAAACCGGATTTGTATACAAAAATTTTGCGACTTGTCTGGTTCCGACAAAAAAATATCCGGATACCACTTGACAAAACCGTTGGAAATGCTATTATGTGTACGTTAACAGAAATACGGAGAGGGGGGAGCGCGTGCGGGCCACCATCAAGATGATCGCGGAAAGGGCCGGCGTCTCCATCGGAACGGTGGACCGGGTGCTCCATGACCGCCCCTACGTCAAGGCGGAGGTCCGGGAGCGGGTCCTGCGGGTGATGGAGGAGATGGACTACCACCCCAACCGCATGGCCAGCGCCCTGGCTATGAGCGGCACGCCCCGGCGCATGGCGCTGATCCAGCCCCGGTGGGAGAACTACATCTACGGCGAGATGGAGGCGGGCGTGGTCCGCTTCCGGGAGGAGCACCGGGATTACAACGTCACCGTGACGGTGCGGACCTATCCCCAGCAGGACACGGCCCGCTGTCTGGAGCTGGTGGACGAGGAGATCGGAAACGGCGCCCAGGCCGTCGCGCTGTGCGCGTCCGACAGTCCGGAGTCCCGGGCCAAGCTGGCGGAGCTGGCGGAAAGCCACATTCCCGTGGTGACTTTCAACTCGGACATCCCCGCCGCGCCCCGCCTGTGCTACGTGGGGGAGGACGCCCACCACGCGGGCCGGGTGGCGGGGGAGATCGCCGCCAAGTTCCTCCGCCCCGGCGACCCGCTGCTGCTGGTCTACGCCGGACCGGCCTACGCCGGCCACAAGGCCCGGGCGGACGGCTTTCTGGAGCGGCTGGGGGAGCTGGGCTTCCGGCGGGAGGACTGCCGCATCGCCGCCACCCACAACGACTACGGCGAGACCCTTCAGGCGGTGGAGGCGGCCTTGGCGGAGGACCCGGCGCTGGCCTACGTCTACATGGCCAACCTCAGCGTGCCCGCCTGTGTGGAGGCCATCCGCCGCCACGGCCGGACGGGGCGGGTCCACGTCCTGTCCCACGACTGTGGGCCGGACATCCGGCGGTTCCTGGAGCGCGGCGAGGTGGACTTCACCATCGGCCAGGATCTGGCCTATCAGAGCTGGCAGGCGCTGTCGGTGCTGTTCCGCGCTTTGACGGAGCACAGGACGCCGGAGCGGGAGTGCTTCTATCCGGCCAGTCCGATCCTGAACGCGGAGACTCTGTAACTTGAAACATTCTTTTGGGGGACGGCTGTCCCCCCTTTATCCAGGCAAATCTGTGTACGCACACAGCGTGGAAAAGAGGAAGCTGCCATGAGACGAAAGAGTACGATCACCGCGCCGGGACTGGCCCTGATGGGGCTGGGCGTCGTGGTGGGCGCCTGCGAATATGTGTCGGTGGTCATCCTGCCGGATATCGCCGCGGACCTGGGGGTCTCCCTGGGGGCGGTGGGGCGGCTGGTCAGCGTGTTCGCCGCGGGCTACGCCATCGGCACGCCCGTTATCATGGCCGCCACGGCCCGGGTGCCCCGGTTCCGGCTGCTGATGTGGCTGCTGGCGCTGTTTTTGGCGGCCAACGCCCTGTGCATGCTGGCGCCCAACATCTGGGTGCTGTACATCGCCCGGACGCTGGCGGCCATGATGACGGGGACGCTGACCGCTGTGGGGCTGCTGTTCGCCCGGGAGGCGGCGGTCCCCGGCCACGAGGCCCAGGCCATCGCCATGGTGTACACGGGAATGGCCCTGGCCACGGTGATCGGCAATCCGCTGAACAGCGCGATCTGCGGCCTGATCGGCTGGCGGGCGGCGTTCGCCCTGATCCTGGCGGCGGGGGTGGTCCTGCTCCCGGTGCTGGTGTGGGTGCTGCCCCGGCCCGACGCGGCCTGCGGGGAGGACGTGGGCTTTCTCCACCAGTTCACCGTGCTGCGGGACCCCCGCTATTCCCTGGTGGTGCTGATGACCATCTGCTTCTACGCGGCCTCCTATGTGGTCTACACCTATCTGACGCCCATCCTGACCGATATCCTGGGCGTGGGGGAGACCGCCATCAGCCCGCTGCTGATGGCGGTGGGTATTTCCTGCATGTGCAGCAACCTGCTGGCCGGCTGGCTGGGCGGCCGCGGCGGCGTGACCCGGACGCCGGTCCCCCTGTTCCTGCAGATGCTGCTGCTGGCCGCCATGCCGCTGCTGCTGGGCGGCGTCTGGACGGGACTTCCGGTGCTGCTGATGATGTGCCTGTTCATGTACTGCCTGAGCACGCCGGTCCAGCTGTACGCGCTGCGTCTGGCGGAGCGGGACTACCCCTTCGCCTCCAGCCTCTGCGCCTCCACGCTGTCCGTGGCCGCCAACATCGGCATTGCCGCCGGCTCCTTTGCCAGCAGCGGGCTCCAGGCCGCTCTGGGCCTGCGGCTGCTGGGCCTGCCCGCCGCGGTCGTGGCCCTGGCGGCGCTGGCGCTGAACCTGGCCCTGCTCCGGGCCGACCGCCTCAAAGCCTGATTCCACGGCGGATCACAAATACATATCTGCCGTTTCTCCTTCTCGCGCAGCACCGCCGTTCGAATGTCGGCGGTGCTGCATTTTTTTCACATTATCCGTTGCGCGTTGACCGCAAAAATGGTATACTTATAAAATCTATCAGTATGTCAGTATGTTTTCCGGTATAAGGAGCTTTTGCATATGAACAACAAAAAACTCTCCCGCCTGCTGGAACCGAATTTGAAGCTGTACTTCCTGTGTATGGTGCTGTTCACCCTGGCCGCCGTCACGGTCAGCCCGGTGCTGGCGCTGGCGGAGGGCGTCGCCACCGTGGGGCTGTACCTCTACTTCACCCAGAGCAACCAGAAGCGGCGGCAGAATATCCTGCAATACATCGACAGCGTCACCGGCAGCGTGGATACCGCCAGCAAATCCACCCTGATCAACTCCCCGCTGCCCATCATGGTCTTCCGCCCCGACACCGGGGAGGTCATCTGGAGCAACGAGAACTTCCTCCAGCTGGCGGGCGTGCGGGAGCATCTGTTCGAGATGAAGGTGGAGGACGCCGTGCCCAACTGCCCCGTCCAGTGGCTGCTGGAGGGCAAGCAGGAGTGTCCGGAGCGGGTTTTGATGAACAACCGCCGCTTCCGGGTGTACGGCAGCCTGGTCCGGGCCAAGGGCCGGAACGGGGAGCAGAACCTGGTGGCAACCACCTACTGGGTGGACACCACCGACGCCGACCTCCTGCGGGAGACCTACACCGCCACCCGCCCGGTGCTGGCGATCCTGATGGTGGACAACTACGAGGATTTGATGAAGGCCTGCGCGGACACCCAGCGCAGCGCCGTCCTGGCCCAGATCGACGAGAAGCTCAGCGGCTGGGCGGAGGCCGGCGACGGCCTCCTGCTGAAGACCGAGCGGGACCGCTACCTCTTTATCTTCGAGGAGCAGTATTACGAGCACTTTGTGGAGGAGAAATTCTCCGTTTTGGACGCCATCCGGGACATCAAGGTGGGCGAGGGCGTCCACCCGACGCTGTCCATCGGCATGGGCAAGGACGCGGACAGCATCCCGGAGCTGTACAAGAACGCCAACCTGTCCGTGGAGATGGCCCTCAGCCGGGGCGGCGACCAGGCGGTGGTCCGGGGGCGCATGGACTTCGAGTTCTACGGCGGCCGGGCCAAGACCACGGAAAAGCGCACCAAGGTCAAGTCCCGGGTCATGGCCAACGCCCTCAGCGAGCTGATGGCCGACGCCGGGGAGATCTACGCCATGGGCCACAGCTTCGCGGATATGGACGCTGTGGGCGCCGCCGTGGGCATCTGCTGCGCCGCCCGGCAGCGGGGCAAAAAGGCCCAGATCGTCATCGATCTGGAGCACAACGCCTCCCAGGCGATTTTGAAAAGGCTGCGGGCCCTGCCGGAGTACGCCGACGTGTTCATCTCCCCCGGGGACGCCTTTTTGAAGATGCGCCCCGGCGCGCTGCTGGTGGTGGTGGACACCAACCGGCCCGATATGGTGGAGAGCCCCCAGATGCTGGAGGCCTGCAACCGGGTGGCGGTCATCGACCACCACCGCCGTGCCGCCAGCTATATCGAAAACGCGGCGTTCAGCTTCCACGAGCCCTACGCCTCCTCCGCCTCGGAGCTGGTGACGGAGCTGCTGCAGTACATGGTGGAGCCCGCCGACCTCCTGCGGGAGGAGGCGGAGGCGCTGCTGGCGGGCATCGTGCTGGACACCAAGCACTTCACCCTCCGCACCGGCGGCCGCACGTTTGAGGCGGCGGCGTTCCTGCGCCGGGCGGGCGCCGACACGGCGGACGTCCAGCGCCTGTTCCAGAACGACCTGAGCGATATGGTCTCCCGCTACGACATCATCCGCCGGGCGGAGCTGTACCGGGACAACATCGCCCTGGCGGTGGTGCCCCAGGACGGCGTGGACCGGGTGACGGCGGCCCAGGCGGCCGACGAGCTGCTGACGCTGAAGGGCGTCAAGGCGTCCTTCGTGGTCTTCCGCAACGGCGATAACGTGCAGATGTCCGCCCGCTCTCTGGGCGAGATCAACGTCCAGGTGGTGCTGGAGGCCCTGGGCGGCGGCGGCAACTCCACCACCGCCGGCGGCCGGGTGGAGAACAGCGACGTGCTGGAAGTGCGCAGACAGTTGATCGACGCCATCGACGCCTATTTTGAAAAATAACGATTTATCAATAAAGGAGAAATTCCCATGAAAGTGATTTTACAGCAAGACGTGAAGGGCCAGGGCAAGAAGGGCCAGATGATCGAGGTCTCCGAGGGCTACGGCCGCAACTACCTCCTGCCCCGGAAGCTGGCCATCGCCGCCACCGCCGACGCCATCAACACCATGAATCTGAAGGAGAAGGCCCGCAAGGCTGAGGAGGCGCGGCAGAAGGCCGAGGCCGAGGCCACCGTGGAGAAGCTGAAGGGGTGCATGGTGAAGCTGACCGCCAAGGCGGGCAGCGGCGGCCGCCTGTTCGGCGCCGTCACCACCAAGGAGATCTCCGAGGGGCTGAAAGCGCAGTTTGATATTGACATCCCCAAGCAGAAGCTGGTGCTGGATGAGCCCATCAAATCCTTCGGCAGCTATCAGGTCAAGGCCAAGCTGGGGTTTGAGGTCAGCGGCACGGTGTATGTGTCCGTGTTTGAGGAGAAATGACCCGCGGGCGGCTCGCCCCGGGGAGAGGCCGGAGTGAAAGACGGCCTTTGAGTCCAGGGGCGCCAGGTTGCTTTGGTTTATAAAAACCCTTCGCGGGGGCGGAGGGTTTGCGCCGTGTCGCGGCGCTGGGAGTTGCACCCCCCATTCTCTTTTTGCCGCGGCAAAAAGAGAACGGGCCGTGCACGGTCCAAGAGAAAAAACGCTGGCGGCCAGAAATTTCCCCT
>CABSFC010000085.1 GCA_902476875.1 uncultured Oscillibacter sp. | reverse complement strand
CCGGCGATATGCCAGCCCGCCGTTTTTATGCTTGACAAATATAGATATTCTATATATATACATATATAGAATATCTATATAAAGGAGGAATAACCATGGAGATGGACAAGGGGCTGGTCAGCGGCAGCATGGCCCTGCTTGTAATGAAACTGTTGGAGGACGGGGACAAGTACGGCTACCAGATGATCGAGGAGCTGAAGTGGCGGAGCGACGACACCTTCCACCTGAAGGCGGGGACGCTGTACCCGCTGCTCCACGGGCTGGAGGAGAAGGGCCTGGTCACCGCCTACGAGGGGGAGGCCGCCGCCGGGAAGCCCCGGCGGTACTACCACCTGACGGAGCGGGGGGGCGCGGCCCTCCGGGAGAAGGAAAAAGCCTGGAACGTATACGCCCGCGCCGTGGGCCGGGTCTTGAAAGGGGGCGCCTGCTGTGCCGGAGCGTAAGACGATCCAGGGTTATCTGGCTACGGTTGAAGAGCAGATCCGCTGGAAGCGGGCGCGCCCCGTGGTGGCTCGGGAGCTGGAGCGGCATCTGGAGGACCAGCGGGACGCCTTCGCGGCAGAGGGGAAGCCCCCCGAGGAGGCGGAGCGCCTGGCCGTGGAGGAGATGGGCGACCCGGTGGCGGTGGGCACGGAGCTGGACCGCATCCACCGGCCCAGGCCCAGCTGGGACATATTCCTTCCCGTCCTCCTTTCGCTGGCTGTCTGGCTGGGATTCCGCGTGTTTCAGCATTCGGACTTCAGCTCCTTTACCGGCTATTACCTTCCCCTCTGGGGCCGCATTTTGTTCCTGGCGGTGGGGGCCATGACGCTCCTGTACTTCCTGGACTACACCATTTTGGACAGGGCGCCGATGCTGGTGGTGGGACTGGTGACGGCGGCGGGCTTTGTCCGTTTTTTCACGAACCTCGCGGTTGACGGCCTGCGGTGCTGGACGGGAGACTATCTGCCCCTGCTGCTGCCGCTGGCCATGGCCCTCTCGATCTACGCCCTACGGAATAGAGGGACGCGGGGCCTTGCGGCTTGCTGCGGCCTGGGGCTGCTACAGGCGGTGCCGTGGATGGTCCAGGGCTGGGTGCAATGGCTCTGGCCCAGCCTGCTGTGCGGCACGGCGCTGCTGGCGCTGGCCGTGAAGAGCGGATGGTTCGGCGGGAAAAAGCGGAACTGGCTGCTGGTGCTGGCCTACGCCCTGGTCATGCTGGGAGCCATTCTGACGGCAAGGGTCATTCTGATGGGTGGTACGCCCCATTCCCTGCTCGACGCCATTTCGCGGGCGCAGGGCGGAGAGGATGACTATGTCATGTGGAGGAAACAATATATCCAAGATATCGTCTTCAACTCCCGGCTGGTGGGGATGGCGGATATCCCGGATACCTGGAAGAATTTGGCGGACTGGCAGGAATATATGCGCGATCTGCTTACATATGCAGAATACGATGATATGCTGCTGGCGATCCTGGGAAACTTCGGCTGGCTGGCATTTGGAGCGGTGCAGGCTCCCGTGGTGGTGATGCTGGCCGCCGGTTGGCGGAAGTGCCGCCACCAGACGGCGGTGCTGGGACGGCTGCTGGCCTCCGCTATCCTGCTGACGTTGACCTGGCAGGCCGCCGCGTATGTGGTCCAGACGCTGCTGGGACTCCTGGGCAGCTATGCGCTGCTGACGCCTTTCCCATACCCGCTGGTCTCCGATGGCGGCACGGCGCTGGTGATAGACTGCGCTCTGCTGGGATTGCTGCTGTCCGTGTTCCGCAACGGATCCGTCGTCCGGGAGGACAGCCGGGGGCGCGCCTGCATCCCCCGCAGAGACCGCTTTGCCATACATTGGCAAAATAGCCAAAATGATGAAAAGATTTTGACGGTTTCGCTGATTTTGAAAAGGCGGTGAAACAAATCCCCGGTTCAGATCGTCTTTTATATAAGGAATGTTATCAAAAAGGACGGGCGGGTGCGGATGGAGAGAAAACGGTGGTGGGGCGTGCTGGCGCTGGCGCTGGCCACGGCGGCGACCCTGGGCATGACCTCCCGGAGCGCGGGGATGACCCACGCGGCCCCCGCGCCGGATACGCCGGAGGAGACCGTGGCCCCGGAGGAGGCCCGGCAGGTCCTGCGGGACTACTTCGCCGCCCGCTACAGCGAGGCGGGCTGCTCCGCCGTCTACGCGGACCTGACCCACGACGGCGCGGAGGAGCTGCTGGTCCTGGAGCTTGGGGACGACCGGGTGGGAGAGCCCATGCAGCTCCACGGCAGCCCCCTGGACCCGGACCGCTTTACGGAGGGGCGGGTCACTGTTCTGCGGGCTATGGCGGACGGGACCGTGACGGCACTCTACGAATACGCCTGTAGCTCCAGCCACGCCGGATGGGGGGAGCTGTACCTGCAAAAGCGGGACGGGTTGTCCTGGCTGCTGCTGTACACGCCCTACACCAGTGCGGGCCGCTCCGATTTTGAGATCGCCCTGTTCTCTCTGGGGGACGACGGCGAGCTCCGGGACGCGGTCCGGGAGGCGGTGACTTTCCCGGTGGAGGAGGGGCCTGCCCGGGAGGGCGACGCGGACGGGGCGGAGATCGAGGCGTTTTTGCAGAACGCCCGGGATTTGCTGCGGGACGCCAAGCCCCTGATCGTCTATGACGCGGTGTACGACTCCGCCACCGGCGCCGACGGCCCCAGGCAGTTCGCCTATCTGGACGAGCTGTTTACCACCTATTGAGAAATTTGGGCGACATAACATTTTTCTGGAAATCCGAGGATGGATATTGACCGGGAGGAAATCCTCGTCTATAATAAATCCAGGCGCTGTCAAACAGGTGACATAACACCGCAGCCCAAATTGGGCCGCGGTGTTTTTTTGGACGAACATTCGACGAATAGCGACAGAAAGGGACTGCCATGAGACAAATTCGACTGCCGAAGCGGCTGGCCGCCGCCGCGCTGGCCGCCGCGCTGGCGCTGACGCCAGCGGCCGCGTTCACCGATACGGAAGGGCATTGGGCGCAGGAGAGCATCGCCAAGTGGAGCGAGGCGTACAACATCATCCAGGGGTACGAGGACGGGACCTTCCGCCCGGACAACTCCATCACCCGGGGCGCGTTCGCCGGCATCATGGACCGCTTTTTGCAGTTTCAGTCCATCGCTCCGGCGGGCACCTTTTCCGATCTTGCCGGAAACTATTGGGAGGACGCCATTCTGAAGCTCAACGCCGCGGGCGTGTACCTGGGCAACAACGGCAAGGCACTGGCCTCCGACACCATCACCCGCCAGCAGGCGGTCACCATGATCGCCCGGGCCTTCCACATCGACGCCACCGTTACCGACCTGTCCTACGGCGACGCCGCCCAGTTCGCGGACTACGCCGTCGGCCCGGTGGCGGAGATGACGCTCCGGGGTTATATCACCGACTCCTGGGATGGGAATTTCCGGCCCCAGGACCCCATCACCCGGGCGGAGATCGTCAACATCCTGGGGAACATGATCCAGGTCCTGGTCCAGACCACCGAGACCTATTACGGCGACGTGCAGGGCAGTCTGATGATCAACAGCGCCAACGGCGCCGACATCGTCGACACGACCGTCTACGGCGATTTGATCCTGGCCCCCGGCGTGACGGGGCCGGTGACGCTGACCAACGTGCATGTGATGGGAAGCGTCCGCAATTTCAGCGCCGTGACGCCCACGGTGCTGGACGGCGCCCTGCCCGGTGAGCCGGGGCAGCCGGTGGACCCGGAGGTCCCGGTGACGCCTGGCATCCAGCCCGGCGAGGTCTACACGCCCGGCGTCACCACCGGGGAGACCATCGCGTACAGCGGCAAGCAGATCCCCGTCTATGAGGGCAGGGAGCGCATCCGGCTGTACGAGGGCGACTTCTACTGGAACGGGGACCGGCTGGAGTACTGCGGCAGCGATTTCCGCACCCGCTTCGGCATCGACGTGTCCGCCTATCAGAACCGGGCCAGCGAAAACCAGACCATCGACTGGGAGGCCGTGGCGGCGGACGGCGTGGAGTTCGTCATGGTCCGTATCGGCCTGCGGGGCACCTCCACCGGCGCCATCAACGCGGATCAGTTCTACATCCAGAACATCGAGGGCGCCATGGCCGCGGGCATCGAGACCGGCGTATACTTCTTTGCCCAGGCCATCACCGTGGAGGAGGCCATCGAGGAGGCGGAGTTCGTCATCAGCCTGCTGGACGGCCTGGAGATCAACGGCCCCGTGGCCTATGACTGGGAGATGCACGATTCCTCCTACCGGGTCTACGGCACCGCGCCAGAGATGGCCACCGCCTGCGCCATCGCTTTCTGCAAACGCATCGAGGAAGCGGGCTACAAGCCCATGATCTACGCGGGGCAGTACGTCAGCTACATCAAGTATGACCAGGGCGCCATCGCGCCGTACCTCTGCTGGTACCCGGAGTACAAGAGCGAGTCCTCGGAGAAGCTCTACCCCACGTTTTTCTATCAGATGGACTACTGGCAGTTCAGCAGCAGTTGTACCGTCGACGGCATCGGCGGGCGGGTGGACGCCAATATCCAGTTTATTTCCAGATAATGGAGCAGCGCCGGTCAGGAGACCGGCGCTGATTTTTTGGGAGCATATTGGGAGGCCGCCACCCCGGCGGTGATCAGCGCCGCGCCCAGCAGGGCCAGCGGAGAGATCGGCTCGTTCAGGAAGAGACGGGCCGTCACGATGGTGACGAAGGGGTTCAGGTAAATAAAGTTGTTGGTGGCCACCACGCCCAGCAGGCGGAAGGCCCTGTTCCACAGCACGTAGCACAGTCCGCTGCCGATCAGCCCCAGGAACAGAAAGTTACCGAGGATCACGGTCTCCGTCAGCGGCGCGGTGGGGAAGGGGGCGCCCTCCAGCAGCACCAGCGGGACGGCGGTGACGGCGCCCCAGAACAGCGTCCGCCGGGTGACGAGGATGGGGTCCAGTCCCTGGCTCGTCCGCCGCAGCAGCACGGAGTAGACCGCCCAGCAGGCGGCGGCGCCCAGCGCCAGCAGGTCGCCCCGGGGATTCAGCTTCAGCACGAAGGTGCCGTTGCACACCACCAGCACCACCCCGGTGAAGGCCACCAGAAAGCCCCACAGGGTCTGGCGGCGGAAGCGCTCCTCCCCAGCGAAGTGGGCCAGGACGGCGGTGAAGATGGGGGCCGCCGCCACGATGATGCTGACATTGGAGGCCAGGGTGTAGGTCAGGGCGGTGTTCTCCGTGTAGAAGTAGATGGAGCAGCCGGACAGCCCCAGCAGCAAAAAGCGCAGCTCCTGCCCGCCCGTCAGGGTCAGCCGCCGGGGCCGCAGCAGCCACAGCGCGCAGTAGGCCAGCAGAAAGCGGGTCAGCATGATCTGGGAGGGCGTATAGACGGCCAATAGTTTTTTACTGGAGATGAAGGTGGAGCCCCACACCGTGATGGTGAACAGGGCGAACAGGCAGCCGGTGAGCTTTTCGCGGTTTTTCATGGCCTCACTCCTCGATTTGGAAAGTTTCGACAGGACCCATCATAACACGGCGGCGGGAGAAGGGCAAGGCTGAAAACGATTTACAACTTTGGCCTGTGGGTATAAAATGAGTTATCATAGACGCGGAAAGGATGAACCCTATGGATGGGAAGAAACTGGCGGTGGTGACAGGCGGGAGCTCCGGCATGGGCCTTGCCATCGCCCGGAAGCTCCGGGAGCGGGGGATGGACGTGGCGGTATTTGACGTGCAGCCGCCGCCGGAGCCGTTTCCTTATTATAAAGTGGATATCCGCTGTGACGCGGAGATCCGGGCGGCCGCCGGGGAGCTTCCCAGGGTGGATGTGCTGGTGAACAACGCCGGGGTGTACTTCGAGCGGTACCTGGAGGACACCACTGACGAGGAGATGGACCGGATGGTGGACATCAACGTCAAGGGCACCTGCCGGGTGACCCGGGATTTGCTGCCAAAGCTGCTGGAGAGCCGGGGGAGCATTGTGACGGTGGCCTCCTGCCTGGGGCTGGTGCCGGAACTGACCTCGCCGCTGTACTGCACCACCAAGGCGGGGCTGGTGATGCTGACGAAGTGTCTGGCCCAGCAGTACGCGGACCGGGGACTGCGGGTAAACTGCGTCCTGCCCGGCCCCATCGACACGCCGCTGCTGCGGGCCGGCTTTCCGGACGAAGCGGCGGCTGAGCGGTGCGCGGGGCGCATCCCCATGCGGCGCATCGGCAGGCCGGAGGACGTGGCGGAGATGGTGGCCTTCCTGGTGAGCGACGAGGCCGGATACGTCACCGGCGGCGCATTCCCGGTGGACGGCGGCGTGTCGTCCTCCAGCTTATATTCTAAATGACGAATCTGGGAACTCCTTGAAGATGCTTTCCGTCTAAACCGGCAAAAGCAGGGGAGGAAGTGTTTCTATGAGAGGATTCCCGCAAAGGACTTGGAAAGCCCCGCTCTGTCTGCTGCTGGCTGCGGCAGGGATGTATCTGACGGCGGAGGAATGGTTTCAAACTGAGAAAAATTCTGACGCGGGCGTTATCATGACTGTGGTGGAAGAGACGGCCGGTCCCGGAGGCGTCACCGTTGAAGTCGTGAACGGGACGCCCTGGAACGCCATCGGCGGCAATGCCAGGAGCTTCAGCCTGGAAAGAGAGACGGATGGGGCATGGCGGTCTGTGGAGCCGCTGTCCGACACCTTTCTGAATACCACGGAGGGCGTGTGCTATCAGCCGGGGACGACAAGCGTGACCTTTCAGTGGAATGGGCGGTACGGTCCGCTGACGAAGGGGCATTACCGGGTAGTGAAGTGGTTTTCGGTGTGGGAGCCGGGGAAGCCCGCGGATGTCCGGGCCGTCGCTGAATTCACCATTATATGAAAAAGATGCGGCGGGCCAACGGCCCGCCGCGCGGTTTCAAAGAGAGGGAAGCTTACTTGCGGTTTTCCTTCTGGTTGCGCTGCTCGTTCTGCTGCTTGTTCTCACGCTGGTTCTGGTTCTGATTCTGGTTGCGCTCGTTCTGATTGTTCTCACGGTTCTGCATAAAAGGTACCTCCTTTCGCTTCACTGGGTACAGGCGTATTCTTGCCGGTCCGGCCGGAAAATATTCCTGAAAAACAAGAAAAAATGGTGTTGACAAACAGGAAAACGGCTGGTATACTAATCAGGCAAAACAAAGAAGGCTGATTGCATCCGCCTCACCTCCAGCCAAAGGGCAAAGAGGTCAACACGTTGTTACCAAACTGCCGTTCGGGCGGTTTGTTGTTGCGCGGATGCCGTATGGGTATCCGCGTTTTGTGATTTTAGGATGGAGGTGCTTTGACCATAGCTAAGTTAGTGCATGAACTGAATGAGGACATCCGCGACAGGGAGATCCGCCTGATCGGTCCCGCGGGTGAACAGCTCGGCATCATGGCCCCCGCGGAGGCTTTGAAGATCGCCGACGAGAAGGGCCTGGACCTGGTCAAGATCTCGCCGCAGGCCGTTCCCCCGGTCTGCAAGCTGATGAACTACGGCAAGTTCCGCTTTGAACAGAGCAAGCGGGAGAAGGAAGCCAGGAAGAACCAGCATGTGGTGGAGATCAAGGAGATCCGCATGTCTCCGGGCATCGACGTTGGAGATTTCAACACGAAGCTGAAAAACGCCCAGAAGTTCATCGCCGACGGCAATCGCGTCAAGGTCTCCGTCCGCTTCCGCGGTCGCGAGATGGCCCACACCGACATCGGCAAGGACCTGCTGGACAAATTTGCCGAGCAGTGCGCCGGAGTCGCCAACCTGGACAAGCCCGCCAAGCTGGAGGGCCGGATGATGTCCATTTTCCTGTCCCCCAGGGGCGGAAAGTAAGTGATCAAGATTTTTCAAATACACGGAAGGAGCTACTACTATGCCTAAGCTGAAAACCCATAGCGGTGCCAAGAAGAGATTCAACCTGACCAAGACCGGCAAGGTCAAGCGCGCCAAGGCTTTCAAGAGCCACATCCTGACCAAGAAGACGACCAAACGTACTCGTCATCTGCGCTCCGGCGGCTATGCGGACGTGACCAACATGGACGCTGTCCGCAAGATGATCCCCTACAAGTAAAATACGAGACGTTTGAAATAGGAGGTTTAAACAATGGCTAGAGTCAAAGGCGCGATGATGACGCGCAAGAGAAGAAATAAGACCCTGAAGATGGCCAAGGGCTACTGGGGTTCCAAGTCCAAGCATTTCCGCGTTGCCAATCAGGCGGTGATGAAGTCCCTGACCTACGCTTACACCGGCCGCCGGCTGAAGAAGCGCGACTTCCGCTCCCTGTGGATCACCCGCATCTCCGCCGCCTGCAAGCTGAACGGCATGAACTATTCCACCTTCATGCACGGCCTGAAGGTCGCCGGCATCGAGATCAACCGCAAGATGCTGGCCGAGCTGGCTGTCAACGACGCCGCCGCCTTCACCCAGCTGACTGAGATCGCCAAGAAAGCCTGATCCGGTCCTCTTTGAATCAAAAACAGCGCTTCGGGATATCCCGAAGCGCTGTTTTTTGTTTTGCGCCGCCGTTTACAGCTTCGCAAAATAAGGCCCGCAATCGCTCTCGTGAGTGTGCACATAGGTCCAGGTGAAGTCCCTGTCCACCAGATACCAGTCCAGATCATCGGGCAGCGAGGCAACATCCGCCATGGGGATGAACCGGATGCGGGGCTGGTCCTGAGGCGGATACTCCTTATAAAACCGGCAGCACTCGGCGTCAGGCAGCCCCGCCAGTGCCTTACGGGCCTCATCGCCCTCCACACAGGGTACCAGCTTATAAGAGAAGATGTGCCAGAGATAGCTGCCGCCCGCCAGCACATACCTGCCCATATCCTCCTCGGACACGTCCGCCGCAAAGGCGTCCAGCCACCGCTCCCGCAGCTCCTTGATGGTAAAGGGGAAGGGCTCGTCCCAGGGGACCATCGTGGCCACCAGCCGGTTGATGGGCTGGCCCAGCTCATAAAACTTGGCTTCGTAGTCCGTCATGACGCCCACGGGTCCGTGCTCGTGGAGGTTCCGGGTGACCTCCGACAGGGTGAAGCCGAAGCGGGGGATCTCCTCCACGGAGAACTCGAACAGGCCCTGGTTGTCGGTCTTAAAGTGGATCTGGCCGCCCTCTTTCAGCACTTGGCGGTAGAGCTTCAGGAAATTGCCATGGGTCAGCCGCCGCTTGGAGTGGCGGTTGCTGGGCCAGGGGTCGGAGAAGTTCAGATAGATGCGGTCCACCTCGCCGGGAGCGAAAAAGCAGGGCAGCTGGTCCGCGTTGGCGTCGATGAAAAAAACGTTGGTCAGCCCCGCGTTCACGCACCGCTCCATCGCCACCACCATGGCGTCCGGCACCATCTCCACGGCGATGAACAGCACATCCGGCTCCGCCGCCGCCGTCCCGGCGGTGAAGCGGCCCTTGCCGCAGCCCAGTTCCAGCCGCAGCTCCCGGGCGCCGGGCATCAGCTCCCGCCAGCGGCCCCGGCGGTCGTAGGGGTCCCGGATCAGACGGTCGCCGCACCGGTCCATCCGGGGGATCAGGTTTTTCTTTTTCCGCATACGCATAACGAGATCCTCCTGGAGTCATAAAATCACGCAGAATCCACAAGTTCTTGTGGCAGCAGGTCGATTTTACCACAGGAAATCGCCCCTGTAAATGGTTTTCCGCCTGAAAAAAGGAGGGCGTTGGAGGTGTGGAGAAGGGTTGATATGTTAACAACTTAACAAAATTGTATAAAATTTAACGAGTATTTTGTGGGAAGTGTAAAAAAGCGGAAAACAGAGCAGGTACGGCGCAATTTAGACTTGATAAATGCGGGAGAGGAACCTATAATAAAGATTGTGAGTAAATTGGCAAACTACGTATTTGCTCTGTTTTCCCCCGCAAGCACTGAGTACAAGAAACGCGAATTCAGAATTGAAATAACAGGAGGAAAAAAACATGAAGGTAGCAATTTTTGGCGCAGGTACCATGGGTAGCGGCATTGCGCAGGTCTTCGCCGCGAAGGGCCACACCGCCCTGATGTATGCAAGCTCCGTCGCCTCTGCCCAGCGGCACAAGGAAAAGCTGGCCAAGTCTCTCCAGAAGCGCGTGGAGAAGGGCAAGATGACCCAGGAGGCCGTGGACGCGCTGCTGGCCAACGTCCTGGTGGAGGAGAAGTCCGCCTGCGCCGACGCCGACCTGATCATCGAGTGTGTCAAGGAGGACATGGCCACCAAGAAGGAGCTGCTGAACGAGCTGGACGCCATGTGCAAGCCCGAGGCCATCTTCGCCTCCAACACCTCCTCTCTGTCCATCACCGAGATGGGCAACGGCCTGAATCACCCCGTTATCGGCATGCACTTCTTCAACCCCGTGCCCAGCATGAAGCTGGTGGAGATCATCCGGGGCGCCAACACCACCCAGGAGACCTTTGATTTCGTCTACAAGCTGTCCCAGGAGATCGGCAAGGACCCCGTCGAGGTGGCCGAGGCTCCCGGCTTTGTGGTGAACAAGATCCTGATCCCCATGATCAACGAGGCCATCGGCCTGGTGGAGACCGGCGTCGCCTCCGTGGAGGACATCGACAAGTCCATGCGCTTGGGCGCCAACCATCCCATGGGCCCCCTGGCTCTGGGCGACTTCATCGGCCTGGACGTGTGCCTGGCCATCATGGACACCCTGTGCACCGAAACCGGCGATCCCAAGTACCGTCCCGCCCTGCTGCTGAAGAAGATGGTCCGCGGCGGTCTGCTGGGCCGCAAGACCGGCAAGGGCTTCTATGATTACTCCAAGTAAAACCTGACAGAAAAGGAGAAATTAGGTATGGATTTTCATCTGACAAACGAGCAGCTGATGCTCCGTAAGATGTACCGCGAATTCGCCGAGAACGAAGTCAAGCCCCTGGCCGAGGAGATCGACGAAGAGGAGCGGTTCCCCATGGAGACCGTCGAGAAGATGGCCAAGCTGGGGATGATGGGCATCTACTTCCCCAAGGAGTACGGCGGCGCCGGCGGCGACGTCCTGTCCTACGCCATGTGCGTGGAGGAGCTGGCCAAGGTCTGCGGCACCACCGCGGTCATCGTGTCCGCCCACACCTCCCTGTGCTGCGCCCCCATCTTTGAAAACGGCACCGAGGAGCAGAAGCGCAAGTATCTGCCCGACCTGCTGAGCGGCCGCAAGATCGGCGCTTTCGGTCTGACCGAGCCCAACGCCGGCACCGACGCCTCCGGTCAGCAGACCACCGCCGTCCTGGAGGGCGATCACTACGTCCTCAACGGCTCCAAGTGCTTCATCACCAACGGCAACGTGGCCGACACCTTCGTGGTCTTCGCCATGACCGACAAGAGCAAGGGCAACCACGGCATCTCCGCTTTCATCGTTGAAAAGAGCTTCCCCGGCTTCTCCACCGGCAAGCACGAGAAGAAGATGGGCATCCGCGGTTCCTCCACCTGCGACCTGATCTTTGAGGACTGCATCGTGCCCAAGGAGAACCTGCTGGGCAAGGAGGGCAAGGGCTTCAAGATCGCCATGCAGACCCTGGACGGCGGCCGTATCGGCATTGCCGCGCAGGCTTTGGGCCTGGGCGAGGGCGCTGTGAACGAGGCCGTGAAGTACACTCAGGAGCGCGTCCAGTTCGGCCGCCGCCTGAGCCAGTTCCAGAACACCCAGTTCCAGCTGGCCGACATGCACACCCGCATGCAGGCCGCCCAGTATCTGGTCTATGCCGCCGCCTGCAAGAAGCAGCTGCATGAGGACTATTCCATGGACGCCTCCATGGCGAAGCTGTTCGCCGCCGAGGCTGCTTCCGACGTCACCCGCCGCGCCGTCCAGTTGTTCGGCGGCTATGGCTACACCCGTGAGTATCCCGTGGAGCGCATGATGCGCGACGCCAAGATCACCGAGATCTATGAGGGTACATCCGAGGTCCAGCGCATGGTCATTTCCAGCCGACTGGGCGTGAAGTAAGATAGGAGGTAACGATTAACATGAAAATCATTGTCAGTATCAAGCAGGTTCCCGATACCTCCGGTAAGGTCGCCGTCAATCCCGATGGTACCCTGAATCGCGCTTCCATGCAGACCATCACCAACCCCGACGACATGAACGCCCTGGAGGCCGCCCTGAAGATCAAGGACGCCACCGGCTGCAAGGTCATCGTGGTCACCATGGGTCCCGCTCCCGCCGCCGGTATGCTGCGTGAGGCCCTGGCCATGGGCGCCGACGAGGCCGTCCTGGTCTCCGCCCGTGAGTTCGGCGGCTCCGATACTTACGCCACCTCTCAGATCATTGCCGCCGCCATCAACAAGATCGGCGTGGAGGACGACGACATCGTCATGTGCGGCCGCCAGGCCATCGACGGCGATACCGCCCAGGTGGGCCCCCAGATCGCTGAGAAGCTGCACCTGCCCCAGATCACCTACGCCGCCGACATCCAGAAGGACGGCAATACCGTCACCGTCAAGCGTATGCTGGAGGACGGCTACATGACCATCAAGACCCACACGCCCTGCCTGATCACCTGCATCAAGGAGCTGAACGAGCCCCGCTACATGAGCGTCGGCGGCGTGTTTGAGGCCTACAGCAAGCCCCTGGACACCTATGATTACAACACGCTGAAGGATGATCCCCTGATCGATCCCACCACCATCGGCCTGAAGGGCTCTCCCACCAACATCTTCAAGAGCTTCACGCCTCC
>CABSFC010000084.1 GCA_902476875.1 uncultured Oscillibacter sp. | reverse complement strand
GTTATACTGCTGGAAGATGAACCCCAGCATTTTGTTGCGGATCTCCGCCTGCCGGTCGTCGTCCATGGTGGACACGTCCACACCCCCCAGGTGATAGGTGCCGGAGGTGGGCACATCCAGGCAGCCGATGATATTCATGGCGGTGGACTTGCCGGAGCCGGACTGGCCCACAATGGCCACGAACTCCCCCTGATCGATGGTCAGGCTGACGCCGTCCAGGGCGTGGACCTCCTCAGAGCCCATGGGATAGATCTTATAGATATCCCGCAGTTCGATCAAATGCTCCACAAGGCTCAGCCTCCCATTCCGGCGTCCGCGGCCTGGAGCAGCACGGTCTCGCCCTCCTCCAGTCCGGAGGTGACCTCAATGTACGCGCTGTCGTTGATCCCCAGGACCACCGGGCGTTCCTCCGCCTTGGTGGGATCCACCACGGTGGTCCCGTCCTCGCCCAGGGCACCAGGCAGGGCCACCTGCACCGTGTTGCCCCGGCTGACGGCGGCCACCGGCACGCAGAGGGCATTCTTGGCCATCTCCCCCTGGATCTCAGCGGAGACGTTCATACCGGGCTTCAGATCGCCGTATTCCCGGAGAACAATGGTCACCGGATACGTGGTGAAGCCGTTGGTGGTGGTGCCATTGACGCTGACCCGCTCCACCTCGCCGGTAAAGACCTGCCCCGGCAGGGCGCTGGCAGTGATGGTAACGGTCTGCCCCACCTGCACCTTGCCGATGTTCAGCTCATCCACATTCATTTCCATTTTCAGATAGCTCAGATCGAAGATCGTGGCCAGCGCACCGGAGCTTGCGCCGTCCACCTTGTCTCCGGCCTTGAAATTCTTCTCGATCACCGTGCCGGAGATGGGGGCCTCAATACGGTAGTCCGCCAGATTATCGGCGGCGCTGCCGGCGGAGAGCTGAGCGCTCTCCACATTCAGACGGGCGTTTTGCAGCTGGCTGCGGATGGATTCGGAATCCACGGTGCAGAGGATCTCGCCCTTGGTAACGGCGCTGCCGATCAGCTTTTCAAAACCGCTGACCGTGCCGCTGCCGGCGGCATACACCGTGGCAGCCCCGGGCATGTTGATGGACGCCTTGCCATAGCTGCAATAGCTGCCGATGACGGCGGAAGCGGTATAGCTCTCGGACACAATGCCGGGGTTATTCATCTTGACCCGGACACTGCTGACGGCCAGCCCGTTGGTGGTGACGCTGTCCCCATCGGACACCGCGATAACCGTGCCCTGGGTGGCTCCCTCAAAATTACCGATGAACACGGAGGCGCTCTGTCCCACATAGAACTGATCAGAATCCACATAGGGAAACAGGAAGTCGATGGTCAGCTCCGTGCTGGCGACGATCTTCGCCAGCGCCGTGCCGGCGGTGACGTCGTCGCCGTCGTGGACGTACACGTCGTTGATGATGCCGCTGATGGGCACGGTGGGGTGCAGAGCCTCCTGAGCCTGGTCATAGCTGAGCCGGGACTGCTTCACGGAGATGTTGGCCCGGTCCACGGAGCTCTGGGCGTCGCCGCTGTCCAGCTCGTACAGCAGGTCCCCCTGCTCCACGGTGTCGTCCTCCTCAAAGGGCGCGTCCTGAACGGTGCCGGAGATCAGGGTGGTCACCTGATAGGAGTCTGCGGGCTCCAGCGTGGCGGAGCCGGAGACGGACACCGTCAGGTCCTGCCGCGTCACGTTCACCGCCGTGTACCCGGCGCCCGCCGGCGCGGCGCTGCCGCCCATCCGGATCAGAATGTTCATCGCCAGCGCGGCCACCACGACCAGCGCCACCGCCAGCCGCAGCCGCCGCCATCCTTTGGCGCTTTTGGGAAGCGGCAGCCTCACCCGCTTTTTCCCGGGCGCCGCCTGCTCCGCTTGCATCAATTCTTCGTTCATGATTCCATTCTCCTTGCCGTTATAGATTCACGCTGCCGGAGTTCCTCCGGCGCCGCTCCGCCTGCTCCTATTACGAGACAGGACCGGGTTTTTCTTCAGGACTGGAAAGTTTTTTGTGTCATTGTACTAGTGTCTTAACTGATTAATACAATAGCACATTCGTGGGATTTGTCAAGACGCTGCCGCAAATTTTCTCTCCGGCGGTCCGTCCAGGGCCTGAGCATAGACCCTCCAGAAGGGGGAAAGTCAAGGAAAAAGGCGCATTTTTCGAAAAATTTTCCGGGATTTTTCCCCGCACCATCCTGGCGGCGCATCCCGCGGTCCTGAAGGAGTTTCGGCCTTACCATAACAGGGGTTTCTTACGGGCCGCCGACAGTTTTCTTACGCTTTTCTTACAAAAAAATTCCAGGCGGTCAAAACCGTCCGGAATTTTTGTAAGCCTTATTTCTGCTCATACAGCGGCGCCGTCCGCTGGTAGGGCTGGGGCCGGTAGGTCACGGAGGAGATCTTTCTGCCGGAGAGCCCGTATCTGGGATGGGTGCCGAACAGGTCGATGTACCGCTCCAGGTCGTCCCGCTCCGCCGCCATGGCCTCCAGCAGCTGGACCGTCGCCCGGGCGTCGTCCACGGCCCGGTGGCTGTTCACCGCCGTGTCCCCCAGGCCGTAGGCGTCGATGGCGTTGCACAGCTTGTGGGGGTAGTCCCGCCGGTCCCGGTACACTGTCAGGGCGTCCAGGAACCGCGGGGCGCGCAGCACGTCCACCCGGCCATAGGGCCGCAGGAACCAGTACAGGAAGTTCAGATCGAACTGGGCGTTGTAAGCCACCAGCAGCGGCCGCTCCGCCCCGTCCAGCAGGCGGCAGAACACCTCCACCGCCTTTCCCTGGTCCACGCCCTCGGACAGGAGCTGGCTGTCGGTGATGCCAGTCAGGTCCGTGATGAAGGGCGGCAGGGTCTCCCCCTCCGGCAGACGGATGAGCACATCCAGGCTGTCCGCCTCCGCGCCGCCCTCCAGGGACACGGCCCCCAGCTCGATGATGCGGTCCTTTCCAAACTCGATGCCGGTGGTCTCCGTGTCGAACACCACGATGCGGTCAAACCGCTCCCACAGCCGTTCCATCATGCCGCGCCCTCCTCCGCCAGCCAGCTTTCGCCGGTGGCGTAGTCGATCTCCACGCCGGGCTGGACGTTGTACACAAACACGTTGAAGCACACGCCGTCGCCCCCGTCCTCCACGGACAGGGCCTCCATCTGGACGCCCCGGGCCACCAGCTCCGCGCCCTCGAACACCGGCGTCACCCGATAGAGGACATGGTTGTCCGTCTCCTGCACATAGTCCGCCACCAGGTTCTCAAAGGGCAGCATCCCGTCCACGTTCATGTACCGGGTGCCGGTGATGAGGTTGCACTCGTTGGCATTCTCCCCGGAGAGCTGGAAACCGATGAGGTGGCAGCGGTTGTACAGGCTCTTGCCGTCCACGAAGTCGTACTGTGCCTGGACCCAGCCGCTGGGCTTCACACTGCTGATGTCCCCCCGCTTCTCCGAGGGCATCAGGTCCCGCCCCACGTTGGCGTAGGCCGCGCCGCAGCGCCCCAGGGCGTCCAGGGGGCTGTACTCCTCGAAGGACACCTCCGTCAGCTCCTCCGCCGTGAAGGCGGGCTGGTTGCCGTCGATCTCCACATAGGGCGTGCCGTCATAGTCCGGGATGTCCTCCATGGACACGGACGCCGTATTGGGCGCCGGCTCCAGATACCACCGCGCCAGGGCGATGACGGCGCACACCACCAGCAATAAAAGCGCCTGTCCCGGGGTCAGCTGCTTCTTCTTTGTCTTCCGTCTTGCCATGCCTATCTCTCTTTCCGCCTGTACAGCTCTCTTGTGATCTTCTCGTGGGACGTGCCGGGGAACTCCGTCCGCTCCTCCAGCCGGAAGTCCGTCAGGTCCAGATCGAACCGGACGTCCGCCGGGTAGGCCCGGTTCCAGCGGTACAGCGCCACCGCCTCCAGCCGGTCCGCCGCCGGAGCCAGGGCCCGGTCCTCCACAAAGCAGACCTCTCCCGGACCGGCTTTCTCCAAAAACGCGTCGTCCACCGTGAGCCGCTCCGCCGCCCAGGCGAACAGCGGCGCGGAGTACGGCGCCAGCCACAGCCGTCCAGTCCCGCACAAGGCCAGCAGGTCCTCCTGCTGCGCCCGGTCCCGGCTGACCCGGCGGCGATTGAACAGCATCCCGTTTCCGTCACCTATACAAACCGCAGCGATCAATGTCTTCCTCCTTCCGGCGCGAACGCGCCGCGTTGATCTCGGAATTTTATCATACCAGCTTTCGCCGCTTTTTTCAATCTCCGCATAATCCCCCGTCTGGCGGGCAACACTACCCACAATACCGCTGACAGGAGGTCCCCTATGTCTCACCGTCCCACCCGCTATACCCTCGCGCTGCTCCTCCCCTGCCTGTTCCTGGCCGGAGCGCTCTATATCCAGGGCCGCTTTTTCCAGGCGGAGCCCGTCTCCGCCTCCACCTCCGCCGCCATTCCCGCCTCCGCCGACAACTGGGGGCTGGCCTTCCCCACCGAGGGGGAGTCCCCCGTGGGCAACGCCACCGTGGAGGACCTGGCCCGATATGACGCCTACTACCTGGGCGACACGGAGAAAAAGGTCATCTACCTGACCTTCGACTGCGGCTATGAAAACGGCTGCACGGAGCAGATCCTGGACGCCCTGAAAAAACACAATGCCCCGGCGGCCTTCTTCGTGGTGGGCCACATGATCGAGACGGCCCCGGACATCATCCGCCGCATGGCGGCGGAGGGCCACATCGTGGGCAACCACACCTACCACCACCCGGACATGTCCGCCATCAGCGACCAGGCGGCTTTTCAAAAGGAGCTGGACAGTCTGGCGGCGCTGTATCAGGAGACCACCGGGCAGCCCCTGCCCATGTTCTACCGCCCGCCCCAGGGAAAGTACAGCGAGGAGAATTTGAAGCAGGCCCAGGCCCTGGGCTACAAGACCGTCTTCTGGAGCCTGGCGTATGTGGACTGGTACGCGGACGACCAGCCCACGCCGGAGCAGGCCTACGCCAAGCTGCTGCCCCGCATCCACGACGGTGCCATCGTCCTGCTGCACTCCACCTCCAAAACCAACGCCGAAATTCTGGACGACCTTCTGACGAAGTGGGAGGAGATGGGCTACTCCTTCGCCTCCCTGGAGGAGCTGCCGGAGACGCAGTGACCGCCCGCCCCGCCGCCATGTGCGGCGGGGCTTTTTCCCGCGCTCCCGCCAACATTTCGTTAAGCTTGAAAAAACGCTAGAAAGCGGGACCTCCCCTCCCACATATGATAGGCCAGAAACGCCGAAAGGAGGGACATCCGCCGCATCCATACGCCATCCCGGCACCAAAGCCACGCGCCGGGGCCCGTGGGCGGCCCCGCGAAGCTCCAAAATCAAAGTGAGGTGTTTTTCATGGGAGAGACCTGTAAAACCGGCACGGAGGAGCGTGCCCAATGGGGCGACCGCTGGGGCTTTATCCTGGCCTGTATCGGCTCCGCCGTGGGCATGGCCAACGTCTGGGCATTCCCCTACCGCGCCGCCAAGTACGGCGGCGGCGCGTTTTTGGTGGCCTACTTCATCATCGGCCTGTTCCTGGGCCTGATCGGCGTCTCCGGCGAGATCGCTTTCGGCCGCTGGGGCCGCACCGGACCGCTGGGCACCTTCCGCAAGGCCCTGGACCAGCACCGCCTGCCGCTGAAGAACATCGGCATTATCCCGGTGGTGGGCTCCCTTGCCATCGGCATCGGCTACGCCGTGGTCATGGCCTGGGTCCTGCGCTACACCGCCGGCTCCATCACCGGGTCCATGTTCTCCGGCGACACCGGGGCCTACTTCGGCGCCATCGTGGGGGACTTCGGCAGCGTGGGCTGGCACATGCTGGCCCTTGCCGTCACCTTCGTGGTCATGATCGCGGGCATCAACAGCGGCATCGAGCGCATCAACAAGTTCATGATGCCCCTGTTCTTCATTCTCTTTATCATCATGGCCGTCCGGGTGGCCTTCCTGCCCGGGGCGGCGGAGGGCTACCGCTATCTGTTCGTCCCCAAGTGGGAGTATCTGCTGAAGGCCGACACCTGGATCTACGCCCTGGGCCAATGCTTTTTCTCATTGTCCCTGGCGGGCTCCGGCACGGTGGTGTACGGCTCCTACCTCAACGACGGGGAGGACTGTCTGGTCTGCGCCCGCCGCATCGCCATTTTCGACACGCTTGCCGCCATCCTGGCCTCCATGGTGGTCATCCCCGCTGTGTTCGCTTTCGGCCTGGACCCCTCCTCCGGCCCGCCCCTGATGTTCATCACCATGCCCGCCATCTTCCAAAACATCTTCGGTGGGCGCTTCATCGCCATCATCTTCTTCATCGCCATTTTGTTCGCGGGGCTGACCTCCATCGTCAACCTGTTTGAGACCCCCATCGAGGCCCTGCAGAACCGCTTCGGCCTGTCCCGGGTCCTTGCCAGCGTGATCGTCGTTGGTGTGGGCGCGGCGGTGGGCGTGTTCATCGAAAACGGCGACGTGGTCAGCGCCTGGATGGACGCCGTCTCCATCTATATCATCCCTATCGGCGCCCTGCTCTCCGCCATTCTCTTCTTCTGGGTCATGGGAAGCGACTTCGCCCGCAGCGAGATGGGCAAGGGCCGCCTGACGCCGCCGGGGCGGTGGGTGACGTATCTTGGCAAATACGTGTTCTGCCTGGTCACCCTCACCGTCATCATCCTGGGCATCCTCAAGGGCGGCATCTGAACGCGAAAGATCCCCGGCAGAGCCGGGGATCTTTTATGTCTCGTGTGTTCGGAAAAATTCGTCCAGGGCCCGACCCAGGGCCTCCGGGGCGTCGGCGTTCACCTCGTGTCCGGCACCCTTCACCACCAGGAGCCTGGCGCGGGGGAGCCGGGTGCTCAGCTCCTCCGCCGCCCGCCGGTTCGCCCGGTCCCGCTCTCCGCAGATCACCAGGGCGGGGCATGTCAGATGGCTCAAATCCCTTCGAAAATCCAGGTCAGCCATGGACCCGCACAGCCGGATGGCGTCCCCCTTCCCAAGGCCCATGCCCCGGAACGACCGGTCCGGCAGGACACGGAACACCGCGTTCTGGAGAGCCAGCAGCCCTTTGGGCATCACATACCGCGTCCCGATCAGCGCCACGGCCCCCACCCGGTCCGGATGCTCCAGGCCGTATTCCAGGGCCAGCACGCCGCCCAGCGACAGTCCGCACAGGCCCAGCGGTCCGGAGACGGCGGCGCAGTACTCCGCAAACCCGCCGTACAGGTTCTCATAGGTGCACGCCCGGCCGCGGAGCAGGCCGAACAGCTCCGGGCAGAGGATGTCCTCTCCGCTCTCCATGCCGCGGATCGTCTCCCGCCAGCTGGAAGCCGTCTGTCCCAGTCCGTGCAGCAAAATCCGTTTCATCACAGGCCTCCGCAATTTTGGTTTGAAGATAGTCTAACATGAGGCCAGGTATCCTGCAAGGTATTTGTCAGACCGCCAGGTTTTCCCCTGTGTAAACGGAGCGATCCGCGTTGCGCCGGAGCGAAAAGCGGGTTATAATAAAGGCGATTTCGACCGACAGAGGTGCCGCCATGTATATCGCCGATCTCCACATCCACTCCCGCTTCTCCCGGGCCACCAGCCGGGACTGCGACCTGCCCCATCTGGACTGGTGGGCCCGCCGCAAGGGCATCGCCCTGCTTGGCACCGGGGACTTCACCCACCCCGCCTGGCGGGCCGAGCTGCGGGAGCAACTGGTCCCCGCCGGGGAGGGCGTCTACACCCTGCGGGAGGACCTGCGGCTCCCCCGCGATACCGGCGGCGAAGCGCCCCGCTTTCTCATCACCGGGGAGATCAGCTCCATCTACAAGCGGGACGGCAAGACCCGCAAGGTCCACAACCTGATCCTGCTGCCCTCCCTGGAGGCCGCCGACGAGCTGTCCGCCCGGCTGGAGGCCGTGGGCAATATCCACTCCGACGGGCGGCCCATCCTGGGCCTGGACAGCCGGGACCTGCTGGAGCTGACTTTGGAGACCTGCCCGGACGCGGAGTTCATCCCCGCCCACATCTGGACGCCCCACTTCGCCATGTTCGGCGCGTTTTCCGGGTTTGATACCATAGAGTCCTGCTTTGACGATCTGACGTCCTGCATCCACGCGGTGGAGACGGGGCTTTCCTCCGACCCGCCCATGAACTGGCGGGTCTCCGCCCTGGACCGTCTGACGCTGGTGTCCAACTCCGACGCCCACTCCCCCGCCAAGCTGGGCCGGGAGGCAAACCTGCTGGACACCGGGCGCGCCTACCCGGAGCTGGTCCGGGCCATCCGCACCGGGGAGGGTTTTCTGGGAACGGTGGAGTTCTTCCCCGAGGAGGGCAAATACCACCTGGACGGCCACCGGAACTGCGGCGTCTGCCTGACACCCGCCGAGACGGCGGAGCGGGGCGGCGTCTGTCCCGTGTGTGGCAGAAAGCTGACCATCGGCGTGGAGCACCGGGTGGAGGCCCTGGCGGACCGGCCGGAGGGCTTCCGCCCTGCCGGGGCCAAGCCCTTCGAGCGCCTGGCGCCCCTGCCGGAGGTCATCGCCGCCTCCACCGGCGGCTCCGCCACGGGCAAGAAGACCATGGAGCTATATGAGCGGATGCTCCGGACCCTGGGGCCGGAGTTTTACATCCTGCGGGAGGCTCCCATTCCGGACATCGGCCAAATGGCGGGCCCCTGTGTGGCCGAGGGCATCCGCCGCCTCCGGGCGGGCCAGGTGGAGCGCCGGGCGGGCTTTGACGGGGAATACGGCACGATCTCACTCCTGACTCCCGCCGAGATCCAGCGGCTCAGCGGCCAGATATCCCTGTTCGGCGCGGACGCGCCGGAGAAGTCCCCTGCCAAAAAGCGGGCGCTGAAAAAGACGGCCCCGGCGGAGGGCGCGACGGCCTCCGCCGCGCCGGCGGAGCGGCTGAACCCGGAACAGCAGGCCGCCGTCGCCGCCGAGGAGCTTGTTGTGGCGGTGGTGGCCGGACCCGGCACCGGCAAGACCAGGACCCTGGTGGCCCGCATCGCCCACCTGGTGGAGGATCGGGGTGTCAGGCCCGGCGAAATCACCGCCGTCACCTTCACCAACCAGGCCGCCGCCGAGATGCGCCAGCGTCTGGAGGAGCGGCTTGGCGGCAGGCGGGCGGCGGCCCGCATACGCATCGGCACCTTCCACGCCATCTGTCTGGAGCTGCTGGGAGACGTGCGGCTTCTGGGCCGGGGCGAAGCCCTGGAGATCGCGGGCGAAGTCCTCCGCTCCCAGGGCCGCAAAGGCGGCGCCCGGGGCCTTTTGCAGGGAGTATCCCGTGTCAAGAATGGCGCGTCCCTTGCGGAGGCCGGAGTGGACGCCGACGCCTGCGAGGCGTACTGTGCCCGGCTGCGGGCCTTGGGCGTTCTGGACTTCGACGACCTGCTGACCGAGGCGCTGAAGCTGGACACCACCGGGCAGCGGGGCTTCCGCCACCTGCTGGTGGACGAGTTCCAGGACATCAACGACGCCCAATACGCCCTGGTCCGCGCCTGGAGCCGGAGCGGGAGCCTGTTCGTCATCGGCGACCCGGACCAGTCCATCTACGGCTTCCGGGGCGCCGCCGGCCGCTGCTTCCAGCGCCTGACGGAGGACCTGCCCGGGACCCGGACCATCCGCCTGACGGAGAACTACCGCTCCGCGCCGGAGGTCCTGCAAGCCGCCCGGGCCGTCATCGAAAAAAATCCCGGCGGTCCCCGCCGGCTCTCGCCCAACCGCCCCTCCGGCCCTTCCGTGCGGCTGGTGCGGACGGCGGACGACTTTGCCGAGGGCGTCTTCCTCGCCAGGGAGATCACCCGCATGACCGGCGGCGTGGACATGCTGGAGGCCCAGAAGCTGGGCTGCGACCGGGAGGCCCGGGCTTTCTCCGACATCGCGGTGCTCTGCCGCACCCACCGCCAGCTGGACCTGATCGAAACGTGCTTGCGGCACGACGACATCCCCTGCGTGGTCTGCGGGCAGGACGGCTTCCTGGAGGCGGACGACGCCCGGGGCGCGCTGGCTTTTCTCCGCGCCCTGTCGGCGCCGGGGGACGCCGCCGCGCTGGAGACCGCCCTGCGGCTGCTGTGGGACTGCCCCGCCGACCTGATTCAAAAGGCCCGGGCCGCCTGCGCGAAGCTGGCAGTCATGGAGCCGGAGACCCTGCGGGAGACCGTCCGGGGCTATGGGCCGCTGGAGGCCTGGCTGGACCGGGCGGAGACGTGGCTGCCCCTGGTCCAAAATGAAAAGCCCTGGAAGCTGATTCGGCGGTGGGAGGACGAATACGGCGTCTCCCCCGCTCTGGAGCAGCTGCGGAACACGGCGGTGTTCCACCCCACGCTGGAAGCGCTGTGGCGCGCGGCGGCGCTGGGCCGGGAGGGCGACCTGCGCCGGGCCGCGGGCAGGGGCTGGGAATCCGGCGCCGTGCGGCTGATGACCCTTCACGGCTCCAAGGGCCTGGAGTTCCCCGTGGTGTTCGTGGCCGGCGCCAAGGCGGGCACGCTCCCCCTGGAGGCGCAGGGCCGTCCGGCGGACGCGGAGGAGGAGCGTCGGCTGCTGTACGTCGGCATGACCCGCGCCCGGGAGGAGCTGATCCTCACCGCCGGGGCGGCGTGGTCTCCCTTCCTGGCGGACCTGCCGGAGGGCGTGGTCCGGGAGACCGCCGCCCGCCGGGAGCGGCCCGCCCGACAGATCAGCCTGTTCTGAGCGGATACGGCCGCCGCAAATTCCGCGCCGCTCACTTGACGCGGCGCACCGGATGTGGTATCTTTTGGGTGTGGCAGGAATTTATGAATCGAAGAAACGCTCCACGAAAACCTGAATTTTCAGCAGTCAATGGGGGCTGCGTGCGCCGTCTGGCGGGATGGCCATGTTTTCTCATGCGGTCCGTGCGCTGATACCGATTGCTTTGGAATTCATGGGGGCATCCGCGGCAGGGGGCCAACAGGGTTCCCTGCCTCTTCATATCCGCTGGAAATCGGGCATTTATGGACCATTGGAAAAGGAAAACGCAGACAGCATATTAAAGGAGGAATTGATTATGGCAAATCTGGCACTGTGGGATCTGGTGAAGGACCTGAAGGGCCCCAAGTACAAGTGGGTGGACCTGACCCACGAGCTCAGCCCCGAGACCCCGCACTGGTACGGCTTCAAGCCTCTGGAGGCCACCAAGCTGTTCGACTACGCGGAGGGGACCCCGGAGGATATGCTGGCGCCCATGCGCTGCTTCCAGGTCAGCGTGGCCAGCCAGTACGGCACCCATGTTGACGTGCCCCGCCACTTCTGGGGCGACGGCCGGCCCATGAACGAGATCACCGTGCAGGAGCTGGTGTATCCCCTGGTGGTCATCGACAAGTCCAGGGAGTGCGCCGAGAACCCCGACTTCATGCTGACCGTTGACGACATCCAGGCCTGGGAGGCCGAATACGGCAAGATCCCCGAGGGCGCGTTCGTCGCCTTCCGCTCCGACTGGCACAAGAAGCCCAACCTGGACAACCCGGACGAGAGCGGCGTCCCCCACTATCCCGGCTGGGACATCAACGCCATCAAGTGGCTGGTGGAGGAGCGCAACATCGGCGCCATCGGCCACGAGCCCGCCGACACCGACCCGGGCTTCGTCACCACCAAGGAGGGCGCGTACCCCTATCCCGGCGAGCAGTACATCCTGCAGGTGGACCGCATCCAGATCGAGGTCATGCGCAATCTGGACCAGCTCCCGCCCGTGGGCGCGATGATCGTCTGCGCCTTCCCCAAGCTGAAGGACGGCGTCGGCTTCCCGGCCCGCTGCTTCGCCATCTGCCCTGTTGACTGATCTCCAAAACCGCGGGCGCGGCAAAGCTTGCCGCGCCCGTTTTTCCGCTTTACACGCCTGTCCGAACGTGATACCATGATACCATCTTGATTTTTACAGGAGGAACACCACTATGGCACTGGAATTTGATGAACAGCTCTCCCGCCTGCAAAAGCCAGACCGGGAGGAGATGACCGACGAGGAATACGCCGTCTTCGACAAAAACGTCGAGGTCATGATGAAGAACTGGGGCTTTATCAACAACCTCTTCAAGATTCTGCCGCTGAACGCCAAGGAGTACCTGGGCTTCCTGGACTTCAAGGCCTCTCTGTACAACGACTCCTGCTACCTGACCGATGCGCAGAAGGAGATGATCGGCGTCGTCGTCTCCTCCTATAACTGCTGCTGCTACTGCCTGACCACCCACGGCGACAACCTGCGGGGCATGTGGAAGAACGCCTCCCTGGTGGACAAGATCTCCTACAACTACCGCTCCGCGAAGGACGAGCTGTCCAAGGTGGACTACGCGCTGTGCGAATACGCCTGGTACGTCACCGCCCATCCTCAGGAGATCGACCAGGCCCAGGTGGACAAGCTCCGCGCGGTGGGCCTGGATGACCACCAGATCCTGGAGGCCGCCTTTGTCGCCGGCTTCTTCAACTACACCAACCGCTGGGTCAGCACCATTGCCCCCGTTCCCAACCAGGGCCACTACAGCCACAACCGCAATTTCGACAAGTAAACAGCGCGAAAAAAAGGGCGGGCAAGCTTTCTCGAACTTTGTTCGAGAAAACTTAGATTGAAAACGAAAGACACCCCTCCTGGGTTTCTTTCGTAACTATCTTCCTTCCCGACATCCATCGTTTTTTACTTTTTCGCCAGACTCAAGGGCGGGACCTGTC
>CABSFC010000083.1 GCA_902476875.1 uncultured Oscillibacter sp. | reverse complement strand
CCCGCCGTGGCCACCGGCATCAAGCGCACCCACCCCAACCAGGCCGTGTTCACCTACCAGGGCGACGGCGATCTGGCCTCCATCGGCGCGGCGGAGATCGTCCACGCCGCCATGCGGGGCGAGAAGTTCACTACCATCTTCGTCAACAATGCCATCTACGGCATGACCGGCGGCCAGATGGCCCCCACCACCCTGATCGGCCAGCGGGCCACCACCTGCCAGTCCGGCCGCAGCGCGGAGCAGGCGGGCATGCCCATCCGCGTGGCGGAGATGCTGGCCACCCTGGACGGCTGCGCCTATGCCGAGCGGGTCTGCGTCACCGATATCGCCAACATCAACAAGGCCAAGCGGGCCATCAAGAAGGCGTTTGAAAAGCAGATGAACCGGGAGGGCTTCACCTTTATCGAGGTCCTGTCCACCTGCCCCACCAACTGGGGCATGACGCCGCTGAAGGCCATCCAGTGGCTGAAGGACAACATGGTCCCCTACTACCCCCTGGGCGTCATCAAAGACAGCAGTGCGGAGGTGAAATAAGATGAAGAAGGAGATCATCATTTCCGGCTTCGGCGGCCAGGGCGGCCTTGCCATCGGCAAGAACCTGGCGGAGGCCGGCATGGACGAGGGTCTGAACGTCACCTGGGCCCCCTCCTACGGCCCCGAGATGCGCGGCGGCACCGCCAACTGCTCCGTGGTCCTCTCCGACAAGCCCATCGGCTCCCCCGTGTTCGCCCATCCCACGGAGCTGATCGCCCTGAACGAGCCCTCCCTGATGAAGTTTGAGGAGGGCGTGCAGCCCGGCGGCACGGTGTTCGTCAACTGCGACGTGGTCACCGACCGCGTGCAGCGCCCGGACCTGACGGCCTACTACATCCCCTGCGCGAAGATCGCCGAGGAGGTGGGCAACCCCAAGGTGGGCAACATGGTCATGCTGGGCGCCTACGTGGCGGCCACCGGGCTGCTGAAGCCCGAGACCATCGAGCGGATGATCCAGGAGATGTTCGCCGGCCCCAAGGCCAAGTTCATCCCCCTGAACATCGAGGCCTTCCGGCGGGGCGTAGCCTGCGTCCAGTGACCTCCATTTCCCCTTGCCAAAACGCGCGGAGGACCGGCGGAAAATCGCCGGCCCTCCGCCTCTCTCCCCACAACAGGGCCCGGTCTGTGTATTTTACCGCTTGACTTTACTGCGCCATCAGCGTATAAAAGAGATAGAGATGGCGAACCTGTCAGCCGTAAACCAGGGAGACGCGCCACGGATGTGTGACTTTCGCCTTTTCCGCCGGAGGTGGGACCGCGCGAAGGTCTTTTGCTATACACACGTTTATCTTTGAAATTACTTTTTAAAGGAGAGTTTCACATGCTGGATATCAAGATCACCAAAACCACCACGCCGAAGGAAAAGCCCGCCGACGAGAGCAAGCTGGGCTTCGGCAAGATCTTCACCGACCATATGTTCCTGATGGACTACGATCCGGACCAGGGCTGGCATGATCCCCGCGTCGTCCCCTATGAGCCCTTCCGGCTGGACCCCGCCTGCGTGGTGTTCCACTATGCCCAGGAGCTGTTCGAGGGGCTGAAAGCCTACCGCACCGCCGACAATCAGATCCAGCTGTTCCGCCCCGACTGCAACGGCAAGCGGATGCAGGATTCCTCCGACCGTATGTGCATCCCCCTGATCCCCGTGGAGGACTTCGTCCAGGCCGTCAAGACCCTGGTGGAAGTGGAAAAGGACTGGGTGCCCCACACGGAGGGCTCCTCCCTGTACATCCGCCCCTTCGTCTTCGCCACTGACGTGGGCATGGGCGTCCACGCCAGCAAGAAGTACACCTTCTGCGTCATCTGCTCCCCCTCCGGCGCCTACTATGCCGAGGGCCTGGATCCCATCCGCATCTACGTGGAGGACGAGTATATCCGCGCCGCCCCCGGCCTGACCGGCTTCACCAAGTGCGGCGGCAACTACGCCGCCTCCATCAAGGCCGGCGCGCTGGCCGAGGAGAAGGGCTTCTCCCAGGTCCTGTGGCTGGACGGCGTGGAGAAGAAGTACGTGGAAGAGGTCGGCGCCATGAACATCATGTTCAAGATCGCCGGCAAGATCTACACCGCCGCCTGCGTGGGCACCGTGCTGCCCGGCGTTACCCGCCGCTCCATCATCGAGCTGCTGCGGGATTGGGGCTATGAGGTCATCGAGGGTAAGCTGGCCATCGAGGACATCATGAAGGCCGGCCACGAGGGCACCCTGGAGGAGGTCTTCGGCACCGGCACCGCCGCCGTCGTCTCCCCCGTCAAGGAGCTTGACTGGAAGGGCGACAAGGTGGACATCAGCGACGGCAAGATCGGCGAGCTGACCCAGAAGCTGTACGACACCCTGACCGGCATCCAGTGGGGCAAGCTGCCCGACGAAAAGGGCTGGATCGTCCCCGTGTGCAAGGGCTAACCCGTCTGAGCCCCGGAGATATCTGTAAAAAAGCCCCCGCCTGTTCCCACAGGCGGGGGCTTTTTTCAAAGCGGGGCTATTCTTCCCGCCCTTGGGAGCAGTCCCGGAGCAGGCGGGCGCCCCGCCGGATCATGAACAGCGCCATCAGGGCGATCAGCAAAAAGACGCAGCCGCCCGTGGCCATGCTCATCTGCCGTTGCCACGCGCCGCCGTCTCCAAACGCGGCGAACATGGACGCCTGCAGGAAGAAAATGGAGACTAGAGCAGCCGCCAGAGCGAGCGCCTTGGCGGCTGAGTAAACGGGATTTTGCAGCTTTCGGTACCGCGCCAGGTTGCACACCGCCATCGTCAGGCTGTAAAAGGCGTAGCCGGCGGCGGCGTAGATAATGTACCCCGGATACTCCACGGCCCGCCCCTCATAGATCGTATAGAAGCTCATCAGCCCCAGGGCCAGCGTCAAAACCAGCAGCAGATATCCGCAAAAACGGTATTTTTGAAGCGCCTGCTCCCGGGTCCCCCGCCCTCCGCGCACATGGCGCAGCAGCTGAAACCGCACGGCGCCCAGTACAAAGTAGTAAAAGGCCATGGAGCCCAGCCACGCGGAGCGGTAGTAGAGCCCTGCCGCCGCTTTGTAGACGCAGTAGAACAGCGTGACGCCGAAGGAGATGTGGAGCGAGACCTCCGCCTTGAAGGCCAGGTCCGTCAGATATCTGTGGAAAAAGGCGTTTTTGTGCAACAGGGCGCGTCCCTTCTTCCAGAGCCACGCCAGCCATGCCACCGCCGCCATCGTCGTGTAGGCGGAGACAGCGTACACGGCATAGGCGAGGGCCGTGTCCTCCAGCCCCCGGACAAAAACGGCGGCCAGCCCCGCCGCGGAAAGCGGGACCAGCAGGGCCATGACCGCCCCGGGTGGGCACAGCAGCGCCCGTAAGCTCCGGCGCCGCCGGCTCATCGCACGCCCACCTACTTCAGCCCCCCGCAAAGGGGGATGAGGCAGAGCAGCGCGACAATGCCAACCACACCGACAAGGATGCCCTGGATCATCAGGCCCTCCCACACCATTGTCATGCACATGCCCACGCCCAGCACCAGCGCCCCGGCCACGCCGAACAGGACGATGCCAACCGTCCGCGGGCTGAGCTTCACCGGGGGCTTTCCCCGCATCCCGCGCCGGACGGCCAGCATCGCCAGCAGCACCGCCAGACCCACGGCGCCGACAACGATCCCCTGCCGGAAAGCGTTCCACTCCGGGAGCATGCACATGCACATGCCCAGGGCGAACAGGAGCCCCCCGACGGTCCCCATGACCAGAGTGACGAAATTCTCCTTTTTCATCTGTGCTCCTTTCCGCTGTCCTCCGCGCCCCTGGCCAGTCTGGCCCTGGCCTCCTCGGTGCTCTCGCCCGCCTCCGCAAAGAGGGCGTCGATCATCTTGCCCTCCACTTTTTTATAACCGGAGACGACGCCGTCCTGAAGCCTCTGATAGCCGGAGACGACGCTCTCCTCCACCTTTTGATAGCCGCCGACCACGGCCTCTTCGATCTTCTTGTTGGCCTCCTGCAATTTTGACATGATGATATCCTCCATTATCTCAACACTTGTTTGTGTTTCCACTTTGTAGTATACTGGTTTTATCAAAAGCGAACAATCATCAATATTTCAACATTTGTTGAGATAATGGAGAAGTCTATGAACACGCCCAACAACAAGCGCAGAAAAGCGTCCAGGAACAAGATCGAGACCGCCTTTATAGAGCTGCTGCAGCACCATGAGCTGAACAAGATCAACGTGACGGCGCTCTGCCGGACCGCGGGCGTGAACCGAACGACCTTCTACGCCAATTATCTGGATATCTGCGACCTGGCCGACGCTGTGCAGAAGCGGCTGGAAGAGGAGGTCGCGGGGCTGTTTTGGGACAGCGCGGAGCCGGAGCGCTCCGGCATCGTCCATCTGCGCCTGCTGCGGCACATCCGGGAAAACCAGCTGTTTTACAAGGCGTACTTCAAGCTGGGCCTGGACGGCAGGTTCCAGCTGACGGAGTACAACACGCAGATGGCCGCGGCCTACTATGACGGCCAGTACATCGAATACCACATCGAGTTCTTCCGGAACGGCTTCAACGCCGTCATCAAAAAGTGGCTGCGGAACGACTGCCGGGAGACCCCGGAGGAGATCTACTCCGTCATTGTGTCCGAGTACACAGGCCGCTCCGCGGGGCTGACGCGGCAGGAGCGGCTGCCGTCCGCTGACAAAGAGCCGCGTCACATCCCATAAAAACACAGCGCGGGACCGGGCGCTTTCCGTGATGGCGCCCGGTCCCGTATTTTTTCATGGGAGAGGCGGTCCCTCCCCGCCTATGGAAACAGGGGCGTGCCGCGCACGCCCCCGTGTTCAGGTCTTCGCTCTGATCTCCGCGCCGCACTTGGGGCAGGTGATGATGATCTTCCCCTTCCCAACCGGCACCCGGCAGATGGCCTTGCAGCTTTTGCAGGTGAAATACTTGTGGTCCTTGTCCGCGTGGCGGGCTTTCGCCCCCGCCTGACGGTTTTTGACGCTCCACCACCAGTTCACCCACTTTTGGTTCTCCGCCCGACGCTTGGGCAGGTTCTTGGAGAACATGCGGAAGAAGATCAGGAGCAGCAGCGCCCACAGCGCCACGTCGCAGACGATTGCCAGCAGACTGCTTTTCAGCAGCGTCGCGAGAAACGCCTGCACCAGGAAGACCACCAGATAGACCCAGAACAGCGCGCGGTTCAGCTGGTCCATGCCGTTGCGGCCATACATGAAGCGGGCGATGGCGTTTCCAATCCTGCGGAAAAAGCTCATATATCCGAACTCCTTTTTTCGGCGCCTGCGCGTCGAATTTGATTTTAGCATATTTTACTCGCAAATCCGCCGCCAGACAACCACCTGACGTCGAAATTTACAAAATGGTCATTTATTTCCGGAAACTGGTATGCTATATTTATACGTTGTAAAAAAATAAAACGAAGGAAGTGTACCCATCCATGGCAAAAAAACAATTCAAAGCGGAATCCAAACGGCTGCTGGACCTGATGATCAACTCCATCTACACCCACAAGGAGATCTTCCTGCGGGAGATCATCTCCAACGCCAGCGACGCCTGCGACAAGCTGTGCTACCAGGCGCTGACCGACGACACCGTCGGCCTGAACCGGAAGGACTTCAAGATCGAGCTGACGGTGGACAAGGAGGGCCGCCTGCTGACCGTGTCCGACAACGGCATCGGCATGGACAAGGCGGACCTGGAGAACAACCTGGGCGTCATCGCCTCCTCCGGCTCCTACAAGTTCAAACAGGAGGTAGGGGACGACGCCAAGGACACCGACGTCATCGGCCAGTTCGGCGTGGGCTTCTACTCCGCCTTTATGGTCTCCGACCACATCACCGTGGTGACGAAGAAATACGGCTCCGACACCGCCTACATGTGGCAGTCCTCCGGTGCCGACGGCTACACCATCACGGAGTGCGAGAAGGAGTCCGTGGGCACCGACATCATCATGCACATCAAGCCCGACACCGACGACGAGAAGTACGGCGAGTTTCTGGAGTCCTGGCGGCTGCAGGAGCTGGTGCGGAAGTACTCCGACTACATCCGCTTCCCCATCCGCATGGAGGTCAGCAAGACCCGGAAGAAGGCGGGCTCCCCCGACGACAAGCCGGAGTATGAGACCTACACGGAAGTGGAAACCCTGAACTCCATGGTGCCCATCTGGCAGCGCCGGAAGTCCAGCGTGAAGCCGGAGGAGTACAACAAGTTCTACCGGGACAAGTTCCACGACTACACCGACCCCCAGCGGGTGATCGTGGTGTCCGCCGAGGGCGCGGTGACCTACAAGGCCCTGCTGTTCATCCCCGGCGCCACGCCCTTTGACTACTACACCAAGGAGTACGAGAAGGGCCTCCAGCTCTACTCCAACGGCGTGCTGATCATGGACAAGTGCGCCGACCTGCTGCCGGAGCACTTCCGCTTCGTCCGGGGCGTGGTGGACTCCCCGGACCTGAGCCTGAACATCTCCCGGGAGCTGCTGCAGCACGACCGGCAGCTGAAGGTCATCGCCGCCAATCTGGAGAAGAAGATCAAGAGCGAGCTTTCCAAGATGCTGAAGGACGACCGGGAGGCCTATGAGACCTTCTGGAAGAACTTCGGCCGCCAGCTGAAATACGGCGTGGTGGGTGAGTACGGCGCCCACAAAGACCTGCTCCAGGACCTGCTGCTGTTCTGGTCCTCCACGGAGAAAAAGCCCGTCACTCTGGAGGAGTACGTGGGCCGGATGCAGGAGGAGCAGAAGTATATCTACTACGCCTCCGGCGAGACGGCGGAGAAGATCGACAGGCTGCCCCAGACGGAGCTGCTGAAGGACAAGGGCTTTGAAATCCTGTACTTTACCGAGGAGGTGGACGAGTTCGTCGCCCAGGTCCTCCACGCTTACAAGGACAAGGAGTTCCGCTCCGTGCTGGACCAGGAGATCGAGGAGGGCGCCAAGGAAAAGGCCGAGGAGGCCGCCGACGCCCACAAGTCCGTCTTCGACTTCGTGAAGGAGACCCTGGGCCAGCAGGTGAAGGAGGTCAAGGCCAGCGCCCGGCTGAAGTCCCACCCCGTGTGCCTGACCGCCGGAGAGGGATTGAGCTTTGAGATGGAGAAGTACTTCCAGTCCGTCCAGCCGGATTCCGGGATCAAGGCCGACCGCATCCTGGAGCTGAACGTGGAGCACCCCGCTTTCCAGGCCCTGGAGGCCGCCGTCACGGAGGACCCGGAAAAGGCGAAGAAGTACGCCACGCTCCTGTACGACCAGGCCCTGCTGATCGCGGGATTGCCTCTGGACGATCCCTCCGGCTACACCGATCTGGTGTGCGAGCTGATGAAATAAATTTTTCGCCGCCAGCGGCTGCGCAAAGGGAGGTTTCCGATGTTAAATCTCATTTGTCTGCTTTTTGGGGCCGCCATATTCGGATACAGTTATTTGCTGTTTCGTAAACACAGAGCGGACAGAAGTTCGTGCAAGATTTTTGGAATGGCGTCTTTTATCGGGCTCACTCTTTTTTCTCATAGTGTCCTGCAGTTTGCCGCGCCTTATTTCCTCCCGCTTTTCCCCGGATGGTTCCTGTATCCGCTCTGCCTGGGGCTTTGTGGAATCTATGGAAAATGGCTGCTTGCTCCCGGATTCGGAAAATAAGCTCTTCACTGTCCACTTTTTCCCTATAACAAAACACAGAACGGGGAGACATATGTCTCCCCGTTCTCTTTTTTAAGGACTGTCCGCAGCCTGTCGCTGACTGTCTGGTCATCTCCAGCGCGTCTTACAACAGTTCCACGGTATATTCCTGTTCCCTGCTCTCTCCCGGCGCCAGGGTCACGCACCAGGGCTTGTCCTCAAACCTCCCGCTCTCGTTGTCGAAGGCGGCGCAGCCCTGCCAGGGCTCGATGCAGATGTAGGGGGCGCTTTTCCCGGGCACGGTCCAGAAGGCCACCATGGGGAACTGGGAAAAGTCCACCCGGACGCCCCGGCCCGTGTCCTTGTGGCACAGGCGGACGGTTTTGGAGCGCAGGCCCTGGTAGATCAGAGTGTCCACCCGGTCGAACACGGCGTGGTCCAGTTCGATGGTGTCCGTGTGGTCCAGGGGGATGCCCGCCGCGCCGCTTTGCAGACAGCCGTCCTCGCCCGGCAGGATGGACACGGCGTCCTCCTTCCGGTCGAACACCAGCCGGTAGTCCTCGAACCGCTCCTCCGCCGCCAGCGGGCACCGGAACGCCGTGTGGGCGCCGATGCAGAAGGGCATGGGGGCTTCGCCGGTGTTGGCGACGGTGAAGCGGGTGGAGAAACCGTCCTCCAGCAGCTGGTGCCGGACCTTCAGGGAGAACGGGAAGGGATACTGCCGCAGCGTCTCCGCGCTCTCCCGCAGTTCAAATTCCACAAAGTCCTCTCCCTGTTCCGCCACCGCGAACCGGCTCCGGCGGGCAAAGCCGTGGCGGGCCATTGCGAAGGGCTTTCCGCCGATGTCCACCCTGCCGTCCTTCAGACCGCCCACGATGGGAAACAGCACCGGGTTCCGCCCGGACCAGTAGGCCGGGTCGCCGTTCCAGATGTATTCCGTGCCCCGCCGGTCCCGGAAGGACACCAGCTCGCCGCCCAGGGTCTCCACCCGGGCGGTCAGGCCGTTTTTCCGCAGGGTCAGTTCCATGGCTCTTCCTCCTTTACAGATGGTGGTCCCGCAGGAGCCGCTTGGCCTGCTCCCACAGCTCGTCGCTGACGGTCTGCACTACCGAGACTTTCCGCACCAGCTCCGGCAGGGCCGCCGTCAGCTCCGCCTCCACGATGGTCTCGTTGGTCAAATCCGCCGAGGGGCACCCGGCGCACTGGCCCAGCAGCTTCACATACAAAACCCGATCTTCCAGACGGTCGATCTCGATCTCGCCGCCGTGGGCCCGCAAAGCGGGACGGACCTTCTCATCCAGAACGGCTTCAATGCGCTTCAAATCGTCACACATGGCTCTCTCCCTCTCTTTCCGCCGCTTTTGCCGCGGCGATCTCCTCCCGGATGCGGTGCCGGGTGTCGTCAAACAGCAGCTCCCTGTTGTGCCGGAAGTAGGCGTCACAGCCGAAGTTCTCCACAAACCAGGAGGTATCGTATCCGGCAGTGACCTCTGTTACGAAGATCACCAGCTCCTGGTCCTGGCCGAAGGTCTGCTCCAGAAAGCGGAAGGCGTTGTCGAACCGCGCCCTGGTCTCCGTCCCCAGGGCCCCGCGCCGCTCCACCTCGGAACCGAACCACTCCCGCACGGCGTTCATGGCATCCGGGGCGGCGATATCCTCCCGCTGGAGGCGCTGGCGGTAGTCCTCCAGAGCATTGATCTCCCGCTGGCCCAGGTCCCGGGTCTCTTTGGCCAGCTGGCCGGCCTCTTTGGCCTGTTTCAGCCTGGTCTGGCGCTGCCACACCAGCTGGGCCAGCACCGCCTGGGGGTCCGCGTCGGCGATCTTGGCCTTGAACTCCGTCAGGGCGGCGTGGAGGACCGTGGCCAGGGCGTCCTGCCGCCGGGTCTCCCGGGCCGCCTCCGCCAGACGGGACAGCATCAGACCCATGACGGACAGCTTTTCGTCAAAGGGTGCCTCCCGCAGCTCCAGCATGGTGATGTTCTGCCACTGGCCCCGCAGGATATCGTCCACGTGATAGGTCCTCTGGTATTTGTAGTACAGCTCCAAATAATTGGAGAAGTCCTTGGCAACGCGGGGCAGCTGGATGTACTGCCCCACCACCTCCCGGTCCACCCGGAGGCCCAGCTTCTCATAGGCGAAGATCAGCTCGCTGAGGTCCTCCCAGCCCCGGGCGGTGGCGAATTGCAGGCCGTCCACTGTGGTCTCCACACGGTAGAAATTGTCCTTCTTGATGTCCAGGTAGGAGATCACCGCGCCGTGGATGCCCTTTCGATAGGCGTATTCCTTCCAGACGGCGAAGTCCTCGCTGACGTCGATGCGCTTCACCCGGTCCAGCGTCACCACGTCGAAATCCCGGACGGACTTGTTGTACTCCGGCGGATTGCCCGCCGCCACGATGAGCCAGCCCTCCGGCAATCGCTGGTTGCCGAAGGTCTTGCACTGCAAAAATTGCAGCATCATGGGCGCTAAGGTCTCGGAGACGCAGTTGATCTCGTCCAAAAACAAGATGCCCTCCTTCAGCCCCGTCCGCTCCATCAGCCGGTAGACGGAGGCCAGGATCTCGCTCATGGTGTACTCCGTGACGGAGAACTCCTCCCCGCCGTAGGTCCGCTTTTCAATAAAGGGCAGGCCGATGGCGCTCTGGCGGGTGTGGTGGGTGATGGTGTAGGCCACCAGGCCCACGCCCTCCTCCGCCGCGATCTGCTCCATGATCTGGGTCTTGCCAATGCCCGGAGGGCCCATCAGCAGCACGGGCCGCTGGCGGATGGAGGGGATCAGGTAGTTCCCCAGCGCGTCCCGGGTCAAATACGCTTTCAGCGTGTTGGCGATCTCCTGCTTTGCCTGTTTGATGTTCATATCGTCATTCCTCCTAGAGTTGGGGAAGTTCGTCCAGGTCGATGAGGTCCGGGGTCTCCTCCGCCGTCTCCCGCACCGCCTTTTCCAGCCCCGGCAGGTCCAGCACCAGCCGGATGGCCCAGGGCGGGAACTTCACGGACATGGGCGGCTCCTCCAAGAACACAAACGCCGTGTCATAGGGCGGGCGCTTTTGGGGATAGACACCCATGCCGTCGGTGAAGTAGATCAGCCCCCGGAGGCTGGTAAAGGCCCCTTCCTTTTGCAGCTTCGCCACATGCTCGAACACCGGGCGGAAGTCCGTGGCGCTGCCTCCGGTCAGTTCAAAGCGGTCCATATAGTCCCGTAGCTCCTCCAAATCGTGGATGGCGGTGTCGGACCGCACCTGGTCGTCGCACTGAAGAATGCGGATGTTCACCTTGCGGGTGAAGGTCTCGGTGCTGCGCAAAATGGCATAGGTACAGGCCAGGAACTGCCGCGCCAGCTCGCCGGAGGTGGACATGGAGGTGTCCACGGCGATGACAAAATCCTCGATGCGCCGCTCCTCCTTGGTCTCGGGCGGCTCCACCAGGGGCATGTTGCCGTAGAGCCGCAGGCCGTAGGTGTAGAAGATATAGTCAAAGGCGTCGCCGTCCACTTCCAAAACCTCCCGGGGCACGGCGAACCGCCGCAGAAACGCCCGGTAGTCCACATCGTCCCGGACGGCCACCCTGACCTGCTCCAGCACCGCCTCGCCGCCGGTGGCCTGTCCCGCCAGGACCGTCTCCATCCCCGTCTGGGTCTTCTCCGACAGGTCCTTCCACCGCTCGTCCTGCCGCTGGGACTGTTGCTGGTCGTCCTGCTTTTCAGGGTCCCACAAGCCGTGGTCGTCCACCAGGAACCGGCGCCGGAGCTGGGCCAGCTCATACTCCGGCAGATCCAGCCGCAGCAGGCGGCGGTAGATGCCCTCGGCGGTCAGCACCGGCATGTCCCCGCGGCACTCGCCGTAAAACTTCTGCTTCATGGGGATCATTCCCTCGTTGAGACAGGGGTAATTCAGCTCATCCAAAATGCTCTCCACCGCCACATCGCAGGCAAGGTCCCACAGCTCCGGGACCTTGCCCTTCTTTTTTGCCAGGTGGCGGAGCATACAGTGGAAGATAACGTGGAGATACGCCCGGTTGGTGAGGACCCGGCCCCGGAGGTACCGCTCCGCCAGGTAGGCGCCGTCGTAATACAGCGTCTCGCCGTCGGTGGCCAGGGTCATGGTCACCCCACCGCCGGGCTGAAAGCGCAGGGCGCACAGGGCCACATCCAGGTAGGGCAGGTTCATATACAGCTCGTTCCGGGCGGCGAATAAAATCTCCTGTCCGATGACGGAAAAATCTTTCCGGCGTTCGTTTGCCATACAGCCGCTCCTTCTTTACAGGTCAAAGGTCTTGTCCAGACCGGCCGGGAACCGTCGGTGCCGCTCCTCCAGCAGCAGCGCCATCGCCTCCGGCGTTCCCCACTCCCTTGCCAGGGCGCAGGCCTCCGCCAGAGCCTCCCGGGTCCAGTCCGTGCGCCCCAGCAAAAACCGCAGGCCCGCCGTGTCCCGCTCCGCCAGCAGCCAGCGGGCCGCGTCCAGCGCGTGGGCCCGGAGGTGGGCCAGATAGCCCGCCTCCGCCTGCTCCGTCAGCTCCGTCGGGTACCGCAGCCGCCACCAGGCCAGCCGCAGGGCGCAGTCCCCGTCGTGCTCCATGGCCAGCATGGGCCGCCACAGCTCGTCGTAGGTCTTGAGACTCAGCTTCTTCTGATAGAAGCAGTGATGATAGCCGTAGCCCGCGCCGTAGATGTTGTAGTCAAAGTGGTGGGCCGGACAGTTTTCCTCGTAGACCTCCACGTACTCCGGGAAGATCAGCCGGGCCGCGATCTCCCCTGCCCGGTACAGCGTCACGTCCAGCTCCCGGGGCAGCTCGTCCGCGAAGTAGGCCAGCAGCTCCCCCTCCCGTCCGGTGCAGGTCAGGTGGAAGGTGTCCAGCCGGCGGCAGTTCATCAGCGCCCCGCCGCCCCAGTGGCATACCGTGTCCCCCAGGCGCAGGGTCTTCAGCTTCCCGCAGTTGAAAAAGGCGTAGTCCTCCACCCGGGTCAGACCCTTCGGCAATCGCAGGTCCTCCAGGCCGCCGTTGTCCCAGGCCGCGTCCTCCATCACAGGGCCGCAGGTGACCAGCACCTCCTCTCCCTCCGGCGGGCGGCGGCCCGGCGTCAGGGCATGGTCCCCCAGCGCCGTCACCGGCAGGCCCAACAGCGCCTCCGGCAGGGCGGCCC
>CABSFC010000082.1 GCA_902476875.1 uncultured Oscillibacter sp. | reverse complement strand
TGCCCTATGACCTGATCCTCTCCGGCAGCGACCAGATCTGGAACCCCAAGATCTTTCCCGACGGGCACTTTGACCCGGTGTTTTTCGGCGCGTTTTCCCAGCGCCGGAAGATCGCCTATGCCCCGTCCTTCGGAATTCCCCGCGTCCCGGAGGGCATGGAAGACGAGCTGCGGGGTTATCTGGAGAGTTTTTCCCATCTCTCTGTCCGGGAGCGGCAGGGACAGAAGATCGTGGCGGAGATCACCGGGGAAGAGGTCCCGGTGGTCCTGGACCCCACGCTGCTGCTGACACAGGAGCAGTGGAGCGCCATTGCCTCCGGACACCTGTTCACAGACAGGGGGACTTTTGGCGTTCAACTTCCGGTGCCGGTACCGAATGGCTATATCCTCTGCTACTGTATCAACAAGCCTGGCATCCTGACCCCTTATCTGCAGGAATTTGCCCGCCGCAGCGCCATGCCCATCGTACAGCTGTGCGGCATCCGGCAGAAGGTCCACCCAAGAGCCCGCTGCATGCTGGACGCGGGTCCGGCGGAATTTTTGGAACTGTTTGAGAAAGCCGGCTTTGTCTTTACAAATTCCTTCCACGGCACGGTATTTGCCATCCAATTCCACATCCCCTTCTTCACAGCCGTGGCTCCCGCGGAGCTGGCGGACCCGGAGAGTTCCCGGACCTTCAGCCTGTTGAACCAGCTGGGGCTGGCTGACCGCATCATCGGGCAGGGGAATACCGCCGGACTGGAGGATGAGATCAACTGGACGGATGTGGACCAGCGGCTGCAGGCAGCCCGGCGGTCCTCGCTGGATTATCTGCGCGCCGCCCTGCAAAACGAGATGCCCCCCAGGCGGGAGGCGCCGGAGCGGGAGACCCCGCTCCACAGCCTGCCCGTCCTGGCGGACCACGCCCGCTGCACCGGATGCACGGCCTGCGCCAGCGGCTGCCCGAAGGACGCCATCTCCATGGAGCGGGACAGGGAGGGCTTCGCCTATCCGGTCGTCGACGGGGAGGCGTGCGTCCGCTGCGGGCACTGCACCGCTGTCTGTCCCTTGCTGCATGAACGGGAGAAAAAGCCCCTGCCCGCCGCCTTCGCGGCCTGGAACCGGGACGACGCCGTCCGCCGGGACTCCACCTCCGGCGGCGCTTTCACCGCCCTGGCGGACTATGTGCTGGAGGACGGGGGCATCGTGTACGGCGCCGCCCTGGACGGCAGACAGCACCTGCGCCACGTGGCCTGCTTCCGCAAGGAGGACCTGTGGCGGCTGCGGGGAGCCAAGTACGTCCAGAGCGACCTGGGCGAGACCTTCCGGGAGATCAGAAAGGCGTTGGAGACCCGGCCTGTGCTGTTCTCCGGCACGCCCTGTCAGGTGGACGGCCTTTACCGCTATCTGGGCCGCCGCCCGGAGAATCTGATCACCTGTGACCTGGTGTGCCACGGCGTGCCCTCCCCCGGCGTGTGGGAGGACACGGCCCGTTCCATTGAACGGCGCAAGGGCAAGGCCCTCCAGGCGGTGCGCTTCCGCAACAAGGTCACCGGCTGGAAGGACAGCCACTTTACGACCGTCTACGACGACGGCACCGTGGACACCGCGCCGCTGTTCCGCACGGAGTTCGGCCGGGCCTTTGGTCGGGCGCTGTTCCTGCGGCCCAGCTGCCACCGCTGCGCCTATACGAACCTGAACCGCCCCGGCGACTTCACCCTGGGGGACTTCTGGGGCCTGAAGCAGGACGAGCTGCCGGACCAGCAGGAGAAGGGCATCAACCTGCTGCTGGTGAATACCAGGCACGGCAGCCATATTTTCGACCAGCTGCCGCTGAGCCGGCAGGCGTTCCCCATTGAGCGCGCGGTGGCCGGAAATCCCCGGCTGGCATCGCCCATCGGCCAGCCCCCCGACCGGGCGGCGTTCTTCTCCGCCTACGCGCTGGAGCCCTTCGACAAGGTGCGCAAAAAGTTCTGCGCGCTGCCGCCCCTGCCGGTGCGGCTGGCGGGCAAGGTGCTGTCACAGGAGGCCAAGGCCAGAATCCGGCAGAAGCTGAAATGAAAAAAACGACCGTGTCCGCCAAGGGGACACGGTCGTTTTGTGTAAAGGTCAGGCCCGGGGGGCGAGCCGGCCCTGAAGGGTGGGCACCCGGGGCAGGAGCTGGAGCAGGAGCAGGCCCAGCACATAGCAGGCAATGGCCTCGCCCAGACCCACGGTGAAGGCGTTATAGGCAAAGGCACCGGGGAAAGCGCCGGTGAAGCCCACCTCGTACCAGGCGATCATGGCGCCAATGATGACGGCGTTGCAGACCACCGGAGGCAGGGGGGCCAGCCACTTGTTGGGCATCCGGCGGGTCCAGAGGGCCGCCAGCAGGGTGGCCAGGGAGCCGAAGATGATGTCCAGCGGGCCCACGGTGCTCATGAGATTGGTGACAAGGCACCCGATGAAAAGACCGGGGATGGCCTCCGGCAGGAAGAAGGGCAGGACCGTCAGCGCCTCGGAAAAGCGGCACTGGATGGGGCCGTAAGCGATACCGAAGACATTGGCGAACAGGGAGAGCACGGTATACAGGGCGGCGATGATGCCGGCGGTGGCCAGCTGGCGGGTGGTGAAGCGGGAATTGGACATAAAAAAGACCTCCTTGACATGGTTTGGAGGTCCTTTGATGCAAATACGCAGCAAAAAACGCAGGATAAGGCCCGCGCAACCTCCATTTTTTTGTTTAGAGAACGGCAAACCGGGTCTGCCGAACGAACGCCCGGGCGGGCGCTTGGACAGGGAGATGGCACCTGTCAAAGAGGACTATAGCATAGATGGGGGCGAAATGCAAGGGGAAAACAGGGTCAAAACATGGAAACAGCCCCGGGCTACCAGCCCGGGGCTGTTCTGCCTGCGGGAAATCAAAGACCCGTCACGATGACCAGCGCCGTCTCGCTCTCCGCGCCGGTCTGCTCCCGGGCGATGGGCTGGATGCCGGCGGCGTCCAGCTGGTCCAGCAGCGCGTCGTAATCCCCGGCGGACAGCTCATACCGCCGCTCGCCGTCCGATTCGCTGACAGGCGTGCCGTCCGCCAGCGGCTCCATCTCCAGGGCGTCCGCCGGCAGGGTCAGGACGGCGAAGTAGGACGAGGAGCGGGACATATCCGCGATGCCGTTCTTTTGCGCGCTGGCGGTCAGGGCCATTTCCGGGGCGGCGTTGTCCGCGCTGTCGGCGGAGATGCCGTCCTCAGCGGCGGCGGGCTCCTCCGCGATGGCCTCCGTCTCCATCGGGGCCGCCGTGTCGGCGGTGGTGGAGGCGGATTCGAACTTGCCGCCGCCTCCAAGACCCACGCCCCGCGCCAGCAGCACGATGGCGCAGCAGGCGGCCAGGGGCAGCAGAAGCCGGGCCAACCGCCGTTTCTGCGGAGCGGACCGGCACCGCTCCCCCGCGGCCTGGGCCTGAACAGCCGCCATCACGCCCTCGGCAAAGCCAGCGGGGACTTCCGTGTCCTCCACATCGGGGAAAGCGGCCCGGAGGGCCAGCGCGTCGTCCACATAGGCCCGGCAGCCGGGGCAATCGTCCAGGTGGGCCTGGACGTCCGCCATCTCGGCGGGGGACAGCTCTCCGTCCACAAACAGGTCCAGCAGGGCCGCGTAATCGTCGCAGTATTTCATTTGCAGCCCTCCCTTCCTGTCTCTTTGGACGTGGGAACGGCGGAAAAGTTCCCGCTTTCCAGCAAAAATTTTCGCAGCTGCTTCCGGCCCCGGCTGATGCGGGACTTCACGGTCCCCAGGTCCAGGGACAGGATCTCCGCGATCTCGTCGTAGGTGCGCTGGTGGAGCTCCCGCAGGATCAGCACCTGCCGGTAGTCCGGCGGCAGGGCGGCGAGGCCCGCCTTGATATGGGCCCGCAGCTCCCCGCGCTCCGCCTGCTCCTGGGGGGAGGCGGAGCGGTCCGGCACGTCCAGATTCAGCGCCTCATCGTCCAGGGACGGCCCGGCGGCGGCCCGGTGGCGGCCCTCCCGCCGCAGCAGGTCCACGCAGGCGTTGGACGCCAGGCGGTACAGCCAGGTGGAGAAGCTGGACTCCTCCCGGAAGAAGCGGAGCCCCTGCCAGGCGGCGAGAAACGCCTCCTGGGCCGCCTCGGCGGCGTCCTCGGGGTTCCTGCACATCCGCAGCGTCAGGGCGAAGACCCGCTTTTCGTACAGGCGCACCAGCTGCCCGAAGGCGTCCTGGTCCCCCCGGCGGGCCGCGTCGATCCAGTGTTGTTCCTGATTCATGTCAAGTCCCTCTTAATTCCTTTTGTCACGCGATAGACATCCTCCAGGGTGTTCATCTGCACGATCTGTTCCTTATAATAGCCGGAGTGGGGCACACCCTTGAGATACCAGCAGTAGTGCCGCCGTGCCTCCAGCACCGCCACCCGCTCCCCCTTGGCCTCCGCCGCCAGCTCGAACTGGCGGACGGCGGTGTCACACCGCTCGGCAAGAGGGGGCAAAGGCGGGATGGGGCGGCCCTCCAGGGCGGCTTTGGCCTGCCGGAACAGCCAGGGGTTGCCAAAGCACCCCCGGCCGATCATGGCCATGTCCGCCCCGGTGTGCCGCAAAATGCGGACGGCGTCCTCCGGCTTCCAGATGTCTCCGTTGGCGATGACCGGGACGGACACCGCCTCCTTCACCTGGCGGATGCAGTTCCAGTCCGCCGCGCCGCCGTAGACCTGGGCCCGGGTGCGGCCGTGGACGGCCACGGCGGAGACGCCAGCCGCCTCCAAGACCCGGGCGAACTCCACGCAGTTGCAGCTGCCCATGTCCCAGCCCCGGCGGAACTTGGCGGTGACGGGGACGGAGACGGCTTTCACCACCGCCTCCACGATGCGCCCGGCTTTGTCCGGGTCTTTCATCAGGGCCGCGCCGTCGCCGTTGTTGACGATCTTTCCCATGGGACAGCCCATGTTGATGTCGATGATGTCCGCCCCGGTGTGCTCGATGGCGATCTGGGCGGCCTCCGCCATGCAGACGGGGTCGCTGCCGAAGATCTGGACGGCGGCGGGATGCTCGCCGGGGAACTGCCGGAGGAGGGAGAAGGTCTTCCTGTCGCGGTAGCACAGGGCCTTGGAGGAGATCAGCTCCGTGACGGTGTACCCCGCGCCCAATTCCGCGCAGATCTGGCGGAAGGCCGCGTCCGTGACCCCGGCCATGGGGGCCAGGGCCAGCTGGGAATTGATCTCTACTGTTCCAATGCGCATGGGGCACCATCCTGTTTGAAAAATGAATATATATTATAACATATCCCCATGGAAAAGTCCATGGGGATGGGGGAAAAGCGGTCACGACAGCGCGTGGGCGGCCAGGGCCAGCAGCAGGAGGAAAAGAAAGAGGCCGCACAGGACGAGCATTTTCTGACGGAGAGACGGGATGCGGGTCTGCCGCTTGCATCTGCCCATGCACCAGGCGTTGAAGAGCCAGAAAAGCAGGCCGGCGGCGGGAAGAAGCACCAATACCAGGATACCCAGCGTATCGTCGCCGGTGTGAGGGGATGGGTAGAGCATGGGGATCGTCCTCTTTTCATTTTTCCATTATGATAGCACAGGCACTTGGAAAAGTCCACAGACAAGGACCGGGAATTCAGCGCGCACAGGGCAAGGCTTTCACCGATTTGAATGGGAGCCTTGCCCCGGATGAGCCTTTATGGTATCATAAATCAAATTTAGCCAAACGGATAAGCACGGCACTCGGATCGTTGATTTTTCGCGATGTATTGGGGGAGAATGATGGAACTGATATACAGACGGGCCACAGCGGAGGACCTGGATCTCCTGGTCAGGACCCGGATCGAGGTCCTGCGGGCGGCCAACGGGCTGGACGGCGCCGTGGACATGTCCGAGGTGGAGGCGCAGTCCCGGGACTACTACCGCCGGGCGCTGGCAAAGGGGGCCCACATCGCCTATCTGGTGTTTGACGGAGAGGAGCTGGCCGGGGCCGGAGGCATCAGCTTTTACCGGCTGCTGCCCACGTACCACAACCCCACGGGAGAGAACGCCTACATCATGAACATGTACACACGGCCCGCCTACCGGCGGCGGGGCATCGCGTACAGGACGCTGGACCTGCTGGTGGCTGCCGCCAGGGAGCGGGGCGTCTCCCGCGTCACCCTGGAGGCCACCCGGATGGGCAGGTCCCTCTATGAGAAGTACGGCTTCGTGGGGCTGGGGGATGAGATGGAGCTTCCCGTCTGACCGCGAATCGATCCGCCAAAGATAACCGTATCACGCAAAAGCCGCCGTCCCGTGCCGGGACGGCGGCTTTTCTTCCGCAAAGCGCCCCGGGAAATGGCGCGCCCTCTTTTCCCGACGGGATTTTTCACCGCGGGACTGTACAATGGTGGAAAATCATGGTTTCGGGAGGGACAGGCTGTGGAACACGGTCAGATCACTTTGGGGCGGGAGCAGTCGGCGCGGCTGATGGCGTGGGGCATCCGCTTTTTTCTGGCGGCGGCGCTGACCGCCAGCCAGACGCCGGGGGGCTACGCGCCCTTTGCCCTGGGCTGCGTGGCGGCGGCTGGACCGGGGGCGCTGGGGGGCGCGGCGCTGACGGGTCTGGCGGCGGGGGCGCTGCTGTTTCTGGACTTTGCCGACGCGCTGCCCTGCCTTGCCACCGGCGTGCTGCTCCTGACCGCCGCCACCGCCTTTCGGGGAAACAGGGTCCTGGCCCGGCCCAGGGTCCTGGCGCTGACGGCCATGGGGCTGTTTCTGGCGGTGAACGGCATCTATGTGATCGAGTCGCTGTCGCCGCTGGAGGAGGTGACGCCCTGCCTGGCCGCGGCGGGGCTGACCGGGGCCGCGGCCTGGTTTTTCCAGCCCCTGTTCCAGCCGGGACAGGACAAGCCCGCGGCGGACAGCGTGTTGTTTCTGGCGGCGGCGCTGCTGCTGGCCCTGGGGGACCTGGAGCTGCTGGGCCTCTCCGTGGGGCGGACGCTGCTGTGCGTTCTGCTGGCCTACACCGCCTATGAGCGGGGCGCCGTGGCGGGGGCCTCGGCGGGGCTGGGGTTGGGATTGACGGCGGACCTGTGCGCCGGAACGGGCAGCGGCATCTTCACCGCCGGCCTGGGCCTTGCGGGATTGCTGGCGGGCAGCCGGACGGGACGGCGGAGGAGCGGCGCGGCGCTGGCCTTCCTGGCGGCGGCGCTGGCGGCGCTGCTGCCCGCCCGGGAGCCGCTGGCCCAGCCGCTGCTGCTGGAGTCCGCGGCGGGTATGTGCCTCTTTTTGCTGCTGCCTGGGCGGCTCTTCGGCGGCAAGCGGGTGAAGCGGGCGCCGCCGTCGGACGAGGCCGCCGTGGGGGCGCAGCTGAAGGACCGATTGACCCGGGCGGCGGGGGCGCTGCGGGACCTGTACGACAGCATGGGCCGGAACACGCCTCAGTCCACCGACGAAAACCCCGCCGTCATCTTCGACCGGGCGGCGGAGAAGGTCTGCCGGGGCTGCGCGCTGTGCGAACTGTGCTGGCAGCGGGAGTACACCGGGACTTTCAACGCCCTGAACGACGCCACGCCCTACCTCCTGGAGCGGGGGCGGGCCATGCCCAAGGACTTTCCCGGCTATTTCGCGGACCGCTGCATCCACCTGCCGGACTTCATCACGGCGGTGAACGGGGAGCTGTCGGCTTTCCTGCTGCGGCGGCAGTACCGGCGGCAGCTGGAGGAGACCCGACGCAGCGCCCGGGGGCAGTACGCCCAGCTCAGCGAGCTGCTGACCGCCACCGCCGCCGGCCTTGGCGAGGCGGTGTGCGCGGCGGGGGAGGCGGACTTCGCCTGCCGGGTGGGCGCGGTTCTGCGGCCCAAGGAGGGGGAGACGGTCTGCGGGGACACGGTGACCTCCTTCCGGACGGAGCAGGGCCGCTGGTGCCTGCTGCTGGCGGACGGCATGGGCAGCGGCGAGCCCGCCCGGAAGGAATCCGCCCTGACCTGCCGGCTGCTGCGGCAGTTCCTGGAGGCGGGTATTGAGCCGGAGGCGGCGCTGAAGACGCTGAACGCGGCCATGGCCCTCCGGGGGGCGGAGACGGGGAGCTTCACCACCATCGACCTGTGCGTGTTCGACCCGGCCTCCGGAGAGGCGGCCTTTTACAAGTACGGCGCCGCCCCCAGCTATCTGAAAAAGGGCGGGACGGTCCGCCGGGTCACGGGAGCCAGCCTCCCGGCGGGCCTGCGGGGGACCCCCGCCCAGCCTGACGTGACGAAGGCGAAGCTGGACCCCGGCGGCTTCGCGGTGATGATCAGCGACGGCGTGGCGGACCCGGGGCGGGACGAGTGGCTCCAGGACCTGCTGGCGGGCTGGGAGGGGGAGGACCCCCAGGCCCTGGCGGGGCTGATTTTGTCGGAGAGCGTCCGCCGGGAGAAGCTGCAGGACGACTGCGGGGTGCAGGTGCTGTACCGCCCGGCGGAGGACGGAAAAAAGGGCGCGGTCCCCGTATAAATTTTCCGCCGCCGCGGCAAAATGGAGGTATCAACATCAGGAGGCTTTTGACAATGGTGAAAGGTATTTCCAGAAGAGTCGTGGTGGTGGATTCCCCGGACCAGCGGTTTTTCGAGCAGGCGATCTTCATCGTGCGGAACGACGCCGCCGGGGAGGGCGTCACGGCCCGGGAGCTGGTGGAGGAGGCCCGGCGGGTGGCCCGGAACTACGCCGGCGGCGACCACGGGCGGTTCAGCCGGGTGTGGCGGGAGCTGAGCCCGGCGGTGTACACCCTGATGGGCGCGGCGGGCATCGGCCTGGTCTGGCTGACAGTGACTCTGATTTGACCGGATATAGGAAGAGGGCAGGCGCGGCGGCGCCTGCCCTTTGCCGCGGGGGCCGTCCGCCTGTTCCTCGCGGCGATACCGCGCGTCCCGGGCGGATACGACCCGCCCCCGCATCGTCAAATCAATGCCGCCGTCAAAAAGGACGCCCCATCAGGGGCGCCCTTTCGTCAGTCCGTATGCTCCGCGAAATAGCGCCGGGTGGTCTCCACATCGGCGGCGATCTGGGCCTTCAGCGCGTCCAGAGAGTCGAAGCGGATCTCATCCCGGATGTGGCGGTAAAACTCCACCCGGACCGTCTTTCCGTACAAATCGCCCGCAAAGTCCAGCAGGCAGGCCTCCACGGTGATATCGGTGCCGTTGTTCAGCGTGGGCCGGGTGCCTACGTTGGTGACGGCGGCGTAGCTGCCGCCGTCCGGCAGGTATGCCCGGGTGACGTAGACGCCGTGGCTGGGCACCAGAACATGGGCGGGGACCGTCAGGTTGGCGGTGGGGAACAGCCGGGAGGAGCCCACGCCCCGCCCGTGGCGGACGGCGCCTGTCAGCGTGTGGGGATGGCCCAGGAAGCGGTTGGCCCGCTCGATCTGCCCCAGCTCCACCAGGCGGCGGATGTAGGTGGAGCTGACGGTGATGCCGCCCACCTCCACCTTGGGGATGATGTCGCAGCCCAGCCCCAGCTCCGCGCACTTTCGCGCCAGCAGCTCCGGCGTGCCCTGGTTCTTGTGGCCGAAGTGGTGGTCGTGGCCCGCCACCAGGTGGACGGCGTGGTGCCGCTTCACCAGGATTTCGGTGATATAGTCCTGCCAGGCGGTGGTCATCATCTCCCGGTCAAAGGGGACCATGATGACCTCCTGGATGCCGTACAGGCGGCGCATCAGGTCCCGCCGGTCCTCCGGGGAGTTGATGAGGGGGCAGGGGATGCCGGTGACGACCTCCTTCGGCACCCGGTCAAAGGTGAACACCGCCGGGATGACGCCCCGGGCGGCGGCCTCCTCCACGGCGCGCCGCAGCAGGGCGGCGTGGCCCAGGTGGACTCCGTCGAAGAAGCCCAGGGCGATGACTTTTTCCTTACTGGACATATCTTTACGCTCCAAAGAAGTTCTTGATGGAGGTCAGGACGCCGTCCTTCGCCTGGGAGAGGCAGAGAAACGCGCCGTCCTGACCGTAGACGCGGTAAGTGCCGTCGGGGACGGAGAGGGTGGTGATGGGATTGCCGCAGCGGACCCGCTTTTCCTTTCCGGGGGAGAGCGGCGGCAGCGCGGGATACTGGGCGAACAGGCTGTCCGTGGGCAGAAGCAGGGACGCGCCCTGTTCCTGCACGTCCTCTATGGAGACGGCCCGGTCCAGGGTGAAGCCCGCCGCCATGGTGCGGCGGAGGCTGTACAGCGTGCCGCCGCAGCCCAGGCGCTGTCCGATGTCGTGGCAGAGGGTGCGGATATAGGTGCCCTTGGAGCAGACGCAGCGGAAGCGGTAGTCCGTTCCGCTCTCCTGTTCCAGCAGCTCCAGCTCGTAGATGGTGACGGGGCGAGGCTTGCGGGCGACCTCCCGGCCCCTGCGGGCCAGGTCATACAGCTTCTGGCCGCCCACCTTGATGGCGGAGTACATGGGGGGGATCTGCTGGATGTCCCCCAGGAAGCGGCCCAGGGCGGCCTCCACATCGGCCCGGGAGGCGGCGACGGGACGGGTCTCCAGCGTCTCGCCGGTGATGTCCTGGGTGTTGGTCACCTGGCCCAGGCGCAGACCCGCCACGTATTCCTTGCGGCTGTTTTCCGCGAACTCCACGGCCCGGGTGGCCTGCCCCACGAACACCGGCAGGACCCCGGTGGCCATGGGGTCCAGCGTGCCGCCGTGGCCCACCCGCTTTTCCCGCAGGATGCCCCGCAGCTTGGCGCACACGTCCATGCTGGTCCAGCCGGCGGGCTTATCGATGATGACGATTCCGTTAGGCATGAGAATATGATGCTCCTTCGGTGGGAGATTTCCAGGACCGCCCTTGCGGGAGGTCACCAATCCGGGTGGCGGTCCTGTTGGTCGGGCTGCAGCAGTTCCCTGCCGCAGCGGGCGCAGTAGAGGGGCATGCGGGGGCTCTTGGTACGGATCAGGCGGCCGCAGTGGGGACAGCGGTAATAGATCAGGGTCTGGATGAGGTCCAGAGCCAGGACCGCGAGGGCCAGCACCCCACAGACGACGGAATTCGACCGCGCGGTTATCCAGCACAGTATGAGCGCAATGGCCGTAAGGACCCAGCCGACCTTTCGGCTTGTCCAGCAGCTCATAGGCGTTCCTCCTTTTGTTCTATGTAGGGGCGGGCCGGCGCGGAGACCGCCCCCCGCAGGGACGTCACGGGACGAAATCCGGCACAGTTTGGGCGATGGCCGCCAGGATGCGGCGCCTGGCCTCGGGGAAGGGGGCCTCCACGGTGCAGCCCGCCGCAGCGGCGTGGCCGCCGCCGCCCAGGAGGCGGCAGACGTCGGTGGCGTTGACCCGGGCGCCGGTGCGGACGGACATCTTCCACACGTCGGGCCGCAGCTCCCGCATGGTGACGGCGCAGTCCACGCCCTCGATCTGCCCGCCCAGCGAGGAGAGGTCCTCGGCGTCGCTCTCCGTGGCCTGCACCCGTTCCATCAGGGATATGGGAACGGACAGGACGGCCACCCGGTCATGGTCATAGAATTCCATCGTATCCAGCATGGCGCCCTCCAGCTGCATCCGCTTGCGGCTCTTGGTGCGGAAGAACACCTTGTTGACGGTCTGGAAGTCAATGCCGGTGCGCATCAGCGCCGCCGCCACGGCGTGGGTGCGGTCGGTGGTGTTGGCGTAGGCAAAGCAGCCGGTGTCCGTGGACACCGCCACATACAGCGGCAGGGCCAGCGACCGGGTGATGGGGCCCAGGGCGGCCAGGATGTCGTAGATCAGCTCGCCGCAGGCGGCGGCCTCCGGGCGGACGATGTTGGCCCTGCCGAAGTGCTCGAAGGAGGGGTGGTGATCGATGGCAAGGTCGATGCGCCCGGCGTAGGGCTTGGCGTTCTCCGGCAGCAGGCCCGCCGTGGCGATGTCCGTGGACACCACCTTCTCCGGCACAAAGCCCGCCGGGGCGGCGTAGGGGGCGAAATAGGGGGCGGTGGTGTCCGTCAGCTCGGGGTTGGGCAGCAGGTACGCCGTCTTGCCCAGGGCCCGGAGGCCCGCGCACAGGGCGGCGGCGCAGCCCACGGTGTCGCCGTCGGGACGGACGTGGGTCAGGATCAGAACATTGTCAAAGGTCCGCAGCAGAGCGGCGGTCTCCGGGACAGTCAGCATGCTTACTCCTCCTCGTCCGGCAGGACGGCGTCGTTGTCGGGGTTGACGGGCTTCACCTTATCGGGGTCCCGCAGGACCTCCAGAATGTGGGCGCCGTGCTGGATGGAGTCGTCGCCGATGAACTGCAGCTCCGGGGTGTAGCGCAATTGCAGGGCGCGGCCCAGCTCCCGGCGCAAAAAGCCGGCGGCGGATTTCAGGCCCTTCAGGACATCCTTTTCCCGGGATTTGTCCAGAACGCTGATATAGACCCGGGCGTAGCGCAGGTCGCCGGTGGTGTCCACCCGGGTGATGGAGACCATGCCGGTGCCGGAGACCCGGGGGTCTTTCAGGCGGCGGAGCTGGTCGGACAGCTCCCGCTGGATCTCTTCGTTGATACGGCCGATTCGGTTGCTGGGCATAGGGATACCTCCTTGGATATTTTGCACCCCCCCATTTTCTTTTCGGTTGCGCCGAAAAGAAAACGGGCCGTGCACGGTCCAAAAGAAAAGGCGCTTTTGTCCAAACTTTCCCCATGCTTGCATGGGAAAAGTTTGGGGACGCGGGCTCCGTCACGATGCGACCGGAGAAAACCTGCCAGGGCTCATCCGGCTGCGCTATACACCGGCGTTTGGTAGGGCGTTCAAGCCGCATTTGGGACGTTGGGTGCAAACCTGTGGGATATCATCGCAAGGGCTTTATCGACCCACCCGTTCATTCCGCTTCGCTATGAACTCCGTGGGCGATAGGATACAGCCTTTGTAGGGGCGGATATTATCCGCCCGGTTCCAACAAATACCCGCGTTCGGGCGG
>CABSFC010000081.1 GCA_902476875.1 uncultured Oscillibacter sp. | reverse complement strand
ACCCGCCCCGCCGTATTGTTGTTTTTTCCCATGTCAGCCATCAGACCGCCATCAATTCCTTCTCTTTTTTCGCCAGCAGGTCGTCCAGCTTTTTGCAGCTGTCGTCCGTCAGCTTCTGGAGGTCCTTCTCCACCATTTTCAGCTCATCCTCGGTGATCTCGGACTTCTTCTCCTGCTTCTTGAAGTTGTCCATGGCGTCCCGGCGGATGTTGCGCACGGCCACCTTGCCGGCCTCGGCGTACTTGCGGATCTGCTTCACCAGCTCCTTGCGGCGCTCCTCCGTCAGCTGGGGGAAGGTCAGGCGGATGCAGCGGCCATCGTTCTGGGGATTGATGCCCAGGTCGGAGTTCTGGATGGCCTTTTCAATGTTTTTCAGCGCCTTGCTGTCCCAGGGGGAGATGACCAGGGCCCGGGGGTCGGGAGAGGAAATCGCCGCGATCTGCTGGATGGGGGTGGGGCTGCCGTAGTAGTCCACCATGATGCGGTCCAGCACGGCGGCGTTGGCCCGGCCCGCCCGCACGGAGGCAAAGTCGGCGGCTACGGAGTCGATACTCTTCCGCATTTTTTCCTCGTATACTTTGTATTCGTCCTTCAACATAATGAGATCCTTCCTTTCGCGTTTCTGTTATGGGAGGTCGTTTCTTATTCCCTGACGATGGTGCCCACCTTCTCGCCGCAGATGGCCCGGATGATGTTCCGGGGGTCCTTCAGGGCGAAGAGCAGCACAGGGATGTGGTTGTCCATGGAGAGAGAGGTGGCGGTGGAGTCCATGACCATCAGGTGCTGGGCCAGCACGTCGTCGTAGCTGATGGTGTCGTACTTCACGGCGGAGGGGTCCTTCACCGGGTCGGCGTTGTACACGCCGTCCACGTTCTTGGCAAGCAGGATGACGTCGGCGTTGATCTCCGCCGCCCGCAGCACCGCCGCCGTATCGGTGGAGAAGAACGGATTGCCGGTGCCCGCGCCGAAGATGACCACGCGGCCCTCCTCCAGGTGCCGGATAGCCCGGCCGCGGATGTACGGCTCCGCCACGGCCCGCATCTCAATGGCGGTCTGGACCCGGACGGGGATGCCCTTCTGTTCGCACACGTCCGCCACCGCAAGGCAGTTCATAACCGTGGCCAGCATACCGATATGGTCGGCCCGGGTGCGCTCCATCTTGCCGCCGCCGCTGTTCTTGGCGCCGCGCCAGAAGTTGCCGCCGCCCACCACCAGGCCCACCTGGACGCCCATGTCCAGACACTCCTTGATGACGTCGCAGACGCTGCCGATCATCTCAAAATCCAGCCCGCTGCCCTTGCCGCCGGCCAGGGCCTCGCCGCTGATCTTCAACAGCACACGCCGATAGACAGGTTTTGCCATACTCAAAAACCTCCGATTCTGGTTACAGGTGATATCGCGTTTATTTTACCGTATTTTTTCGGATTTGCATAGGGGGTAGACAAGATTTTCCCGAAAAAAAGCAGAGGCCGTCCCCTTCCCCTTTTGGGCCCTCCTCCCGCCTTTTTTGCCGCCGCAACCGATATTTGACACGCGGGTGGTAGCCTTTTGGGGCGAAATCTGCTATGCTGAGAGCGAAACAAAGGAGGTACCTGCCATGACCCTGGGACAGCGCATCAGTCAATATCGAAAAGCTCTTGGCATCTCACAGGAGGAGCTGGGCGGACGTCTCGGCGTCAGCCGCCAGGCCGTCAGCAAGTGGGAGACCGACGCGGCGGCGCCGGACATGAACAATTTGATTGCCCTGGCACGGGCGTTCGGCGTGTCCGTGGCGGAACTGACGGAGACGCCGGAACCTCCGGCGGAGGAGGCTCCCGGCCCGGATCTGGCACCGGCGACTGCCCCTCCCGGCAGATCCCGCCGCTTCCCCTGGCCGGCGGTCTGCGCCGTTTTGGCAGCGGTTCTGACCGCGGTCCTGCTGGCCGCCGGCCTGCAACGGCCCAAAGACGCCGTCATGGAGCCCGCCGTCTTGGAGACGGAAGCGCCGGAGACGGACTTCGCCCTGGTCTGGACCGACAGCGGCGGCAAGGAGGAGTTCCTGGAGCCTGGCGTGCAGAAGGACCTCTTCCCCTTCGGCACCACCCTGGAGCTGACGGCGCCGGAGGAGGTCTTGAACACGGATCTTGGCGCAATGACCCATCACACCGCCGTCTGCGGGGCCGTCACCGTGGAATATGACCACATCGACAAGGAGGCCTCCCTTTGGGAGACGGTCACACGCCTGTCCACCATTGCCTCCAGCGTCCGCACGCCCCGGGGCATCGCCCCCGGCAGCACACGGGACGACGTGCTGGCGGCCTACGGGGACGAGCTGGTCTACTGCCTCAAGGAGGCGGACGGTTACTCCCTGGTGCGGCACGATTACTACTATGTTTTTTCGGAGTTTGTCTCGAACCACGATATGAGCGGGTACTACGCGGTCCTGTTTTTCATGGAAAACGGCAAGGTCGCCGGTATCTCCGTGGAGGCCCTGGGCGAGCTGGGCGACTGGTACGCCCCGGATCAGGTCTCCCGCTTCCCCATGGCGGACGGCGAGCCGGACTTCTCCCTGTGGGAGGAGCCGGAACGGGAGGAGATCAGCGACACCCAGCGGGTCTATATCGCCTGGAACCAGCTGGTCACCAACAACAATCTCTCCGCCGAGGAGCGTTACGCCTACCGCTGGACTATCTTCAGCGCCCTCTCCGACCTGGACTGGTGGGCCTTTGGCGACCTGGGCGCCACCGAACACCGGGATGAGACCATTTCAGCTTTTCTGACTTGGCTCCGGGAACAGGCTCCTTATTCAGAGGCGGAGATTTTCCGACTCCAGACGGGCGTTCAGTCCAATTTGGACGGCTGGCTGACAGAGTCCTACGCACATCTCCTCTCCACCGCCTTTTTCAAAACCCCCCTTGTCTTTGTCAAGGGCTTGGCGCATGACGGCTTGGAAGACACCATGCACGACGCCGTCGATCTCACCGCCTACGACGCGGATCTGTATCCGGTGGAGCTGGAGACCGCGCTGGACACGCTGGACGCCGCCATAGACGGCGGCGCTTTTACGGAGACAGAGCTGGGCTGGGCCGAGCTGCTGCGGCTGTATCTCACCACCCCCATCGATGACCGGAACGAGCTGCCCAGGACCCCGGCGGAGCTGTCCTGACCCCGCGAAAAAAGCGGCGGCCCAAGTGATCCTCCGGTGGCACATCCAGCGCGGGGTCGCGGTGATCCCCAGGTCCACCCACGCGGAGCGGATGCGGGAGCCCTTCGGTGTGTTCGACTTTGCCCTGTCCCCGGACGGCATGGCGGCTATCGCCGCGCCGGACCAGCGGCAAAGCGCCTTTTCCCCCACCGGGACCCGACCATGGCGGAGCGGTTCGTCCAAACGATGGGGCCCTTAAACAACAGCGCGGCTGCTCCAGAAATCGGAAAAGCTGATGCCATGAAAAAAGGAACGGCTTTCGCCGTTCCTTTTTTCACATCATTTGCCGCAGGCCCCGTTCAAAAGGCCCAGCAGTTCCTCCTTGCCGGCGCCCTTTTCCGCGGAGAAGGGCACCAAAATGTCCTCCTCCCCCAGCTCCAGTGTCTCCCGGATGAGCGCCAGCGCGGGCTCCACCTGGCTGCGCTTCAGCTTGTCCAGCTTGTTGGCCACCACGATCTCCGGGTAGCCGCTCTCCCGGAACCATCTGTGCATGGTCACATCGTCCGCCGTGGGCTTGTGGCGGATGTCCACGATCAGGACTCCGGCGGTGATGCGGTCGCCCTCGTCCTGGAAGTAGCTCTCCATCAGCTTGCCCCAACGCTCCTTCTCGGCCCGGCTGACCTTGGCATAGCCGTAGCCCGGCAGGTCCACCAGATAGGCCCTGCTGTCCACCAGGAAGTAGTTGACCTGGGTGGTCTTGCCGGGGGAGGCGCCCACGTAGGCCAGGTTTTTCCGGTTCAGCAGACGGTTGATCACCGAGGACTTGCCCACGTTGGACCGGCCCGCGAAGGCAAACTGGGGCAGGCCGTCCCGCAGGAACTGGTCCCGGCTCCCGGCGGAGCGGGCAAACTCCGCCTTTGCAAAATTTAAAGCCATTGGCGTACTCCTTACTGCCGCAGAGTGGCGTCGCCGGTCTCCCGGGCGACGGGGGCAAAGGCGGCGACATGGGTCGCCACCTCCTCCCGAATGGGGTCGCTCTCCGGGCACAGGGCGGCGGCAAAGACCTCGTCCACCGTGGCCACGGGGATGAAGCGCAAAGCGGCCCGAACGGTCTGGTCGATCTCCTCCAGGTCCCGCACGTTGTCCCTGGGAATCAACACAGTACCGATACCGTTGCGCAGGGCGGCCATGGTCTTCTCCTTCAGACCGCCGATGGGCAGCACGCGACCCCGTAAAGTAATTTCACCTGTCATCGCAACGCCTGACTTGATTTTTCGACCCGTCAGGGCGGACAGCATGGCGGTGGTGACGGCAATGCCGGCGGACGGACCGTCCTTGGGCACGGCGCCCTCCGGGAAGTGGACGTGGATGTCCTTTGTCTTGTAGAAATCCGCCTCGACGCCCAGCACCGCCGCCCGGCTCCGCAGGCAGCTCAGCGCCGCCTGGGCGGATTCCTTCATCACGTCGCCCAGGTTGCCGGTCAGCTCCAGCTTGCCGGAGCCCTCCATGACGTTGACCTCCACCTCCAGAATCTCGCCGCCAGCCTCGGTCCAGGCCAGACCGTTGACCACGCCGACCTCCTCCTTCTCCGTGTGGAGTGCGGGGGGATAGGGCTGGCAGTCCAGCAGCTTAGGCAGCTCTTTTTCTGTAACGGTAATCCGCTTTACATCTCCTGTCAGCAGGCGCATGTCCGCTTTCCTGCAGATGGCAGCCAGCCGCCGCTCCAGCAGACGGACGCCGGACTCCCGGGTATAGTCGCGGATGACGGCCCGCAGCACGTCGTCGCTGACACGCAGCGCGCCCTTTTTGATGCCGTGCTCCGTCATCTGCTTGGGCAGCAGGTGGCGCTTGGCGATCTGCACCTTCTCCTCGTCGGTGTAGCTGGAGAGCTGGATGACCTCCATGCGGTCCAGCAGGGGCCGGGGGATGGTGTCGGTAGTGTTGGCGGTGGTGATGAACATAATCTTGCTCAGATCGACGGGGATCTCCAGAAAGTGGTCCCGGAAAGCGTAGTTCTGCTCGCTGTCCAGCACCTCCAGCAGCGCGGAGGCCGGGTCGCCCCGGTAGTCGCTGCCCAGCTTGTCGATCTCGTCCAGCAGCAGGAGCGGATTCATGGACCCGCTGCGGCTGATGGCCTCGATGATGCGCCCGGGCATGGAGCCTATGTACGTCTTGCGGTGGCCCCGGATATCCGCCTCATCCCGTACTCCGCCCAAGGAGAGCCGCGCCAGCTTCCGGTTCAGCGCCTTGGCGACGCTGATGGCGATGGAGGTCTTGCCCACGCCGGGAGGGCCCACCAGGCAGATGATCTGCCCCTTCCCCTCCGGATTCATCTGCCGGACGGCAATGGTCTCCAAAATGCGCTCTTTCACCTTTTCCAAGCCGAAGTGGTCGCGCTCCAGCACCTTGCGGGCGGCGTCAACGCTGACCCGCTCCTTTGTAGTGACGTTCCAGGGCATCTCCAGGCAGACGTCCAGATAGTTGCGAATGACCGCGCCCTCGGCGCTGCCGAAGGGCTGCTTGGAGAGCTTGCCGACCTCTTTCAGCAGGTGCTTTTCCGTGTCCTCTTCCAGCTCCAGCGCCTTGATCTTCTGGCGGTAGGCATCGATCTCGTCGTCGGCGTCTTCCTCTCCCAGCTCGCTCTGCAGGACGCGGATCTGCGTCCGCAAAATCTGGTCCCGCTGGCTCTGGGCCAGCTGGTCCCGGACCTTGCCCTCCATCTCGTGCTCAAAGCCCAGGACGTTGCACTCCCGGGCCAGGAAGCCGTTCAGCTTCCGCAGGCGGACGAAAGGCGCCATCTCCTCCAAAATCTCCTGCTTGTCCATGTGGCGCAAGGCGATGTTCTGGGTGATATAATCCGCCAGATATCCCACGTCCCGGCAGTCCATCACCGTGCTGGCCACCTCCTCCGGCAGGTTGCCGGCAAGCTCGGCATACTCGCTGAACAGGTTCCAGGTCTGGCGCAGCAGCGCCTCCGTCCGGGGACTGCGGCGGAAGGCCTCGGAGGGCTCTTCCTCCTCCAGCTCCTCCACGTTGGCCTGGAGGAAGGGCTCCGTCTGCCACAGGCGGCGCAGGCGCGCCCGGCGGCGGCCCTCCACCACGCAGCGGACGGTCCGGGGGGCCAGCCGCAGAATCTGGCTGATGTGGGAGACCGTGCCGATCTCGTACAGGTCCTTCTCCCCCGGCGCGTTGACGCCGATCTCCCGCTGGGTGACCAGAAAGATCTCCTGGCCGTTCTCCATCGCCCGCTCCAGGGCCGCGATGGAGATGGGGCGTTCCACGTCGAAGGTCAGGGTCATATGGGGGAAAACCGTCAGGCCCCGGAGGGCCAGGACGGGAATGTTCCATGTTGTCGGTTCCATAGGGTTCGTTCCTTTCTTAGGAATGGGAAACAGAGAGAGGGGCGCGTCCGGCGTCCCTCTCTCTTCGTTTTAAGACGCCGACCTGGGGGCGGAGCCGGAGCGCGGCTTCTCGCCCTTGCCGGTGTTCAGTTTCACGGAATAGCTGATCTTGTCTGGGTCCCGGGTCAGCACGGGCTGGCCATTCCCCTCCACGCAGTCCCGGGTGATGACGGCCTTGACGATGGTGGGGTCGGAGGGGATGTCGTACATGATCTGGGTCAAAATGCCCTCCATGACGGCCCGCAGGCCCCGGGCGCCGATGTTGCGCTCGATGGCCTTGTCGGCGATGGCCTCCAGGGCCTCCGGCTCGAACTCCAGGTCCACGTCGTCGTACTCCATCAGCTTTTTGTACTGCTTCACCAGGGCGTTCTTCGGCTCCTGGAGGATGCGCACCAGGTCCTCCCGCCTCAAGGCGTTCAGCGGCGCGATGACCGGCAGGCGGCCCACCAGCTCGGGGATGATGCCGTACTTCAAAATATCGTGGGGCTGGACCTCGTGGAGGATGCGGCTCAGGTCCTTGTCCTTCTTGCCCTGGACATTGGCGCCAAAGCCGATGCTCTTCTGGTCCAGGCGGCGCTCGATGATCTTCTCCAGACCGTCAAACGCGCCGCCGCAGATAAACAGGATGTTCTTCGTGTTCACCTGGATGAACTCCTGGTGGGGGTGTTTCCGTCCGCCCTGGGGCGGCACGTTGGCGACAGTCCCCTCCACGATCTTCAGCAGCGCCTGCTGTACGCCCTCGCCGGACACGTCCCGGGTGATGGAGGTGTTCTCGCTCTTTCGGGCGATCTTGTCGATCTCGTCCACGTAGATGATGCCGTGCTCCGCCCGCTCCACGTCGAAATCCGCCGCCTGGAGCAGCCGCAGGAGAATATTTTCCACGTCGTCGCCCACATAGCCGGCCTCCGTCAGGGTGGTGGCGTCGGCGATGGCGAAGGGCACCTTCAAAATCCGGGCCAGGGTCTGGGCGAACAGGGTCTTGCCGGAGCCGGTGGGCCCCAGCATCAAAATGTTGCTCTTTTGCAGCTCCACATCCTCGTCGCCGCCGAAAAAGATGCGCTTATAGTGGTTGTAGACTGCCACGGACAGGGCCACCTTGGCCTCGTCCTGGCCGATGACGTACTGGTCCAGCACGTCCTTGATCTCCCGGGGCGTGGGGAGCTGGTCGGGGATATCCTCCAGTGGGCTGCTGCCGGGATCGTCAAAACCGTCGTTCAAAATGCTCATGCACAGCTGGACGCACTCGTCGCAGATGCGCACGCCAGGGCCCTGGATCATGCGGTGGACCTGCTGTTCATGCTTGCCGCAGAACGAGCACCGCAGCGCCTTCTTGCCGTCGTCACTCATGGTATTACCTCAGTTTGCTTATTTTTTTGCTGTGATGATCCTGTCCACCAGGCCAAAGTTTCTGGCCTCCTCGGCGGTCATCCAGTGGTCCCGCTCGGAGGCATCCCGGATCTCCTCAACGGTCTTGCCGGTATTGTTGGCCAAAATCTGGTTCAGGTTCTTCTTGATCCGCAGGAAGTGCTCCACGTCGATCTCCATATCCGTCACCTTACCCTGGGTGCCGGCGGAGGGCTGGTGGATCATGATCTCCGCGTTGGGCAGGGCGATGCGTTTGCCCTTGGCGCCAGCGGACAGCAGAAACGCCCCCATGCTGGCGGCCATTCCCACACAGATGGTGGACACGTCGCACTTGACGTACTGCATGGTGTCGTAGATGGCCATGCCGTCAGTGACAGACCCGCCGGGGCTGTTGATATACAGCTGGATATCCTTGTCGGGGTCCTGGGCCTCCAGATACAGCAGCTGGGCCACCACCAGGCTGGCCGTGGTGGCGTTGACCTCCTCACCCAAAAATATGATGCGGTCATTCAGCAGGCGGGAGAAAATATCATAGGAACGCTCTCCGCGGTTGGTCTGTTCCACGACATAGGGTACTAAACTCATGGTTGAAAACCTCCGTTCTTTTGTAGCCGGGGCGCATTTCCCGCTGCAAACGGGTGGCAGATACGCCCTATAAACCATTCTCTCATGATACCACAGGCACCATGAGAGAATGTGTCGAATCTGTAAAATGTATCTCAGAAAGATTCGCGCTTATTCGGCGTCCTTCTCGGCGGGCGCTTCCTCGCCCTCGGCGGCCTCGGCCTTTTTCGTGGACTTCTTCCTGGCGGTGGTCTTCCTGGCGGCCTTCTCCTCGCCCTCGGCAGTCTCCTCCGCCTTCTTGGTGCTCTTCTTGGCGGCCTTCTTCTCAGGCTTGGTAGCGGTGGCGCTGTCCACCACCACGGCGATGGCTTTCTGGCTGACGATCTGGTCCTTCACTTGGTCAGCCTGGAGATACTTCTTCACCATCTCCACGTCCATGCCGTACTGCTCGGCCAGCTTCTGGAACTCGGCCTCCACGTCCTCGTCGCTGGCCTCGATCCCCTCGGCCTTGATGATGGCGGCCACAGCCAGATCCATCCGCACCTGACGCAGAGCGGGTTCCTTGGCGTCGGCCAGGATCTTGCTCTCGTCCATGCCGGTCATCTTCATGTACTGGTCATAGGGGATGCCCTGCTGGGCGATCTGCATCTTGAAGTTGTCCAGGAACTGGCGGGCCTGGTTCTCCACCATGGCGTCTGGGATATCGGCGGTGATGCCCTCGGCCACCTGCTCCATCAGGGCGTCCTCAAAGGCGCGGTCGGCATCCTTCTGGCGCTCCTCGGCGATCTTCTTCTTCAGGTCGGCCTTCAGCTCCTTCAGAGTGTCGAACTCGCTGACGTCCTTGGCGAACTCGTCGTCCAGCTCGGGGACCTGCTTCTCCTTGACCTCGTGGACCTTCACCTTGAAAACCACGGCCTTGCCGGCCAGGTCCGCGTGGTAGTCCTCGGGGAAGGTGATGTCGATGTCCTTCTCATCGCCGGCCTTCATGCCCACGACCTGCTCCTCAAAGCCGGGGACGAAGCTGTGGGACCCCAGCTCCAGGCTGTGGTTCTCACCCTTGCCGCCGTCGAAGGGCTTGCCGTCCAGGAAGCCCTCAAAGTCGATGACGGCGGTGTCGCCCTCCTTGGCCTCGCGCTCCACGCTGACAAGACGGGTGTTGCGGTCGCTCAGCTGCTTCAAACGCTCGTCCACGTCGGCGGCGGAGACCTTCACCTCGTCCTTGGCAGCGGACAGGCCCTTGTACGCGCCCAGAGTGACCTCGGGGTATACGGGAGCGGTGGCCTTGAAGGTGAAGCCCTCGCGGGTGACCTCGCCCACCATCTCAACAGAGGGATAGCCCACGACCTGGAGCTCCCGCTCCTTCACAGCGGCCTCGTAGGCATCCGGGAACGCGATATTGATGGCCTCCTCGAAAAACACCTCTGCGCCGTACATGCCCTCGATGATCTTGCGAGGGGCCTTGCCGGGGCGGAAGCCCGGCACGTTGATCTTCCTGCGCATCTTCTGATATGCCTTTTCGACAGCAGCCTCAAACTCCGCCGCGCCGACCTCGATGGTCAGAGCGACCTGGCTTTTTTCAACTTTTTCGCAGCTTTTCACACTCATCTTGTTTACTCCTCCGTTCATCACAGACTACACGCCCGTGCGAAATGGTATTTTATCAGAAAAATCCTGAAAATGCTAGTCTTTTTTCACTCAATCGCAAATTTTTTTTGGGACAAAGCCCAGATAGTCGGCGGATATGAGGGAAAACTCCGTCTCTCCCCGCTTTCCCTCCAGCCTGCGCCTGATGGCGGGGCCATGGAGGTGGCCGTAGCAGCAGGTCCCCACGCGATACTTCTCCAGCACCGCCAAAATCTCCGGGCACTCATAGCCCTGGTATAGCGGCGGATAGTGGAGGAAGCACAGGATGGGCCGCCCCTCCGCCGCCTGCAAAGAAGTCTCCAGCCGCCCCACCTCCCGGTTCAAAACCTTGGCGTTGTGGGGCTTCTGGTCCTCCTCCAGGAACCACCCCCGGGTGCCGCAGACGGCGTAGTCGCCGTAAAAGACGCAGTTGTTGTGGAGGATATCCAGCGTCCTGATGTCCTTTTCCTCGAAGAAGCGGTGGAGCTTGGCCGCCGTGGCCCACCAGTAGTCGTGGTTGCCCTTGACGAGATACTTTTTCCCGGGAAAGCGGTCCAGGAATTTGAAGTCGGCCTCGGCCTCCGCAAGGTCGATGCCCCAGGAGGTGTCCCCCGCCAGGATCAGGGTGTCCTCGTCGGTGAGGACGCCCAGGGCCTCCTCGATGCGGGCGTGGTAATTCTCCCACGCGGGGCCGAACACCTCCATGGATTTGTTGGCTGTCAGGGAGAGGTGCAGGTCCCCGATGGCATAGAGGGCCATAGTACCCCTCCTTTTCCTTTAGTCTTCTATATCCTGAGCATACCAAATGCGGTGCAGTTCGATGCGGGTCTCCTTGATATCATTGAGAAAAAAGAACCAGAAGAACCCAAGGCCCAGGAACAAGGCAAGTCCGAACACACGCAGCGCCGTCTGCAGGCTGCTTGAGTTCAGGTACGCATTGACCCACGGCGTCAGCAGGAACGCGGCCAACAGGATGTAGTCCCATTTCTTTCTGGAAATCACTGTCTCAATGACGCTGCCGCCCTCCGCCGCCGTCACGGTTCCATAGTACTCCCCCACGAAGAAGCCCCGGCATCCCCGTCTGGTGGCGGAGCGGATGGTGAACCGCCCTTCCCGCCAGCAGATCTTCCCGCAGAACAGACGCTCCTTCGGGCAGTCCTGGAAAGGCTGCACCTCCGTATGGGCCCGCAGGGCCGCCAGCACTTCATCGGGAGAGAGGTCCGTTTTCATGCGGAACTGCTTCATGGCCCAGCCCCTTTCCGGCGCTTGGTTACTTCAAAAAGTCCAGCACCACGCTGTCCATAGCCGCCTTTTCTGCCGTCAGGTCGAAGCGGCGCGCCTTGCCCTTCAATGCCGCCAGCCGCCGGGGCACCGCCACGCCGGAGACGGCGTTCAGCTGGTCCAGCAGCTCCACGCCGTCGCCTGCGGGCGTCTCGCCGATGGCCGCCAGGACATGGTTGCAGAACTTGTAGGGGCTGGCGGTGGAGACGAACACCGTCACAGTCTCGTCGCCGGTGGCGGCGCGGTACTGCTCCATGACGTTGGCCGCCACAGCGGTGTGGGTGTCGATGAGATAGCCGTATTCTTTATAGTACCGGGCGATGGTGGCGGCGGTGCCCGCCTCGTCGCAGAAGCCGCCCCAGTACTGCTCCGCAAGCGCCGCCTTGATGGCGTCGGAGACCTCGTACCGGCCCTCCTGCGCCAGGGCGGCCATGTAGCCCTTGACCTCCTGGTCGTTCTCGCCGGAGAAGTCGAACAGCAGCCGCTCCAGGTTGCTGGACACCAGGATGTCCATAGAGGGGCTCATGGTGGTGTGGAAGGGCCGGTTGCGGTCGTACACGCCGGTGCGCAGGAAGTCCGTCAGCACGTCGTTGCAGTTGGAGGCGCAGATCAGCTTGCCCACAGGCAGGCCCATGCGCTTGGCGTAGTAAGCCGCCAGAATGTCGCCGAAGTTGCCGGTGGGGACGCAGAAGTTCACCTTGTCGCCCATGGCGATCTCGCCGCTTCGCAGCAGGTCGCAGTAGGCGGAGATGTAATAGACCACCTGGGGCAGGATACGGCCCCAGTTGATGGAGTTGGCGGAGGACAGGAAGTAGCCCCGCTCCGCCAGGGCGGCGCGGATGGCCTCGTCGGAGAAGATGCGCTTCACACCGGCCTGGGCGTCGTCAAAGTTGCCCACCACGGCGCAGACGCCCACGTTCTCACCGTCCTGGGTGACCATCTGGGCCTCCTGCACGGCGGACACGCCGTCCTTGGGGTAGAACACCAGGATCCTGGTCTGGGGCACGTCGGCGAAGCCCTCCATGGCGGCCTTGCCGGTGTCGCCGGAGGTGGCCACCAGGATGCACACCGTTTTGTCCTCGCCGGTCTTGCGCAGGGCGGCGGAGAGGAGCTGCGGCAGCATCTGCAGCGCCATGTCCTTGAAGGCGGAGGTGGGGCCGTGCCACAGCTCCAGGCAGTGGGTCATGCCGTCCACCTTGCGGACGGGGGCCACGGCGTCGGTGTCAAACTTGTCGGGGCCGTAGGCGTTCTCGGCAAAGGTCAGCAGCTCGTCCTCGCTGTAGTCCGTCAGGTACAATCCCATGACCCTGGCGGCACGCTCCTGATACCGGGCGTGGACCAGGCTGTTCAAAAACGCCTCGTCGATCTGGGGAATGGCCTCCGGGGTCAGCAGGCCGCCGTCCCGGGACAGTCCCATCTTGATGGCCTCCGCCGCGCTGATCCGCAGCGCTCTGTCCCGTGTGCTGTAATACTTCATATCTGTTTCCTCACTATTACAATAAATTTGGACAGGAAAGCCGGGCAGCCAGTCCGGCTTTCTTTCCA
>CABSFC010000080.1 GCA_902476875.1 uncultured Oscillibacter sp. | reverse complement strand
CCAGCAGGCCCATCCAGCCGCCGACCGCTGTCAGCGTCCCGGCGCTCCTGGCCGCCAGGCAGTCCTCCCACAGCGCGCCGATGGAGTTGGCAAGCAGCACCTTTTTGGCAAGACCCACCGTAAACCTCCGGGCGCCCAGGGCGAAGTCCTCCGTGGTGTTCACCCGGTGGTCCAGCGCCGCCGCCACGGTCTTGTACTTCACGATGGGCCCGGCGATCAGCTGGGGGAACATGGTGACGAAAGCGCCGAAATTGACGATATTCCGCTGCACCGGCGCGTCCTGGCGGTAGACGTCGATGGTGTAGCTCATGGTCTGGAAGGTGAAAAAGGAGATGCCGATGGGCAGCGGGACGCCCAATCGCGGGATGCTGATACCGGGGAGCAGGGACAGGTTGGCCGCCAGAAAGTCCCAATACTTGAAAAAGCCCAGAAGCAGCAGGTTGAACACCACGGACTGCCCCACGAACCACCGGGCCTTCCGGTCGTTCGCCCGATACCTCTCCACCAGCAGGCCGTGGGTATAGTCGATGAGGATGGAGAGGAACATGATGGTGATGTACACCGGCTCGCCCCAGCCGTAGAAAAACAGACTGACCAGCAGCAGAACCAGGTTCCGCCACCGCAGAGGCGACAGAAAATAGACCGCCAGCGTCAGCGGCAGATAGGCAAAGAGAAAAGTCAGGCTGCTGAAAATCAAGTGCGTTTCCTCCTGATCGGATGGCTGTGGCAGAAAAACAGCCGCAGGCTGGCTGCGGCTGTTCCGCCCGGTGTCTGGTTACAGGAACTTGTCGTTAAAGCCCCCGGCGATCTCGTCCTGGTGCTCCGCGGAGGCCACCATGGCAACATACGTCCCCTGCCGGATGACGATGCCCCGGCTCCAGGCGTCCATGGACTCCGGATACCAGGCGCCGCCCTCGGCCTGGATGTTGATGCGGTCCTGGAGGATACCGGCGGCCAACTCCGCGTCGTCCTCGGTCTCGCACTGCAAAAACACCAGCTCGTTCACCACAGAGCTCATCAGCGGCATCTTTGCCACGAACTGCTTCGTCTCAATGTCGCTGAGGCCGGGGTAGTAGCTCTCCAGCATGTCCCCATCAATGTCCACCATATAACCGTCCACCCAGCCGTATCCCTCCTCGAGGTCGGCGTAAAACGCCTCCAGATCCACGTCCGGGGTGTTGGTCTCTTCTCCGCCGCAGGCGGTCAGCAGGCCCAGCAGCGTCAGCGCCGTCAGGGCCAGTGCGGTCAGTTTCTTCATACGCGCTCCCTACCTCTTTCTCGTCTCTATGTTCCAGACGGAACCAAGTGTCAAAAAGTTTCCGCCCTCAGTATCTCCAAATCCACAAATTTTAAAGGGTCTTTTGCTCCCCTCCTTGCTTTTATACCCGAACTGCGGTATGATTTCAACATCAATTTGTTACTTTTCGGAAAGCGGGGAAATTTTTTATGTACAGTTTTCGCAACGACTACAGCGAGGGCGCCCACCCCAGGGTCCTTCAGGCACTGGCGGACACCAATCTGGAGCAGACCTGCGGCTACGGCATGGACCCGCGCTGTCGGGCCGCCGCCGACCTGATCCGCCGCCTGTGCAAGGCGCCGGACGTGGACATCCACTTCACCGTGGGCGGCACCCAGACCAACCTGCTGGTCATCGCCTCCCTCCTGCGGCCCTACGAGGCGGTCATCGCCGCCCACACCGGCCATGTCAACGTCCACGAGACCGGCGCCATCGAGGCCACCGGCCACAAGGTCTGCACCGTCTGCGCCCCCGACGGCAAGCTGACGCCGGAGCTGGTGGAGTCCGTGGTGAACGCCCACAGCACCGAGCACATGGTCCTGCCCCGGCTGGTGTACGTCTCCGACACCACGGAGATCGGTACCATCTACACCCGGGCGGAGCTGGAGGCCCTGCGGGCCTGCTGTGACCGGCACGGCCTGCTCCTGTTTCTGGACGGCGCCCGCCTGGGCTCCGCCCTCACCGCCGAGGGCAATGACCTGACCCTGTCGGACCTAGCCGCCCTGACCGACGCGTTCTACATCGGCGGCACCAAGAACGGCGCCCTCTTCGGCGAGGCCCTGGTGATGAACGCCCCCAACGAGCATTTCCGCTGGCACATGAAGCAGCGGGGCGCCGTGCTGGCCAAGGGGCGGCTGCTGGGCGTCCAGTTCCAGGCCCTGCTGGAGGACGGCCTGTACCTTGACATCGCCCGCCACGCCAATGAGATGGCCTTCCGCCTCCGGGACGGCGTGGCCGCTCTGGGCTATCCCTTCCCGGTGCCCTCCCCCTCCAACCAGCAGTTCCCCGTCCTGCCCAACCGCGTGGTGGAGGCCCTGCGGGCCAAGGGGTACGAGTTCGAGATCGACCGCGCCGTGGACCCGGACCACACCTGCGTCCGCTTCGTCACCAGCTGGGCCACGCCGGAGCGCGCCATCGACACGTTCTTAAAGGACCTGGCGGCGTGCCGGTAAGCGCCATCCTCTCCAAAACGCCGGGGGCAAACTCTGCCGCCGGCGTTTTTTCGTGGGTTTTTCCGCTTTTCGTTGTATCATAGAGTGAAACCGTCTTTCAGAGAGGAGGATGCGCCATGACCGACGCGGAGCTGCTGGCACAGTGGCGGGCCGACCCTGCCGCCGGGATGGAGGCTCTGCCGCGGCAGTACGGCCCCCTGCTGCGGTATGTTGTCGGCGGCGTCCTCTGGGACAAACAGGACGCGGAGGACTGCCTGTCCGAGGTGTCCCTCGCCCTGTGGCAAAGACTGGACGGCTACGACGCGGCGAAGGGCGGCCTGGCCTCCTGGCTCACCGCCGTGGCCCGGAATACCGCCCTGAACCACCGGAAGGCCCGGCAGCGCCGGGAAGCACATCAGGCCGACGAGGAGCCATCCTCCCCCGCCACACCGGAGCAGGAGCTCCTCCGCCGGGAGCGCATAGCGCAGCTGCGGACCGCCATCGGCGGCCTGCGGGAGCGGGACAGACAGCTGTTCTACCGGAAATACTACTACCTGCAGTCCACCGCCCAGATCGCCGCCGAGCTGGGCATGACGGAACGGGCCGTGGAGGGCCGCCTTTACCGGCTGCGCCAGCGGCTCCGGCAGACGTTGGGAGGTGACGGCACATGAGCGAATGGAACGACTTTGACCGCGATCTGACAGAGGCCCTGACGGAGCTGCCGCCCTCCGGCGGCACTGTCCGCGCCGTGACGCCCTGGCGGGAGGCCATGGACCGCATCGTCCTGGGGCTGGGGCTGACCTGCTTCACGCCGCGCTTTGCCCTGTTGGACTACGTGCTCCCCGCCGTGGGCGCCGTGCAGCTGTACCTGGGCTTCCGGGCGCTGCGGAAGAACAACCACGGCTTCCGGTCTGGCTGGATTTTCAGTATCTGTAAAGCGATTCTACTTTATGTCAATTTTGTGCTCTGCGCCACGCCTTATGCCGATTTCCTGTCCGTGCCCCGGACAGCGTTGCAAACGGTTTTGACGCTTCTGCTCTTTGCCGCTCTCCGGCAGGGACTGCGGCAGGCCTCCGGAGAACTGGGGCGCGGCACAGAGGGCGATCCCGTCCTGTGGGCGCTGCTCTGGTATCTGCTGGTCATCGTCCTGGCCCTGTTCCGGCCCCAACCGGGGTGGCTGGCGGGCGGAGCGGTCCTCATCACCTTTGGCTGCATCATCCGCTCCCTGCGCAGGGCCGCCGCACATCTGGACAGCTGGAGCTATGCCATCCGCCCCGCCCCGGTGAAGGTGGGCGCGAAGCAGGTCCAGTGGCTGTTCTATGGGGCCCTGCTGGCACTGATCGCCATCTGCGTTCTGTGCTCCAGCCATATCCGGCTGGATGGCATACCAATCGAACAGAAATTCGATTCCCCCGAAACAACCGCCACGCGGGACCGTCTGCTGGAGCTGGGCTTTCCCCGGGAAATGCTGGACTTCCTGCCCGCGGAGGAGCTGGAAAAGCTGACGGACGCCTCCGCCTGTGTCTATCAGCCCAACGACCCCAACGGCAGCTGGGACACCGAGCTGGATGGCCGCCCCTTCACCACCTCCGGCGCCATGGTCTATCTGGGCGACGGCACGGCCCGGTTCTATGTGCTGGCGGCGTACGGCGACGGGATCAACGCCTTCTGGCAGAATCTGGCGGAGTTCAAAAACTCCGGCGTCACCCGCTGGGACGGGGGCTGCTACCTGACCTATCGGAAAGGCGCTGACGTATATCGAACAGTCGTTCCCGTCGAAGAGACATGGGAGACCGTGGACAATTTCTTCACCTCCCCGACGGAAGAGACTCGCATCCGGGCCAGATACAGCTTCCCCGCCCGCTCCAGCCAGCGGACCTGCCTGTTCGTCTGTACGCTCCGGCTTTCGGAGTGGGAGGGCCAGAATCCCGGAGGCGTGTCCTATATCCATGACTGCATCGTGAATTTTTACCGCAGGCGGCTTCCCATGGGCTTCCCCTATCAGCCGCTCAGCGGCGGCGGCGCTGTCACGGACCTGGCGCAATACTGCCAGCATTTCCAGTTCCTGCTCCCCCATCCCTGAAAAACTCCCGCCCGCTATGGGCGGGAATTTTTTGTCGAATTTTTGTTCGATTTTCTCTTGACAGAAACGTTTGTTCGAGTTATAGTGTGTATAGAACAAGAGTTCGATAAAGGAGGACTTTTTCATGACTGGTTGGAGCCTTTTCTTTGTTTTGGTGGGCGTAGCGTTCCTGACCGCCCAGATTTTCCGTCTGGTGGACGCCATTGAGCGTCCCGCCCGCAGGCCCCGCCGCCGGGCCATGGCCCGGTGACAAAACGGTCCCATGGACGTTCTGGAGAAGCTGACCATCCTGACAGACGCCGCCAAGTATGACGCCGCCTGCACCTCCAGCGGCGGGAACCGCACCGCCAAAAAGGGGTATCTCGGCAACACCTCCACCTCCGTGGCCGGCTGCTGCCACACCTTTTCCGCCGACGGACGATGCGTGACCCTGCTGAAGGTCCTGCTGACCAACAAGTGCGTGTACGACTGTAAATACTGCGTCAACCGCCGCAGCAACGACACCAGGCGGGCGGCTTTCACGCCCCGGGAGCTGGCGGACCTGACCATCCAGTTCTACCGCCGGAACTACATCGAGGGGCTGTTCCTCTCCTCCGGCGTGTTCCGCAGCCCGGACTACACCACCGAGCTGATGATCCAGGCTCTGCGCCTGCTGCGGGAGGAGTACCGCTTCAACGGCTACATCCACGCCAAGGCCATCCCCGGCACCGCGCCGGAGCTGGTGGAGCGGCTGGGCCTGCTGGCGGACCGCCTGAGCGTCAACATTGAGCTCCCGTCGGAGGCGGGCCTGCGGACGCTGGCGCCGGACAAGACGAAAAGCGCCATTCTGGCGCCCATGCGGCAGATCCAGGCCCGGAACCAGCAGAATAAAGAAGAGCTGGTAAAGTACCGCCACGCGCCCAAATTCGCCCCGGCCGGACAGAGCACCCAGTTGATCGTAGGGGCGACCCAGGATTCCGACTTCCATATCCTGCGGCTAACCCAGGGGCTGTATGACCGCTATCGCCTGAAACGTGTGTTCTACTCCGCCTATGTGCCGGTGGTGGAGCACGCCTTGCTGCCCGCCAGGGACGTGAAGCCGCCCCTTCTGCGGGAGCATAGGCTGTACCAGGCGGACTGGCTGCTGCGCTTTTACGGCTTCCGGGCCGAGGAGCTTTTGGACGCCCAGCACCCGGACTTCGATCCCCGGGTGGACCCCAAGTGCAGCTGGGCGCTGGCCCATCTGGACTTCTTCCCCGTGGAGGTCAACACGGCGGACCGGGAGGCCCTGCTGCGCATCCCCGGCGTCGGCGTTACCTCCGCCCGGCGCATTTTGGCCGCCCGGCGGGCGGGGCCCCTCCACATCGACGACCTGCGGAAGCTGGGCGTGGTCATGAAGCGGGCGCAGTACTTTCTGACCGCCTCCGGCAAAATGCCGGATGGTCTGCGCTTCACCCCGGACAGCCTGCTCCGGGGGCTTATCGCCGCGGAACAGCCCCTGCTGCCCCAGCGGGAGGCCGTGCAACTGTCCCTGTTTGACTCTGTGGGATAAGGAGTTCCCCATGACGGAGATGGTCTATTATTACGACGGCAGCTTTGAAGGGTTCCTCTGCTGTATCTTCGACAGCTATGCCAACAAAGAAGTCCTCACCGCGATCTACCGCGATGAGGACTTTATCCCCACGTTGTTTGCCTCCCGCGCCATTCAGACGGATCAGGACCACGCAAGCCGTGTTTTCCGAAAGGTCGTCAAGTGTTCTCCCTATACAGCCGATCTGCTGCGAAAGGGCTTTCTCACCTGCCTGCCGGAGAAGGAGCTACACCTGTACCGTTTGGTCGTGAAGCTGCTGCGGGAGGGACCGGGGTTTCTGCGCAACTTCTCCGACGAGACGCTGCACCCCGTGGCGAAGGCCGTCCAGCATCTCATGGGCGAGGCTCACCTTTTGAAGGGCTTTGTCCGGTTTTCCGAGCTTGGCGGCGTTCTGGGCAGCGAGATCGAGCCGAAAAACCGGGTGCTCCCCGTTCTGCGGAGCCACTTCTGCGCCCGCTATCAAAACGAAAAATTCTTCATCTATGACCGCACCCACAAAGAGGCCCTGTTCTATGCCTCCGGCAAGGCGGTCATCCGGCCTCTGGAGGACCTTCAAATGGCGCCGCCAGACGAGACGGAAGCTGCCTACCGCATCCTTTGGAAGCGGTTTTACGACACTGTTGCCATCAAGGAGCGGTACAACCCCAAGTGCCGGATGACCAACATGCCCAAGCGGTATTGGGGCACCATGACGGAATTCCAGAACGAGGACTATTTCAGGGCCCGAAGCTCTCCCGCAGCCGTGTCAGGCCCCGCCGCTCCAGCCGGGATATCTGCACCTGGGATACCCCCAGGACCCGAGCCGTCTGCTCCTGGGTCAGCCCCTTGAAATACCGCAGCAGGATCGTCATCCGCTCCTTTTCCGGCAGACGATCAATGGCCTCCCGCAGGGCAATGCGCTCCACCAGCTTCTCCTCCGGGGCCTCCGTGCCCAGCATACCCTCCAGGGTCAGACCATCCGCTGTCTCCTGCTGGAGAGACTCCGGTGTGTCCGTGGCCAGGTCAATCCGGGCGATCTCCTCCGGCGTCAGCCCCGACGCTTCAGACAGCTCGGACAGCGCCGGCTCCCGCCCCAGCTCGTGCCGCAGGCGCTCCCGGATGCTGTAAAGGGTTTGTGCTTGCTCGCGAACGCTGCGCCCGACTTTCACGGCGCCGTCATCCCGCAGGAAACGCCGGATCTCCCCGGCGATCTTCGGGACGGCATAGGTGGAAAAGCAGGTGCCGTAGTCGAAGTCAAAGCCCTGCACCGCCTTTAAAAAGCCCAGGCACCCCAGCTGGTACAGGTCGTCCGGCTCCACACCCCGTCCATAGTACCGCCGCGCCACGCTCCAAATCAGGCCGTTGTTTTCGATCACCGCCCGCTCGCAGGCCTCCCGGTCTCCCCCCTGGGCCGCCCGCAGCAGCTCCAGTGTGGCGCTCACTTCTTCATCCGGGGCGCCAGCTTTTTCTTCATGGTCACCGTGGTCCCCCGCCCCGGCACGGAGCGGACCGTCAGCTTGTCCATAAAGCTCTCCATGATCGTGAAGCCCATGCCGCTTCGCTCCTCCCCTCCGGTGGTGAACATGGGCTGCCGGGCCTTGTCCACGTCCGGGATACCCCGGCCGTGGTCCTTTACCGTCAGCTCCAGGACATTGCCCGGACAGACCCGCGCCTTTACCACCACCTTTCCGATGGAATCCGGGTAGCCATGCACAATGGCGTTGGTCACCGCCTCGCTGACGGCGGTCTTGATATCCTCCAGCTCGTTCAGCGTCGGGTCCATCTGGGCGGCAAAGCATGCCACCGCGGCGCGGGCAAAGCCCTCGTTGCTGCTGCGGCTGGGGAATTCCAGGGTGACCTCGTTGGATGCTTTGGTTTTCATTATGTAAACCTCCTCATTTGATCGTGACCAGCCGGCTGATACCCGCCGCGTCCAGGACCCGTCTCGCCTGCGCCGGGACGTTGCAGACGAACACGCTGCCGTCCAGCAGCTGCATCCGCTGCTGCGCCCGCAGAATCAGCGCGATGCCGGAGCTGTCCATGAAGGTCACGCCGCTCATGTCCAGCACCAGCTTTTTCGGCAGCGCCGCGTCCACCGCCAGTTCCAGTTCCCGCAGCGCGTTCCGGGCGCCGTGGTGGTCCAGCTCGCCGCTGAGCTCCAGAAGCAGGTTCCGCTCCGAGCTTTTTGCCTGTATTTCCATAGTTCTCGCCTCTTTTGTGCATTTTTTCGCTGAAATTGGCTGGATTTTGCCATAAAAAACACCGCAAGGCATTTCGCCTTACGGTGATGATAACATGTCGGACTTTTACTTTCTGTCGAAATCCATGGTGCTTTCCGCAAAATTTCCAAATCCTGCTCAGCTTTTTCCTCCGGACTTCTTTCGCAGCTTCAGTTCGATCCCCCGCTGATCGCCCGCGGCTTGGAGCAAGGCCGCGGCACAGGCGGCTTTTTCCTTCAGCGGCATGTCCTCCGATTCCGTCTCCAACTGTTCCACAATGTCGCGCAGCTCCTGCGGTTCCAGCAGGTTGACCGCCAGGGCGAAAAATCCCCTGCGCCGCCCGTCATTACAGGTCTCCAGCAGAAAGCGCAAAATCTCCTGCTTCTCCCGCTGCTCCGTCTGATAGGCTATCAGACCCATACGCCTGGCTTTCTCCATGTCCGCCAGCTGGTTTTGGTGGGTGATGAAGCTGTCAAACGCGCTGATCTCCCCATAGCGGCCACAGGGGAATTCCCCACACTGCCAGCAGTATTCCACGCCGCCGTGCTCCAGGCCGCACCGGGCGATGGCGCAGCTCTGGTTCCCCGCTCCGCCGCCGCAGCCGGGGCACTGGCCACCCAAACGCATGGTGCATAGCCCACAGTTCAGCCCACAGAGGGAGAGCAGCTGATCCTTCCGCGCGAAGCCCTTCATAACAGCTCCGGCGCCCGCTGATAGAGCGGGTCCAGGTCACAGCCGGACGCGGCAAAGCGCTCCAAAATCGTTTTCAGCCCTTCCATGGAAGCCCTCCTCTGCTGTTGTCCCATCAGTATACTACATCCTCCATCCTTTGGCAAGAAAAGTGAGGTCCCTTATGAGAGAAGTCCTGTTTGTCCTGCTCCGCGGATTTGCCGAGTGGGAGGCGTCGCCCCTGGCGGCGGCCATCAATCAAAGCGAAGAATTCTGCGTGAAAACAGTGTCCCCTTCCCTGAGCCCCGTCCGGTCCATCGGCGGGTTTTCCGTGAATCCCGACTATGATATCGCCCGGGCGATGACGAGGGATTTTGCCGGTCTGCTGCTCATCGGCGGAACCGCCTGGCGGACGCCGGAGGCCCGGCAGGTCGCGCCGCTGGTGGAACGCGCCGTGAGGCAGCAGGCTCTGCTGGGTGCGATCTGTGACGCCAGCGTCTACCTGGGAACGCTCGGCCTCCTGAATGGGATCGCCCACACCAGCAATCAGCTGGAAGACCTGCAAGACTATGCGGGCAATGCCTATACAGGAAAAAACCTTTACAGGTATCAGCAGGCGGTCCGCCATGGAAACATCGTGACCGCCAACGGAACAGCCGGCCTGGAGTTTGCAAAAGAGGTCCTGCTGGGGCTCGGCGTCATGGCGGAGGACGACGCCGAGCAGTGGTACCGCTTTTACAAGCTGGGCCATTATGCGGCGATGGACCGCTGACATCTGCGTCGCCTTTTTTGCTTTCAGGAGGGAATGTCATTGGACAATTGGTTTACGGTAGAGCATGTTGACGCGGACACCCATATCATCAGTGAGTACAGGCATTGGGAGGAAACCCACGCCTATCTCCTGAACGGGACGGAGCGCAGCCTCCTGATCGATACGGGGCTTGGTATCTGTAACATCTGTGAGGAGGTCCAAAAATGGACAGATCGGCCCGTGGCCGCGGTGGCGACGCACATCCATTGGGACCACATCGGCGGACACCGGTACTTTCCGTGTTTTTATGCCCATGAGGCGGAGCTCAACTGGCTCTCCGGCGGATTTCCGCTCACCCTGGAGCAGATCAGGGAATTTGTCGTGGAGCGCTGCGATCTCCCCGACGGCTTCCACATTGACGACTACGTTTTCTTTCAGGGAACGCCGGCCAGGGTACTGCGGGACAACGACTGGATCGACCTGGGCGGACGCAGGCTGCAGGTGCTGCACACGCCGGGGCACTCTCCGGGGCACTCTCCGGGGCACATGTGCTTTTGGGAGGCTGACAGAGGTTATCTGTTTACCGGGGACCTGGTCTATCAGGGCACGCTGCTTGCCTATTACCCCTCCACGGACCCGGAGGCCTATTTGGCGTCTATGGAGCGGATCGCCGCCCTTCCCGTGAAAAGAGTGCTTCCGGCCCACCACAGTCTTGAGATCCGCCCCTCTATCATCCAGGAGATCACGGCCGCGTTCCGGCAGATAAAGGCCGAGGGTAAGCTCTTCCATGGGGGCGGCGTCTTTTCATACGGAGACTTCGCCATTTGGATATAAAAGCGCTAAGCGCCGGCGCGGCGGTAGGCCATGGGCGTATATCGGATGCCGTCGGTGAGCTGCTCCGGCGCTATAGGGGAAAAGTCCAGACGGCGGTAGACGCCCACCGCGTAAGGGGAGGAATTGACCGTCACCGCTTCCGCGCCGCTGTCCGCCAGAAAGCGGCGGAACAGCTCCTTCCCCACACCCCGCCGGTACCAGGCCGTGTCCACGAAAAACAGGGAGATATGGGCGCCTTTCCGGATGTCCAGCACCCCGATGACGGTCTCCCCGTCAAAGGCCCCATAGACTGTCAGGACTGATGGCGCCGACCGGTCGGTGATATATGACCGGAACGTCCGGATGCTCTCCGGGCTGTATTCCGGCGCCTTGAATCTTTGAGATACCCGCCACACCAGTTCCATGGCGGCCGGCTTCTCGGCCTCCCGCAAACTCCCCCGCCCTGATGGAAAAGAGCCCCCGCGTCCGCGGAGGCTCTTTTTCAGACTGTATCGGTTTACGCCTGCATCGCCCTGGCGGATTCCTCCAGCTTGGCGATCAGCTCTTTGTACTTGGCGGCCTTCTCCCGCTCGGCATTGACCACCGCCTCGGGGGCCTTGGAGACGAACTTCTCATTGGACAGCTTCTGCTCCACGATGCGCAGGCCGTTCTCCGCTTTCTCCTTCTCCTTGGCGATGCGCTCCAGCTCCGCCTGAATGTCCACCAGCTCCGCCAGGGGCATGTAGGCCGTGGCATTGTGGGTGACGACGGACACCTGACTGGTGACGTCGGCGGGGGCCGCGGCCGCAAAGGTGACCTCGCTGGCGTAGGCCAGGCGCTGGATGAAGTGCAGGCCCTGCTTATAGATGTCCGGCGTGGCGGTGACCAGCAGCACCTCCGCTTTCCTGGAGGGCGGCACGTTCATCTCCGCTCGGCGGGTGCGGATGGCCTTGATGGTGTCCATGACGGCCTCCATGGCGCTCTCCTCCTCCGGGAAGCGCAGGTCGTCCCGGTACTCCGGCCACTGGGAGGTCATGATGAAGTCGCCGGTGTGGGGCAGCGCCTGGAAAATCTCCTCGGTGATGAAGGGCATGAAGGGGTGCAGCAGCTTCAAAAGATCGGTCAGCACATAGCACAGCACGTTCTGGGCCACCAGCTTGGCCGTCTCGTCCTCGCCGTTCAGGCGGGTCTTGGTCAGCTCGATATACCAGTCGCAGTAGGTGTCCCACAGGAAGTCGTAGACCTTGGCGGAGGCCACGCCGATCTCGTAGGCGTCCAGATTCTCGGTGACCTCCTTTACCAGCGTGTTCAGCTTGGAGAGCACCCACTTGTCCTCCGGAGCCAGCTGAGCGGCGGCGGGCAGCTCGCATCTGTCGATGGTCAGGTTCATCATGACAAAGCGGCTGGCGTTCCAGATCTTGTTGGCGAAATTCCGCATGGCCTCGCACTTCTCGGTGTAGAACCGGGTGTCGTTGCCGGGGCTGTTGCCGGTGATCAGATTGAAGCGCAGGGCGTCGGCGCCGTACTTCTCCGCCATCTCCAGGGGGTCGATGCCGTTGCCCAGGGACTTGGACATCTTTCGGCCCTTGTCGTCCCGCACCAGGCCGTGGATCAGGACGGTGTGGAAGGGGATCTTCTTCATCTGCTCGCAGCCGGAGAAGATCATCCGGGCCACCCAGAAGAAGATGATATCGTAGCCGGTGACCATGACGGACGTGGGATAGTAGAAGTCCAGGTCTTCGGTCTTTTCCGGCCAACCCAGGGTGGAGAAGGGCCACAGGGCGGAGGAGAACCAGGTGTCCAGCACGTCGGGGTCCCGGGTCAGATGGGTGCCGCCGCACTTGGCGCACTTGGTGGGGTCCTCCCGGCTGACGTTGATGTGGCCGCACGCGTCGCAGGTCCAGGCGGGGATCTGGTGGCCCCACCACAGCTGGCGGGAGATGCACCAGTCGTGGACGTTCTCCATCCAGTTGATATAGGTCTTGGAGAAGCGCTCGGGGACGAACTTGACCTCGCCGTCCCGCACCACGCGGAGGGCCTCCCGGGCCAGGGGCTCCATCTTCACGAACCACTGGGCGGAGATCAGGGGCTCCACGTCGTTGTGGCAGCGGTAGCAGGTGCCCACGTTGTGGTTGTAGGGCTCTGTCTTCACAAGATACCCCTGCTCCTCCAGGTCCTTGACGATCTGCTTGCGGCACTCGTAGCGGTCCATCCCGTTGTAGGGGCCGCCGTTCTCGTTGATCCTGCCGTCGTCTCCGATGCAGCGGATGACCTCCAGGTTGTGGCGCAGGCCCACCTCAAAGTCGTTGGGGTCGTGGGCGGGGGTCATCTTCACCGCGCCGGTGCCGAAGCCGATCTCGCAGTATTCGTCGCCCACGATGGGGATCT
>CABSFC010000079.1 GCA_902476875.1 uncultured Oscillibacter sp. | reverse complement strand
AATTATAGCATACCCTTTTCCAAAACACAATGTGCAAAAGAAAAAGAGGGCAAAGGGCGACTCCTCATAAGGACATCTTGAAAACACCAGATTAAACCGATTGAGAGAATCTCTTGGTGTCGACCAAACGGGAATAGCCATCAACCATTTCATCGTGGTTGGTGGCTATTCCTGTTTAAAGGTATATTCATGTTGAAATCCGAACCGGAATCTTTGTAAAATTCCCTACCGCTCTTTAACCAGAAACAATGGGTAACCGCATGCCTAACCGGGAGAGCAGTTCGTTGGTAATCGTCCCACAGCATGCAGCCAGTTCCTCTGCCCGAATCACCTGACCGCCATCCCGGCCGATAATAGTCACTGTATCGCCAGGAGCGACCTCCGAAAGATCGCTGACGTCCACCAGCAACTGGTCCATGCACATCCACCCCACCATAGGACAACGCCGGCCCTGAATCAGCACCTGGCCGCCCCGCTGAGGCAGATCCCGGGGCAGACCGTCCGCGTAGCCGATGGTGACCACCGCCAGTTTGGTTTCTTGCTCTGCCTGAAAGACCCGCCCGTACCCGGCGCTCTCTCCGGCTTGCACAGTGCGGATACTGGCCACTCTGGCCCGGAGAGACAGAACCGGCCGCAGGTCAAGGCTTCGCTGAACAGGCGCATCATCGCTTCGAACTCCATAGAGTGCGATTCCAGCCCGGACATAGTCACAGGGCTGAGCTGGGAGGTTCCAAAGTCCATAGCTGGACTGGATATGAACTTTGCCGGGATCATATCCGGCAGTTCGGAGCCAGGCCACCGTATCATAGAACAAGGTCAGCTGCTCTTGGGTGTAGGCAACATCTTCGGCTTCCAGGCTGTCCGAGACGTATAGATGAGAAAAGACACCGTCCACTACCAGGTTTGGAAGCCGGAATGCCTCCAGGATCTCCTTCCGGTTTTCCGCCAGGATGCCCAGCCGGTGCATCCCCGTGTCCAGGGCCAGATGGACATGGACACGCCGCCCTCTGGCTGCCAAGGCCCGCCCGTGGTCAATATCCGCCACCGTCTGGGTCAGATGCCATCGTGTCAAGAGCGGAGCTTCCTCCGGGGAGGTATAACCTAAGATCAAGATCGTCCCCCGGATGCCCGCCTTTCGCAGAGCAATCCCCTCGGCCAGGCAGGCCACGGCAAAGGCCCGGACGCCCGCTCGCTGTAAGGTGCGGGCGGTCACTGCCCCGCCGTGACCGTAGGCCTCCGCCTTTACCACCGCCATCAGCTCTGTCCCCGGGGCCAATGTGTTCCGCAGCACCTGGGCGTTGTGCCCAAGGGCCGCCAGATCCACCTCCCGCCAGGCCCGAGCGGTGGGGCTGGGCTTCTTTTGAAGCCTCAGCAGGCAAGGGGCGGAGAGCAGCGCACTGAGCGCCAGCACCACAATAAAATGGAGAACACTGTTTTCAATGAGCATTTCTCCCAGTCCCAGTAGCTTTGCCGCTCCCCGGACCAGTACGATGCAGAGGGGATGGAGCACATACATGGCTGTGGAAAATTCCCGGACTTTCCTGGACTCGCCCTTGTTTCCGCCCAGCAGCAGAGAAAAAAAGCATACTATGCACAGGGGGAGGGCGAGGTACATGCTGTCGTGGCGCTGGACATCCATGCGATGGAGCCACAGCCCCTCGGCGCTCATGGCTGCCAGAGAGAGGAAGAAGCCCGCCAGAGACAGCTTTTGGTTCCACCGCCTTCCGGCGGCCCCAAGCAGAAGGAACAGTGGCGCGAAGAACAGGCCATTGCGGGTATAGCCGCACAGTGTAAAAATGCCGTCGTAAAGGGTCCGAAGCAGCGGGATCTGGGAAACCAGTCCATAGTAACTGTCCCCGCCCAGACCGATGAGATAGAGTAGCGCCGCCACAGGCAGAGCCACCCGCAGGCCCAGCCGGCTGAGCCACCGGGCGATGACGATGCCCAGAATGGTCGCCGGGAAATACCACAGGTGGTAGAAGGTGCCGTCCACCAGCAGTTTCCGCAAAACATCCGCCGGACCGGTGAAGCTGCCGGCATAGAGATTCACTGGCAGATACAAAAGGATGCAGACGCCGTAGAGCAGGCAGAGCTTTTTCAGCTGCCGCCCCACACCAGCCCAGTGATTCCGGCTCAGAAAGTACCCAGTGGTCATCAGAAAGAATGGGACTGCCACCCGGGCCAGTACCCGGGTAAGCCAGAAATCAGCCATGGCAGACACATCCGCCAGGGGCGAGGTGTGGTTCATCACCACCAGCAGGACTGCCGCCAGACGAAAGAGGTCCAAAGTCGGGACGGTTTTCTTAGCCGTTCTCATGGGTATCCCCCCACCATGTCAGGATAAATCCCTCCACATTGTCGCCGGATATCTGGCAGCAGCCCTCCGGCACTTCCACCTCTGTGACGGCTCCGGCGGCGGGCACATAGAACACCTGGGCCATGCGGCCGTTTTCCAGAGCGACGCTCCGGGGACCCTGCCGCAAAAAGTCCCGGTACTCCTCCAGACACAGCCCGTTGGTTTCCATCAGCTGGGCGTGGGGCGCCCCCACATAGCGGAAGTGCCACGGCTCAGCCGAGATCCCGGTGACTTCCTCCTTGCCCCGCTGGTAGCGTTCGATAAAGCCGTACCGGGCCGCCAGACGCCTAAATCTTCCGCAGACGCCGTCATAGGGAAAGGCAGGCCGGATGAAGTCGATGTATCCGGCAGCCTTTCCCAGGTCGATGGCGAGGCCGGTCTGATGCTCACTGCATCCTGGAAGGGCCACATACTGGCGGGTAAATGTCTCCCCATGCTCCGCCATGGAGTCGTCCCAGATCCGCTGCTGTTCCTGCTGGCTCCGCCAGCCGGACACCGGCACGATCTCCCGCTGTCCCCCCGCCTTTTGGATACAGGCAGACAGTAGCTGCCGTGCCCGGCTTTCAAGAAGAATGTCGGGGTGGTGCGGGTCCACCGAGGTCAGCGCAGATCGCTCTTTTTCATGCAGGGGATGCGCCCGGTTGACCAGGACCAGCGGCCCCTGAAAAATCTGCTCCCGGGGAATCGACACGGTTCTCATCCCGCCACCCCCAACTCGATCAGGCGGGTCACCAGCTCCCCAAAGGAAATGCCGATGCCCTGCATCATGCTGGGGTAGCGGCTGTGGGCGGTGAAGCCGGGGATGGTGTTGACCTCATTGAAGACGATCTCCCCATCCGGGGTGAGGAACAGATCCACCCGGGCGAATACCCGGCAGTCCAGGGCACGGTAAATGGTTTTTGCCGCTGCCTGGATCTCTGCCGCCTTCTCCGGCGGGATGCGGGCGGGACAGTGGATGGCGGAGGTCTTTAAGGTGTACTTCTCCTCATAGTTGAAAAAGCCCTCCGACAGCGCAATCTCGTCCACCAGACCCACGGTCAGTTCCTCGTTGCCCATGACCGCGCAGCCCACCTCAAAGCCGGGGATCGTCTCCTCCAGGATCACGGCGCTGTCGTGGCGGAATGCCTCCTCCATGGCGGCGGGCAGCTCTTCCGGCCCGGAGACTTTGGTGATACCGAAGGAGGAACCGGCCCGGACCGGCTTGACAAACACCGGGTATCCCAGTTCCTCCGCTGCCTGGGCGATCCGGCTGAAATCATCGCTGGAATGAAAGACGTGGCTCCGGGGGACCCGGATGCCGGCCAGGGCCGCCAGCTGGTGGGCCCGGTCCTTGTCCATGCACAAGGCGCTGGACAATGTCCCGCAGCCGATGACCGGGACCCCGGCCAGTTCAAAGAGTCCCTGTACCGTACCGTCCTCGCCGTTCTTGCCGTGGAGGACTGGGAATACCGCGTCAAAGAGGAGACGGCGGCCGGAGCCGTCCAGCAGTAGTAAAGCGTGGGCCTCCCGTTCCACCAGCGGGGTGCAGGGGATACAGTCTGCCGCCTGCTGCCAAGTACCGTCCTCCAGCCGGGAGAGGTCGCCGGTATAGCAGAGCCACTGCCCCTCCCGTGTGATGCCCACAGCCAAAGGAGTATAGCGGGCGGGGTCCATGTGGGACAGCACCGCATAGGCGGAATGGAGAGAAACTTCGTACTCCGTGGAGCATCCGCCGAAGAGAACGAGAATGGTTTTCATGGGATAAGACCTCCTAATCAAAATAAAGCGCCTGGTTCTGATACTGAAATGGTACCAGAACCAGGCGTTTCATACTTGTCTATCTACCAACGGATGCCTTGCAAGTTTTCTGCGAAATTCTTGTGATTTTCTTACGGCGCTTCTGAATGGTCTGACGGAAGACAGATGGTGAAGGTGATCCGATCCTCGGTGCTGTCCGCCCGAATGGTCCCGCCGTGGAGCTCCACGATCTCCTTGGCGATGGCTAAGCCAAGGCCCGCACCACCTGTCCGGGTGGCGCGGGAGCTGTCCAGACGGAAGAACTGTTCAAAGATCCGGTCCAATTTCTCCTGGGGGATGTTCTTTCCCGCATTGGAGAAGGTGAGTACGATTTTCCCGGCCTCTATCCGTCCGGCAATTTCCACCGTGCTGTCCGGCAGGCTATAATAAGACGCGTTGCGCAGGAGATTATCAAAGACCCTTGCCAGCTTATCCGGGTCACAGGAATAGTGCAGCTTGGGCGGCAGATCCAGGCTGCATGACAGCCCCGATTCTGCGAAAATGGGGCGGAATTCGCTGGCGACCTGCTCCAGCATCCGCGTCAGGTCCACGCTCTGCCGCTCCAGCTCCAGGCGAGAGAGGTTGAAGCGGGTGATGTCGAAGAACTCGTTGATGAGGTCCTCCAGCCGCTCCGCCTTCTCCAGGGCGATGCCGGTGTACCTGGCCCGGATCTCCGGGGAGATCTGAGGCTCATCCCGCAGGAGGGTCAGGTAGCCGATGACGCTGGTCAGGGGCGTTTTCAGGTCGTGGGCCAGATAGACGATTAGGTCGTTTTTCCGCTGTTCTGCCTCCCGGGCTGCCCGGGCGTCCCGGAGAGCCTGCTCCCGGGCCAGATTCAGCTGGATGGAGATGTCCTCCAGGGAATCCGGCAGCTGGATGGGCTCCTCACTGGGGCGGGATAATTGCTCTGCCGCATTGGCCACCACGTCCAGCTGCTTGATGGGCTTGGAGATAAAATAGAAGCTGATGACCACCCAGCCCGCCAGCACTGTGACGATGCAGACCAGAACGATGTAGTCTCGAACCCAATTCAGGAAGTCGTAGAGCGGCGAGGGCTGCCAGGTGATGCTGGCGCAGATGATGAAGCCCAGGAATGCCAAGGCCATCACTGCGACCACCCAAGCCATGAGGACCAGCAGGTAGCCGCCCCAGATGCGCAAAGATCTCCGGCGGCTGCGGGTATTTCCTTTCTTACTCAATGGTGTACCCCACCCCCCAAACGGTCTTGATGAATTTGGGCTTTCGGCTGGGCTCGTGCATCTTTTCCCGTAGCCGGGCGATGTGACTCATGACGGTGTTGTTGCTGTCCATAAACGCCTCGCCCCAAACATGTTCAAACAGTTCCTCGCTGGACACCACATTCCCCCGGTGCTCACATAGATACCAGAGAATGGAGAATTCCAAGGGCGTCAGGGCCAGTTCCTCGCCGAACAGGACGCACTTGTGAGTGGCCTTGGAGATCTGAAGGCCTCGAAAGTCGTATTCGGTGACCTCCTGGACTGTCCCCTCCCTGGGGTTGTACCGGGTGTAGCGGCGCAGCTGAGTCTTGACCCGGGCCACCAGTTCCAGAGGATTGAAGGGCTTGGTGATGTAGTCGTCCGCTCCCAAGGTCAGCCCCATGATCTTGTCCATATCCTCCACCTTTGCGGTGAGCATGATGATGGGGAACAGGTGGTCCTCCCGGATGCGCTGGCAGAGGGTAAAGCCGTCCATGTCCGGCAGCATCACATCCAGCACCGCCAGATTCAAGCGTGTCGTCCGCACACAAGCCAGGGCGTCGGAGGCATTATAGAATTTGTGGATGGTGAAGCCTTCGTTTTTCAGATAGACCTCCACCAGATCTGCGATCGCAGTCTCGTCATCGACGACTAAAATATGTGTAGCCATAGTTGCCGGCCTTTCGTGTTTTTCTGCATTATAGCACGGAACGTATAAAAAAGCGAGTATGACTCTTGATTTTTCCTAAACATGTCCTAAAGGGGACTGTTGCGGTCTCCTGTCTGCGCAAAATTCTCACCAGACTGTATCGAAACTACGATCTTCCAGACTCCTGATTTCGTAGGGTCGAAGTCGTGAAGCTGCGCCGCAGTGCTCTGTCATCCTTCGCTGGCAGGATCGGTCTGCGTATCATACGATGAACATTCCTCCAGATCTGCAGCCTGCTACCCGGATAGGCTTTTTTCAGCTTTGTGACAGCACGCTCCTTTGCCTTTTCCACGGCGGACTCCTTCATCATGTGGTACATGCCGATTTCCTTCAGCGAAGTTTTTTCAAATCCGAATACGCCGTAGAATTTTCCGAGGATGTCCCTGTCCTTCTTCGGGAGAGCATCAAATAGTTCCTGCAGCAGCTCAATGCAGACTTTTCGATACACGACCTGCTCCGCAGAAACAGAGAGATTCCCAGGCATCAGCCGCTCAAAGGGATCACCGTCATAGCTCCCAGGGATAAGATCATTGACACCAACAAAATGGGTGTTGTAACGGATGTGCTTGACAGCCTGTTCCAGAAGGACATCCATTTTCTCCGCGATCTCTTCGATGCTGAACTGACCTGAATGATATAGCCTTTGTGCCTGCCGGACAGCATCCATCTCGTGCTTGCTCAGAGAAAGATTTCCGATATGTTGCTCCAGCCAACGGGTCATCCGGCCTTTCAGATGTGGGTACAGGTAGGTGGCAAGCACAGCACGGCTCTCATCGTATTCTCTGCTCTGGACCCGTGTCAGAAATTCCAACGCACCCTCGCCGCAAAGATCCTCCAGAATCGTTTTCGTATAGCCGGACAACTCTCCCGGTCTTTCCCTGTCCATATGCAGACAGTTGAACTCTCTGGCAGTCTCCCGGGCGATGCGCCGGATCAGCCCGAGATTCCTGCGGTACAACTCCTCCAGCGCGCGCTCATCACCGCCGTAATATCGGCGGACCAATTCCTCATTGGTCATGGGTCCCACCCGCCTTTGCTTTCGGTGGACGCCCTCGGGGCTTGCTCACTCTGGTGATGCGGCAATATTCATACACTTGCGCAGTAGATATTTGTTCAGAAAACTCCTCAACAGAGATATCCGGGCTGCGCAGCGCATCGTAGAGCCGGTCTCGCACATGATCCTTGGCTCTTCTGGCATCCTCCTGAGAGATAGCTCCCCGCTGCATATCCTTCGTGATCCTGGAAAAGGCAGTCAGCTTGGCCTTCACCTTGGGGTTGTTCTTTGCCAGTTCCTTTTGAACTTCCACCGTGCCAAATTGCCGACAGGTGTAGCCAGGAGCGTGGGGACAGGCCCCTTCGCAGTACAAAGCGTGGACGCCGCTCTTCAGCATGAAGTATTTCCCGCAGATGATGCAGCGGCGGATGTTGTGTCCGCTATTCAGGGCCAGCATATAGTCTGCCTTCATCAGCGCCTGTAAGCTGTCCGTCACATGCTCCTGACAGATGGCCATGGAGCCGTCCGGCAGCTCCCGCGGGACATAGGAGAGCATATATTCATCGTGTCTCCTGTAGCAGTCCCCGTGGTAAGTGATGGGGTTGACGATCAGCTTCTCTGCGGTGCGATCATCGTTATAGAAACCATAGAGCGCTGCCGCATAACTTTCCGGCCCATTGGTCGTGAGTGTGGAGAGGATAAACTTGATGAAATTCCGGATGGTAGGAACAAAGGCACGGATGTCGTGAAGATACATCATGTAGCGGTCGATGTATTTCTTGTAGGCACTCCAGGTATCTTCGCACGCTCCCAGGAGGCGAAACATCTCGTAATAAAACAACTCGCCCTTTTCCTCGCTGCCCTCTCTGCGACGAAACAGATCCAGCAGTCCCAAGGAGATTTCAGGATCGCTGTCCCCATCATCGCTCTGGAAGAATTCTTCCGCTGAGGCGCTGAGAAGTTTTGTCTGATCATCCTCTGAAAGGCTGTGCTCCTCGGGAGGAAACAAGCTGAACTGTCCTGTGATCTCCCGTATCACCGAAAAGAAAGCGTCATAGCAATCGTCCGGTAGCAAGCGGAACACAGTATATCGGCGAAGTTCCTGACAGAGCTGCTCCATCTCATCATTCAGTTTCCACCAAAGTTCACTCTTGCGGACATACTCGTAGATGTCCATAAGGGTACGGATGCGCACCATCCGTTCGTGCAGAGGGTGGTAGTCATCCGGTGATAGATTCAGCAGATCTTCGGTCAGCCTGCCTGCCTCAAACTGCTGCCCGTTCAGCTCCAAGGTGCTGCCGTAGGTATAGAATATGATGCTCCCCTCCATTTCCGCTGGCCCCCTCCTCTGCAATAATTTGTCCTACTTGATTTTTAATCTGTCCATGCTTTTTATCAGGATACCATCTTTTCCACCACAATACAAGCAGAGGGGCAAGGGGATGCTCAAAAGTCCTGTGGGCACTGCTCCTCTAAAAGAATACTACTCCCACTTCTTTCGAGGTGGGAGATTTTTGTATTCAGATATTTTGAATTGGAGGTACTGACTATGAGCAACAAAATGGACCGTCCTCTGGTCACGGTGGACGGTAGGACGCTGATGGACCGTCCGCTGGAGCCGCCCAATTTTGTGGTGGACACGCTGATCTCTCAGGGTCTGCATATCCTGGCGGGTTCACCCAAGGTGGGCAAGTCCTGGCTGGCCCTGTGGCTGGCGGTGACGGTGGCCAAGGGAGAACCGGTCTGGGGAATGAGCGTGAAGCAGGGCACCACCCTCTATCTCTGCCTGGAGGACTCCGTCCTTCGCATCCAGAACCGCCTCTTCGAGATCACAGAGGACGCGCCGGACAGCGTCCATTTCTGTACGGAGTGCGCTCCCATCGGCCAGGGGCTGGAGGAGCAGGTGGAGGGCTTCCTCGTAGCTCACCCGGATACTGTTCTGGTCCTCGTCGATACGCTGCAGATGGTCCGCCCCGTCCACGATGCCACCTACGCCAATGACTACCGGGACCTGTCCGTGCTGAAGCGGCTGGCGGACAAGCACGGCATCGCCATCCTGCTGATCCATCATCTGCGAAAGGAAACTGCCGATGATGTGTTCAACCGCATCTCCGGTACGACAGCCATCAGCGGGGCGGTGGATTCCAGTTTTACTCTGGTGGAAGATCGGCGCGGCAGCGGTAAGGCGAAGCTCTCCTGCATCGGTCGTGACATTGAATACCGGGAGTTGTCTCTGGAACGCAACGTTGAAAATGTGTGGGAGATGGTAGCAGACAGCAGAACGCAGCCGGAGCTACTGGGCGACCGGATCACCTATCTGGTCTCTGAACTGATGCGCGACCGTACGAAATTTATCGGCACTCCCACAGAGCTGTCTGAAAAAATCGACCCTGTCGGTATGGAGCGTATCTCGCCTAAGAAAGTGTCCCGCCTGATCCTGCAAAACCTTGACGCGCTAAGCAAAATCGGAATTTCCGGTATGGTGCGCCGCAGCAACGGGAAGCGGCTCATCGAGCTGCGCCGTGCCGAAAGTGACGATGCCCAGGGTGTACCTGTGGTCGCCCCTGTTGACCCTGTTGGGGCGCTGTGCGGCGATTTGCGGGAGATTGCCGGGCATGGCGAGTAAACACCCGCAGGGAAAAAGAAACGCCGTTTGTGGCCATTTGTGGCCGAAAGCGGAGCGCGGGTGTTCGGTGCAGGGAAATCACCTCCTTGGAGGTGGCCAGCATCGCGTTTGTCTGGTCTGCGGCAACGCCGCTGCCCGACTTCCGCATGAATTCCGGGCAGAAGCCCGGGCCCACTTTATCTACGATTTGGAGGAAACGACATGAAAAAAGATGTTAAATTCAGCACCCGCATGGCGTCCACAGACCGGGAGGCCATCAAGGAGTTGGCGAAGCAGTCCGGGATGTCCATGAGCGACTACGTCACTGCCTGCTGCCTGGGAAAGCAGGTGGTGGTCATCGACGGCCTGAAAGAAGTGCTGAAGGAGCTGAAGTCCATCGGCAGAAATCTGAACCAGCTCGTCACCCTGGCGCACATGGGACGAGTGACCGTGATCGATCTGGAAAGCGTATGTCGGGCGTTCTCTGAACTCTGTGGTGCCGTTCGGATGATCCTTGAACGAAAGCGCTGGTAAGCTATGGCTATCATCAGCTTCACAAACTACAAGCGGGGCCAGACCACCGGATGCATGAGCGCCGTGATGCGGTATACCATGCAGGATAAAAAGACCGAGTTCGAGGGGCAGCAGTTGGTCACAGGTATCAACTGTCAGCCGGAATCTGTCTACGCGGATTTCATGACCACCAAGCGGCTCTACCACAAGACGGACGGTGTACTGTTCTATCACATGGTACAGAGCTTCCCGAAAGGCGAAGCAGTCGACCCGGTCACCGCTCACGCGGCCGCGCTGAAGCTGGCCGAGTACTATGAGGGATACGAAGTTCTGGTCTGCACCCACACAGACCGTGAGCACATCCATTCCCACTTCCTCATCAACTCGGTCAATTTCGATACCGGACGGAAACTGCATATCGCAAAGGAGCAGCTCCAGGAACTGCGGCAACGCAACGACATGGTCTGCAAGGAGTTTTCACTTCCTGTATTTCAACCCAGGGAACAAAAGCAGAAAACAAAGACTATGACCATCGGAGAGTATCACACGGCGGCCCGTGGTCAGAGCAAGAAGCTGCAGCTCATGAATATCATCAATGACTGTATGCGCCACGCTTCCAACCGCGAGGAGTTCATTGCGCTGATGGAGAGCGAGGGCTACAAGGTTCGCTGGGAAAAGTCCCGAAAGAATATCACCTATACCACGCCGAGTGGCTGGCAGTGTCGGGACCGTTTGCTGTTCGGTGACAAATATCTAAAGGAGAACATGGAATATGAATTCAGGATCAGAGAAGAAATTATCTATGGACGAGCTCATGGCCCTGAACCGGCCCGAGCCTTCACCGCAGCCGACAGCGCAGGAGTCGAGTTCACCGATCACGCCCATTGTCATCCAGTGTCCGTTGCCGGAGGCTCTGACGATGCTGACACAGAAGACAGAATCCATCGGGTGGGAAGTGCGTGGAATGCGGGAGTATCTTCCGAACCTGAGATCACACACAGACCTGACAGCGGTGCAGAACAGCATGGCGGAGATCCAGAAATCGTTGACGGAGATGACCACTCTGCTGGAACAGGCTGGGAAGAAGAAAGAAAAGCATTCCTGCAAATGGCTGGACTGGCTTCCGGACTTCGACCTGATCGTAGTGGCCAAATGGATCGTACTGGTACTGCTCATCGTGGCGGCACTGCTGGGGATGGGGTATGGCACAGCGACAGTGGTCAGCAACATCCGCAACCTGTTTCTATGAAGCCGCTCCACGCTGGACTGTATGGTCTGGCGGTAACTGGAGCGTTACTGGATGATGGTAACGAAGATGTCGAGGAACGTTACCGCCGTATCCAGGCAGAACAGGAAGCCAAAAATATCGGCGCTGTCATCGGACTGGTGGCCGGCGTAGCCATGGTGCTCACACAGGATGAGCAATCATCTACAGAACAGCAGTGGACCGAAGATCAGCAGGCAGAACAAACACAGCAGCAGACCATGTAACGGTCTGCTATTTTTGTTGCCTGACTGTAGCGTCAGGGGAAAGGAACGATATGGCGTATAAATTCAAATACAATGAGCGTCCCCGCTCCTACAGTGAAGAAAAGCATGGAGATGAGGATATTCCCTCTGCCAAGGCAGTGCGGGATACCGCAGTGGAAGAAAGGGACGACAAGATTATAAAAAGCCGCCGACAGCATGTATGCGGCAGAGAGTACATTGTGTTCGCGGAATTCAGTTTCGGAGGAACGCAATCTACGGTCGATCTTATGAAACAGGTCATCGACCTGGAGCAGGACGCAAAAAATATTTCCGCCTGAAAAACAGGTTCGCATAGACAAACAAACCGATTGAGGGTATTGTATGGTTGCAATCTCTCAATCGGTTTGGCATTTTATGAAGGAGGTCAATATGTTACAGCCAAACCAAAAGATCACGGCGCTCTATTGCCGTCTGTCCCGAGATGATAATCTGGAGGGCGACTCCAACAGTATCCAGAACCAAAAACTTATCCTGCAAAAGTACGCCGATGAGAATGGGTTCCAGAACACCAGATTTTATGTGGACGATGGCTATTCCGGCGCGAATTTCAATCGCCCAGCCTTTGAACAGATGATGGATGACATGAGCAACGGCGACATCGCCGTCATCATCACAAAGGATCTTTCCCGCCTTGGAAGAAACCAACTGCACACCGGTCTTTATATCGAGGAGATATTCCCTTCCAATGATGTGCGCTACATCGCTGTCAACGACAATGTTGACACCAAGTATGAAAACAGCAACGAGCTGATGCCTTTCAAGAATTTGTTCAATGAGTGGCACGTGCGGGACTGCAGCCGCAAGGTGCGGAATGTAGTGAACGCCAAGGCACAGCGGGGAATCCGGGTGGGGACACGAGCTCCTTACGGCTACCGCAAGGGTGCAACCAAGGACTCTCCTCTGTTGGTGGATGAGGAGGCGGCGGCTGTCGTCAAACGCATCTTCGCCATGTGCGCCGGCGGAATGGGACCAGCCCAGATTGCAAAGCAGCTCAAGAAAGAATGCATCTACAGTCCATCCATGTACGCCTATACGAAATTCGGCACATCCCATTCCGGGCTGAATGCAGAGCGGCCCTACAACTGGACTGGCGACATGGTGGCGGATATGCTTCAGAACATGGTCTACCTTGGGCACACGGTCAACCTTCGCTACAGCACCAAGTCCTACAAGGACAAAAAACGATGTGAACGCCCCAAATCAGAGTGGCTTATCTTTGAGAATACTCATGAAGAGCTGGTGGATCAGGAAACCTGGGATATCGTACAGGAGGTGCGATCTCATAAGCGCCGCCGCACGAATATGGATGAGCAGAATATGTTCTCTGGATTGGTGTATTGTGCGGACTGCGGTAAGC
>CABSFC010000078.1 GCA_902476875.1 uncultured Oscillibacter sp. | reverse complement strand
GCGGTGTCGGAGATGGAGTAGTTCATCATGGCGACGCCGCCCTTGTTGATCAGGTCGATGATGAGCTTCATCTCGTGGATGCACTCGAAATAGGCGTTCTCGGGGGCGTAGCCGGCTTCCACCAGGGTCTCGAAGCCCAGCTTCATCAGCTCCACGACGCCGCCGCACAGGACCGCCTGCTCGCCAAAGAGGTCGGTCTCGGTCTCGTCCTGGAAGGTGGTCTCCATGACGCCGCCCCGGGCGCCGCCGATGCCGGCGGCATAGGCCAGGCCGATGTCATAGGCCTTGCCGGTGGCGTTCTGCTCCACGGCGATCAGGCAGGGCACGCCCTTGCCCGCCACATACTGGCTGCGGACGGTGTGGCCGGGGCCCTTGGGGGCGATCATCAGCACGTCCACGTCGGCGGGGGGGACGATCTGCTTGAAGTGGATGTTGAAGCCGTGGGCGAACATCAGCGCGTTGCCGGCCTCCAGGTTGGGGGCGATGTCCCGCTTGTAGACGTCGGCCTGGACCTCGTCGTTGATCAGGATCATGACGATGTCGGCCCACTTGGCGGTGTCGGCCACGCTCATGACCTTCAGGCCGGCCTCTTCCACCTTCGCCCAGTTCTTGCTGCCGGGACGCAGACCCACGCACACGTCGCAGCCGGACTCCTTCAGGTTCAGCGCGTGGGCGTGGCCCTGGGAGCCGTAGCCGATGATGCCGATCTTCTTGCCGTCCAGCTTGCTCAGGTCACAGTCCTTCTCATAATACATTTTTGCCATATTCGTATTCCTCCTTCAATTTGCTGTCATCATATATCGTGCTACGCCCTCTCTCGATGGCGATAGTACCGGTTTTGGCGATCTCCAGGATGCCGAAGTCCTCCAGCATCCCGATCAGGGCGGTGTTCTTGCTCTGGCTGCCGAACACCCACAGCGTCAGGGAGTCCTTGGCCACGTCGATGACCTTGGCCCGGAAGATGTTCACCAGCTGGATGATCTCGTCCCGGGCGGCGCGGTCGGCGGCGGTGACCTTGATCAGCGCGATCTCCCGGCGGATACAGGTCTCCTCGTCCAGGATCTTCACCGTCTTGACGGGCAGCAGCTTGCGGCACTGCGCGGCGATCTGCTCGATCATCAGCTCGTCCCCGATCAGCTCGATGGAGATGCGGGAGATGCCCGGCTTGTCCGTGGCGCCGGAGACGATGGACTCGATGTTATAGCCCTTCCGGGAGAAGAGCCGGGACACCTGGCTCAGAACGCCGGGGGTGTCCTCCGCCAGGATGCACAGGGTGTAGAGCTTCCGCTCCGTGTCCAGTTGCTTTCTCATTTGGTTCCCTCCTTCAGCAGGAAATCGGTGATGGGAGAGCCGGCGGCCACCATGGGCCGCACCATCTCGTCGATGTCCAGCACGCAGTCGATGACCGCGCCGGTGCCGCAGGCCAGCGCCTGGGCGAAAGCCTCCTCCATCTCCGCCCGGGTGGTGGCCCGGAAGCCCTTCAGGCCGTAAGCCTCCGCCAGCTTCACAAAGTCGGGCCCCCGGTCCAGGGTGGTCTCGGAGAAGCGCTTGCCGTAGATCAGGTTCTGCCACTGGCGGACCATGCCGAGCGTGCCGTTGTTGAAGACCACCGTGATGATGGGCAGGCCGTAGTGCTCCACGGTGCACAGCTCGTGGCAGTTCATCCGGAAGCAGCCGTCGCCGGTGACATGGACCACCCGCTTGTCCGGGTTGCCCACCTGGGCGCCGATGGCCGCGCCCAGGCCGAAGCCCATGGTGCCGAAGCCACCGGAGGTCAGCAGCTGGCCGGGATAGTCAAAGTGCAGGTATTTGATGGACCACATCTGGTGCTGGCCCACGTCGGTGGCCACGATGGTGTCCTTCGGGGCCTGGAGGCGGATGACCTCCAGCATCTGCTGGGGCGTGAGAGACGGGCTGTCCTCCGCCACGGAGGGCGCCCGCATGGGCAGGATGTACTCCTTCCAGGCGGTGTGGTCGTACTGGGGCAGCTTCTCGTTCAGCATCGCCAGTACCCGCTTGGCGGAGCCGATGATGTGGTGGTCCGTCAGGACGTTTTTGTCGATCTCCGCCCGGTCGATGTCGATCTGAACGATCTTGGCGTTCCGGGCAAAGGTGGCCGGGTTCAGCGCCACCCGGTCGGAGAAGCGGCAGCCCACGGCGATCAGCAGGTCGCACTCGTCACAGGCCACGTTGGAAGCCTGGGAGCCGTGCATACCGATCATGCCGGTGGTCAGGGGATGTCTGCCGGGGAAGCCGCCGCCGCCCATAACGGTGATGGCCACCGGCGCGTCCAGCTTTTCCGCGAACTCCCGGAACTGCCTGTCCGCCCGGCCCCGGACCACGCCGCCGCCGCAGATCAGCAGCGGACGCTCCGCCTGCGCGATCATCTCCAGCAGGGTGTCCACGTCCTGGCGGTCCGGCTCCGGACTTTTCAGCTGGTCGCTGTTCAGTTCCCGGACGCCCGCGCAGCCCCGGTTCTCCCGCCAGGGGATGAACTCGTAGTCGATCATCTGGTCGGCGCCGGTGACGTTTTTCAAAAAGTCGATCAGCACCGGGCCGGGACGGCCGCTGGCCGCCACGGCGAAAGCCTGGCGCATCACGTCCGGGATGGTCCGGGCGTCCCGCACCAGGAAGGCGGCCTTGGTGATGGGCATGGCGATGCCGGTGGTATCCACCTCCTGGAAGGAATCCTTGCCCAGCAGGCTCTCCCCCACGTTGCAGGTGATGAACACCACGGGGGAGGAGTCCAGATAGGCGGTGGCGATACCGGTGGTCAGATTGGTGGCCCCCGGGCCGGAGGTGGCGAAGCACACGCCCACCTTGCCGGTGGAGCGGGCGTAGCCGTCCGCCGCGTGGGCGGCGCCCTGCTCATGGGCGGTCAGCACATGGTGGATTTTGTCCTGATAGCGGTACAGCTCGTCGTACAGATTCAAAATAGTCCCGCCGGGATACCCGAAAACGGTATCCACTTCCTGCTCCAGCAGGCACTCCATGATGGCCTGCGTCGCTCTGATCTTCATCTTCTTCATTCACTCCCAAAGTCTTGTTCGATCGTGTGGATCGGAGAGCGGAGATAAGGAAAAAATCTTCACTCTTCAATCGCAACGTTTCACTCCGTTTCAGATCTTTCCGCCGCCCTTCTGCAGGGCGATGACGCCGGTGCGGGCGACCTCCAGAATATTGAAGGGCCGCATCATGTCCTCAAAGGTGCTGACCCGGTCCGGGGTGTCGGACAGCTCCATGGTCATGGAGGTGGGCGAGATATCCGCCACCTTGGCGCCGCAGATGTTGCAGATCGTCATGATGTGCTCCCGGTTGCTCTTGTTGGCGCTGACCTTGATGAGCATCAGCTCCCGGCCGATGAGGCTGGTCTCGTCCAGCGTGCGGACCTTGATGACCTCGATCAGCTTGTTCAGCTGCTTTTCCACCTGCTCCACCACGCTGTTGCCGTTGTCCACGATGATGGTGATGCGGGAGAGAGAGGGATCGTCGGTGACGCCCACGGCCAGAGAGTCGATGTTGAACGCCCTGCGGGAGAACAGGCTGGTGATCCGGTTCAGGACGCCCGCCCGGTTCTCCACCAATACGGAAATGGTCTGTTTCATGGCTCGTCTCCTCCTCTCAGTCGGTGGTGGTCACGTCGGGATGGACCTCGCAGATCAGGATGCAGCAGCCCTCTGTTCCCAGGAAGCGGTCCAGGGTCTCGTCCAGCTTGTCCTCGTCGTCCGCCACCATGCTGGGGATGCCGTAGGCGGCGGCGATGGTCTCAAAGTCCGGGGAGCCGTCCAGGTCCACGCCGAAGGGGCCGTGGTAGGGGTCGGCCCTCTGGATCTGGTGGACCAGACCCAGCACGTGGTTGCGGAACAGGACGATCTTGATATCCATATCCGCGCAGCGGATGGCGGAGAGCTCGTTCATGTCCATCTGGAAGGAGCCGTCGCCGCAGACCACCACGGTCTGCCGGTCCGGCTGGGCCACCTTCACGCCGATGGCCGCGGGCAGGGCGTAGCCCATGGTGCCTAAGCCCCCGGAGGTCAGCAGCCGCCCGTGCTTCTGGGGCAGATACTTGCAGGCGAAGATCTGGTTCTGGCCCACGTCCACGCAGACCGCCGCGTCGTCGTCCAGCCGCCTGCCCAGCTTCCGCATCACGGTGCCGGGGAACACGGAGCCCTCCCGCCGGGGGAACTCCCGCTCCAGCTCGGCCCTGCGGTATTCCTTCAGCCGCTCACGCCACTCCGCCGCGTCTGGCGCGGGGACGTCCAGCGCCAGAAGCTGCCGCAAAATGACCTTCACGTCGCCCACCAGCGGAATGGCCGCCTGCATGTTCTTGCCGATCTCCGCCGGGTCCACGTCGATATGGATGGTGGCCATGCGGCGCTGGATCTCCTCCGGGGAGATGATGGCCCGATCCGCCGCCCGGCTGCCCACCATGATGAGCAGGTCGGACTTTGCCAGGGCCTTGTTGGCGCAGCGGTTTCCGTGGGCGCCGATCATGCCCAGGTTCAGCGGGTGGTCCGTGGGCAGGACGGAGAGTCCCATCATGGTCTTGACCACCGGGATGGCGTAGCGCTCCGCCAGCTCCACCAGCTCGTCCCGGGCGTTTGCCAGCCACACGCCGCCGCCGGAGCAAATCACCGGCTGTTTGGCCTTGGAGATGGCCTCCGCCACCCGCTTGATCTGCAGGTCGTTGCCTTTCACGGAGGGCTTGTAGCCCCGGATGCTGACGGAGTCGGGGAACACCACGTCCGCCACCACCTGCTCCTGGATGTCGCTGGGAATGTCGATCAGTACCGGGCCGGGGCGGCCGGTGGAGGCGATGTAAAACGACTCCTTGATGATCTGGGGCAGCTGGGCGGCGTCCTTGACCAGGTAGTTGTGCTTGGTGAAGGGCGTCACCGCGCCGGTGATGTCCACCTCCTGGAAGATGTCCCGGCCCAGCAGGTTGCTGGGCACCTGGCCGGTGATGGCCACCATGGGGATGGAGTCCATATACGCCGTGGCGATGCCGGTGATGAGGTTGGTGGCGCCCGGGCCGGAGGTCACCATGCACACGCCCACCTTGCCGGATACCCGGGCGTAGCCCGAGGCCATGTGGCCGGCGTTCTGCTCCGTGCGCACCAAGGTGTAGCCGATCTCCGGGTGCTCCTTCAGCGCGTCCACCGCCGGGCAGATGGTGGCGCCGGCATAGCCGAAGATATGCTCAACGCCCTCCCGCAGGAGCCCCTCGATCAGAATCTGCGCGCCTGTCATTTCCATATCCATGCCTCCTTACAACAGCAAAGCAAAAAACAAAGTCCGGGACCTTGCGTCAGGTCACGGACTTTCACGAAGTACGGTTGAGATTCAGCGGCTTTCAGCGGAGACCCGGTGAAGACCGGCGATGACATCCTTGCTCGGTGCATGACCAAACGCACTATTCTCTTTCTGTACCAACAATACCAGTACCAGAACCAGAATAATGCTAATCGCCAGGATGTTGATCAGAGCGGTCATCAGATACATGGAACCCTCCGCCGCCTTTGGGGCGGCCGCCGCAAATTCAGCTGTGCGCAGTTTTTTTAGGACTGCCTGTCTTGTTTTGTTATTATACATATCCTCCCCCGAAAGCGCAACTGCAAAATATGTTTTTCGGACTTTTTCTGTATATTTCAACGATTTTAATTTTTTTATGTCAACCTCTCATGTTGAAAGCACCAGGTTCATTTCCGTTTTTCTCCAAATCGTGGGCTGGATTTTTTTCCAGACAACGCATTTCCGCGCGTTTTTCGCTCCGTTTCCGAAAAATTTTCTCTTGACAAGACGGGCCGGTTCCTGTATTTTAAGGTACAACAGCAAATTGAACAGATACGATGACAGGGAGAAAGTCCTTCCCGGACGCTTCAGAGAGTTGCCGGCCGCTGCGAGGCAATGCGAAGAGGATGGACGTCACTGGCCCTCGAGTATTTCCGCTGAGACCGCGGGTTTAGGCGGAAACGGGTTTCCTCACCGTTACCAGAGAGGCGGGATTCGCGCGGCGGTGCCGTGCCGATGCCGGGAGCGGGCATATGTTATGCCAATGAGAGTGGTACCGCGGAAGTTCAGGCTTTCGTCTCTTCTAAAATGGAGGGGACGGAGGCTTTTTTGTTGTCTATCATATTTTCATATAGAAACCAGGAGGAAGCAAGCATGAAGCGCATCAAGATTTTTGACACGACATTGAGAGACGGCGAGCAGTCCCCCGGCTGCAGCATGAACCTCTCCGAGAAGATTGAAATGGCGAAGCAGCTGGAGAAGCTGGGCGTGGACATCATCGAGGCCGGCTTTGCCATCGCCTCCCCCATGGACCACAAGAGCGTCCAGGCCATCGCCGGGGCTGTGTCCAACTGCACGGTGGCCTCCCTGGCCCGCTGCGCCAAGGGCGACATCGACGCCGCCTGGGACGCCGTGAAGGAGGCCAAACACCCCCGCATCCACGTCTTCCTGGCCACCAGCGACATCCATATGGAGTACAAGCTGCGGATGACCCGGGAGCAGGTGCTCTCCCGCATCAGCGAGATGGTGGCCTACGCCAAGAGCTTCTGCGACGACATCGAGTTCTCCGCCGAGGACGCCTCCCGCTCCGAGTGGGCGTTCCTGGCACAGTGCTACGCCAACGCCATCGCCGCCGGCGCCACCACGCTGAACGTGCCCGACACCGTGGGCTACTCCACCCCCCAGGAGATGGCGGACCTGATCACCTACCTGCGCCAGAACGTCGCCGGCATCGAGAACGTGGACATCTCCGTCCACTGCCACAACGACCTCGGCATGGCCGTGGCCAATTCCCTGGCCTGCGTCAAGGCCGGCGCCACCCAGGTGGAGTGCACCGTCAACGGCATCGGCGAGCGGGCGGGCAACGCCAGCCTGGAGGAGCTGGCCATGGCCCTCAAGACCCGGCGGAGCTACTATGACGCGGAGACCGGCATCAACACTAAGCAGATCTACCGCTCCAGCAAGCTCCTGAGCAACATCACCGGCGTGCCCATCGCTCCCAGCAAGGCCATCGTGGGTGCCAACGCCTTCGCCCACGAGTCCGGCATCCACCAGCACGGCGTGCTGGCAAACGCCCAGACCTATGAGATCATGACCCCCGCCGAGGTGGGCGTCCCCCAGAACACCATGGTTCTGGGCAAGCACTCCGGCAAGCACGCCCTGCGGGAGAAGCTGGAGACCATGGGCTACGAGCTGACCGACGCGGAGCTGGAGGCCGTCTTCGCCCGCTTCAAGACCCTGGCGGACAAGAAAAAGAACATCACCGGCTCCGACCTGGAGGCCCTGGTGCTCCACCGCCGCAACAACACCCACGGTGCCTGCCGCCTGGTCAGCCACGTCATCAACGCCGGCGACGGCGTGCCCAACACCTCCTGCATCAAGCTCAAGCGGGACGACGAGGTACTGGAGGAGGTCGCCATCGGCTCCGGTCCTCTGGACGCGTCCTTCAAGGCCATCAACCGGATGCTGGGCATGGACATCCGGCTGGAGAGCTTCAGCCTGAACGCCGTCACCGACGGCGAGGACGCCATCGGCGAGGCTGTGGTGAAGCTGGAGGACCCCAGCAACGGCGAATCCTACACCGGCACGGGCCTGTCCACGGACATCATCGAGTCCTCCATCCGGGCCTATGTCAACGGCATCAATAAAATCATGGAAGCAAACGCTTGATAGATTTTGAGGAAAAGGAGATCAGACTATGGGAATGACCATGACGCAAAAAATCCTGGCGGCCCACGCGGGGCTGCCAGAGGTCCGGGCCGGACAGCTGATCCAGGCCAGGCTGGACCTGGTCCTGGGCAACGACATCACCACCCCGGTGGCCATCAACGAGTTCGAGGCCGCCGGCTTCGACAAGGTGTTTGACAAGAGCAGAATCGCCCTGGTGATGGACCACTTCGCCCCCAACAAGGACATCAAGGCCGCCACCCAGTGCAAGCAGTGCCGCGCCTTTGCCCGGAAGTTCGACATCGACCACTACTATGATGTGGGCGACATGGGCATCGAGCACGCCCTGCTGCCGGAAAAGGGCCTGGTGGCCCCCGGCGAGGCGGTCATCGGCGCCGACTCCCACACCTGCACCTACGGCGCCCTGGGCGCTTTCTCCACCGGCGTGGGCTCCACCGACATGGGCGCCGCCATGGCGGCGGGCGAGACCTGGTTCAAGGTGCCCTCCGCCATCAAGGTGTATCTCACCGGCAAGCTCCGGCCCTACGTCTCCGGCAAGGACGTCATCCTGACCCTCATCGGCATGATCGGCGTGGACGGCGCCCGGTACCAGTCTCTGGAGTTCACCGGCCCCGGCGTTGCCTCCCTCACCATCTATGACCGCCTGACCATCTGCAACATGGCCATCGAGGCCGGCGGCAAGAACGGCATCTTCCCCGTGGACGACGTGACCCGCGCCTATGTTGCGGAGCGGGTGGACCGCCCCTGGACCGCCTACGAGGCGGACGAGGACGCGGAGTACGAGCGCACGGTGGAGATCGACCTCTCCACCGTGGACTGCACCGTGGCCTATCCCCACCTGCCGGAGAACGCCCACAGCGCCCGGGAGGGACATGACATCGCCATCGACCAGATCGTCATCGGCTCCTGCACCAACGGCCAGCTGGCGGATATGGCCGCCGCCGCCGAGATTCTGAAGGGCCATCATTTAGCCAAGGGCGTCCGGGGCATCGTCATCCCCGCCACCATGCGCGTCTACCGGGAGTGCATGCGCCTGGGCTACACCGACATCTTCCTGGACGCGGGCTGCATCGTCTCCACTCCCACCTGCGGTCCCTGCCTCGGCGGCTACATGGGCATTTTGGCGGAGGGCGAGCGGTGCGTCTCCACCACCAACCGCAACTTCGTGGGCCGCATGGGCCACGTGAAGAGCGAGGTCTATCTGGCCTCCCCCGCCGTGGCCGCCGCTTCCGGTATTGCCGGACACATTTCTCATCCCGAGGAGGTCATGAAGTAATGAACGCACACGGAATCGCACACAAATACGGGGACCACGTGGACACCGACGTCATTATCCCCGCCCGCTATCTGAACACCCAGAGCCACCAGGAGCTGGCCTCCCACTGCATGGAGGACATCGACAAGGAGTTCATTAACAAGGTCCATGACGGCGATATCATGGTGGCCGGGCTGAACTTCGGCTGCGGCTCCTCCCGGGAGCACGCCCCCATCGCCATCAAGGCCGCCGGCGTCTCCTGCGTCATCGCCAAGAACTTCGCCCGCATCTTCTACCGCAACGCCATCAACATCGGCCTTGCCATCCTGGAGTGTCCAGCCGCCAGCGAGGGCATCGACGCGGGGGACGAGGTGTCCGTGGACTTTGACACCGGCGTCATCACCAACGTCACGAAGAACGAGACCTACCAGGCGGAGCCCTTCCCGCCCTTTATCAAGGACATGATCGCCAAGGGCGGCCTGATGGCCTCCCTGAAGGCCAGGGAGGCGTGAGCATGAACAAGACCATTGCCATCATTAAAGGCGACGGCATCGGCCCCGAGATCGTGGGCGAGGCCATGGGCGTGCTGGACGCCGTTGCCGCCAAATTCGGCCACACCTTCACCTACCAGGACGCCCCCATGGGCGGCAACGCCATCGACGCTTTCGGCGTGCCCCTGCCGGATGAGAGCCTGGCCACCTGCCTCAGCTCCGACAGCGTGCTGCTGGGCGCCGTGGGCGGCCCCAAGTGGGACAGCCAGCCCTCCGCCAACCGCCCGGAGCGGGGCCTTTTGAAGCTGCGCAGCGCCATGGGCCTCTACACCAACGTCCGGCCCGCCCGGATGTTCTCCGACCTCTCCGCCGCCTGCCCCCTGCGGGCGGACATCGCGGCGAAGGGCATCGACTTCGTGGTGGTCCGGGAGCTGATCGGCGGCGTGTACTTCGGCCAGCACTCCACCTCCGAGGTGGACGGCGAGCAGAAGGCCACCGACATCATGGCCTACTCCGAGCACGAGATCAGGCGCGTGGCCCACGTGGCTTTCCAGATGGCCCGGAAGCGCCGGAAGCGCGTCACCTCCATCGACAAGGCCAACGTGCTGGACACCTCCCGCCTGTGGCGCAAGACCGTCACGGAGGTTGCCAAAGAGTATCCCGACGTGGAGCTGCTGCACATGTACGTGGACAACGCCGCCATGCAGATCGTCCGGGACCCCAGCCAGTTCGACGTCATCGTGACGGAGAACCTGTTCGGCGACATCCTGTCCGACGAGGCCAGCCAGATCACCGGCTCCATCGGCATGATCCCCTCCTCCAGCATGGGCGAGGGCAGCCGGGGCCTGTACGAGCCCATCCACGGCTCCGCCCCCGACATCGCGGGCCAGAACAAGGCCAACCCCATCGGCACCATTCTGGCCGCCGCCATGATGCTGCGGTTCAGCTTCGACATGGCCGCCGAGGCCAACGCCATTGAGAACGCCGTGGACCGCGTCCTGAAGGACGGCTTCCGCTGCGGCGATATCATGCAAAACGGCGGCACCCTGGTGGGCTGCCGGGAGATGGGCGCGGAGATCAGAAGCCGCATCTGAACAGCACTTTAATAAAACCCCGACAGGGCCTGCCGTTCACGGACGGCAGGCCCGTTTATTTTGTAACCGCTCTGTTCTTGTAATCCGCCCCAAATTCCTCTATGCTGGATACAAAGGATGAAACGAGGTGAGCGTCATGGCGCCGAGAACCCTGCTGATCCCCTCCCTGCTGGACGACTGGTTCCCCCTGCTGCGCCACGCCTTCGCGTCGGAGGCGTGGGAGCCGGTGCTGCTGACCGGGGACGACCCCCACCTGGCGGAGCTGGGCCTGCGGCACTTCCACAATGAGCTTTGCTACCCGGTCTTTCTGGTGGCGGGCCAGGTGCTGTCGGCGCTGGGGTCCGGGAAGTACGATGTCTCCCGCTGCGGCGTGCTGTTCGGCCAGGCCGGGGACGAGTGCCGGGGCTCCTGCGGCATCCGGCTGATGCGCGGTGTGCTGGACCGGACCGGCTACGCGGACGTGGCCCTGCTGAGTCTGAACGTCCGGGGCATCGACCGGGACACCGGCCTGCCCATCACCCTCCCCATGGTCCGCCGGGCCCTGGCCGGCGCCGTGTGGGGCGACACCCTGGCCATCCTGCGGGACCAGACCCGGCCCCGGGAGGCCGTCCCCGGCGCGGCGGAAGCCCTGTGGCGCCAGTGGATGGAGCGTCTGGGCGAGGACCTGCGGCGGGACCGGAGCCTGTCCCGCGCCGCCATGCTGGGCCGCTGCCGGGAGATGGCGGCTGATTTCCGAGCCCTCCCCACCGTGGAGCGGCAGGCGCAGAAGGTGGCCATTGTGGGCGAAATCTACACGAAATACTGCCATCTGGGCAATTGGGACCTCCAGCGCTATCTGGCGGCGGAGCACTGCGAGACCGGCGTGGGCGGCGTCACCTGGTACGCCCTGTACTACATGGACACCCACGCCATGAAGGGTGCCGCCGCCCAGCGGAAGCTGTACCGCCTGCTGGAGCGGTACGCGGCGGGCATCCAGCGGGACATGTTGGACATCCTCCGCCGCGCGGGCTTTGAGACGCTGCCGCCCTTCGCGGACCTGAAGCGTCAGGCGGAGGGCTACGCCCCGCTGAACGTCACCGTGGCCGACGGCTGGCTCATCGCCGCCGAGGCCACGGCCTGGGCAAAGCTGGGATATCGGAAAATTCTATGCGTCCAGCCCTTCGCCTGTCTGCCGGGGCACATCTTCGGCAAAGGCCAGTACGCCGCCCTCCAGCGCAAGCTCCCCGGCGTCCGCCTGGTCAGCGTGGACTACGACGCCAGCACCGGCGAGGGCACCGTCCAGAGCCGCGTCCGCATGCTGCTGGACGAGCGGCTGGAGGAGGCGCCATGACGGAGAGAACTCCCCGCACGCTGTTGATTCCCGCCCTGTTCGACGCCCACTGGCCCCTGCTGCGGTGGGCCTTTGAAACGGAAAGCCGGCACGCCGTGGTGCTGGATGGCGGCGAGGATATTGAAAATTTGGGCCTGCGCCACGTCCACAACGACCTGTGCTACCCCTTCGTCCTCATCACCGGACAGGTGCTCTCGGCCCTGCAAAGCGGCAGATACGACCCGGACCGCACCGCCGTTCTGATCTCCCAGGCGGGGGACGCCTGCCGGGGCTCCTGCCTCATCCGCCTGCTGCGTCCGGTGCTGGACCGGGCGGGCTTTGCCCGGGTCCAGCTGCTGAGCCTGAACGTCCGGGGCATCGCGCGGGAAGCCGCCCTGCCCGTCACCGCCGCCATGGCCCGCCGGGCCGCGGCCGCCGTGCTGTGGGGGGACTCGCTGATGCTGCTGCGGAATCAGGCGCGCCCCTACGAGGCCCTCCGCGGCGAGACGGACGCCCTGTGGACCCGCTGGGTGGAGCGTCTCTCCGGCGAGCTGCGACATGCCCGCGTTCCGGACGCCCGGGCCGTCCTCCGCCGCTGTCGGGAGATGGCGGCGGACTTCCGGGCCGTCCCCACCGTGGAGCGACAGGCGCAGAAGGTGGCGGTCGTCGGGGATATCTACACCAAATACTGCCGCCTGGGGAACTGGGACCTGGAGACCTGTCTGGCTAAGCATGGCTGCGAGATGGCCGTGGGCGGCCTGAGCTGGTATGCCCTCTACTACATGGACACCCACCTGGACAACGGCCCCCTGCCCCTCCGGTTGGGCGGACGGGCCGCCGCGGACTGGTTCGCCGCCCGGCAGGAGGCGCTGGTGGACGTCCTCCGGGCGGCGGGCTTCACGGTCCCGCCGCCCTATCGGGAGCTGAAAGCCCAGGCGGAGGGCCTGACCCCCGTGTCCTGTGCCGTGGGCAGCGGCTGGCTCCTGTCGGCGGAGACCGCCGCCTGGGTCCGGGCGGGCTACCGGAAAGTGCTGGGCGTCATGCCCTTCGGCTGCCTGCCGGGCCATATTTACGCCCGGGGCCAGTTCGCCCTGCTCCAGCGCGTCCTGCCCGGGAGCCTGATCGTCGGCGTGGACTACGACGCCTCCACCCGGGACGGCACGGTGGAAAGCCGGGTGCGGATGCTGCTGGACACATGTGTCTAGCGGTTTTATACAAAGGACAGCGGAACGGGGG
>CABSFC010000077.1 GCA_902476875.1 uncultured Oscillibacter sp. | reverse complement strand
CGGTTGGAGATCGGCGGGCTGCTGATATTGCTGATGTTTTTCGGCGTGGTCTGCTGTCTATTTTACACCCGCCGCTACTTCACCCCCATTCTGGAGGATATCGACCACGTCACCGCAGCCGGCAGCGAGGCGGGAAACCCTTTCTTCGAAGAACTTCTGCCCCTTTCCAACAAGCTGCGTGTCCATGAGCGGACCATCACGGATCTGGAAACAGAGCGGCAGGACCTGCGGGGCCAAATGGAGCAGGCAGAGGCCAACGCCAAGCGTCTGGCCCAGCGCCGAAAGAGCGAGATCGATCCCGAGGAATATCAACTGTTCTTGTCCGCCTATCAGAAGTTGGGACCGGAAGCCCGGACTGTGATCGACGCCATGGTAGACGGCATCAGCGTTCAGGTATTGGCGGAGCAATTAGGGAAAAAGATGAGCACGGTCTACTCCTACCGTCGGGATATTTACGAAAAGGTGGGTATTCAGGGGGAGAACAAGCTCCAGCAGCTCCGTGTCCGCGTCTCGCTCATGCGGCGGGAGCAAACAGAATACGGCGGTTCCCCCGCCCCCTCTAACGGCGAAAACGCCGGGCAAGCGGCAAATCGATAAATCCCAACTGTTCACGGGCTGAAAGTGTAAACACTTTCAGCCCGTGTTTTTATATATCCTAATTTCCTTTTGTCTTTCTATGCCCTCTGAAACCATCGAAGATACAAGGCTCTGGCTCCTTTTAGAATACAAAGTCAAACTGGAACCTTGTTATAAAGAAACCCCGACAGACATCGCAAAGCGATGATCTGTCGGGGTTTTCCCGGATTCAGTTGTTGTCCTGATCAGAGACAGACCGCGCCGGGATTTGATCCGTAGACGGAGTCTTAGGCCTGAGGAGCAGCCTCTTCCGCAGCCTTCTTGGCAGCGGCGGCCTTCTCAGCCTGAGCCTTCTTGATGGCCTTATACTTTTCCTTCTCCTCAGCGGTGGCCTTGGGGAGGATGGCGTCACGGGGGCAGACCTTGGTGCAGAGCTTGCAGCCCACGCACTTGTCATAGTCGATGACAGCCACGCCGTTCACCACGTGGACGGCGTCCTTCTTGCACTCCTTCTGGCACAGGCCGCAGCCGATGCAGGAGCTGGCGCAGACGCTCATGGCGGCCTTGCCCTTGTCCTGGTTGGCGCAGGCCACATGGACCTTTTTGGAGGCGGGGACGGAGACGATCAGCTTGCGGGGGCAGGCGTTGGCGCAGGCCATGCAGGCGGTGCACTTGTCCGGGTCCACCACGGCGGAGCCGTTGGGGCCGATGGACATGGCGCCGAACTGGCAGGCGGCCACGCAGGAGCCGAAGCCCAAGCAGCCAAAGGCGCACTCCAGAGGACCGGCGGCGACCTTGGTGGCGGCCATGCAGTCCTTCACGCCCACATAGTCGAAGCGCTTCTTGGCGTTGGTGCCGCCATTGCAGCGGACGAACGCGACCTGGCGTTCGCCGGAGGGGGCCTCCTGGCCCATGATGGCGGCGATGGCGGCGGCGTTTTCAGCGCCGGCGGGGGCGCAGGCGGTGACGGGGGCGGTGCCGGCCAGGATGGCGGCGGCGCAGCCCGCGCAGCCGGGATAGCCGCAGCCGCCGCAGTTGGCGCCGGCCAGGTGGCTCAGGATGGCTTCTTCACGGGGGTCTTTCTTCACCTCGAAAATCTTGGAGGCGACAGCCAGGACCATGCCGAACACAGCGCCCAGCACGCCCAGCACAACAACGGCAGCAATTACATTACCCATACTTCAGCGCCTCCTTACCAGACCTTCAGGCCGGAGAAGCCCATGAAAGCCAGGGCCATCAGACCTGCGGTGACCAATGCGATGGGGAAACCGTCCCAGCACTTGGGATAGTCGGCGAACACCAGGCGCTCGCGGATGCTGGCGAACAGCACGATGGCGACCAGGAAGCCGATACCGCCGGTGATGCCGTAGACGACGGAGGAGATGAAGTTGTAGTTGTTCTGCACGTTCAGCAGCACCACGCCCAGCACGGCGCAGTTGGTGGTGATCAGCGGCAGGTACACGCCCAGCGCGGTGTACAGGGAGGGCATGGACTTCTGCAGGAACATCTCGATGAACTGCACCAGGGCGGCGATGACCAGGATGAAGGCCACGGTCTGCATGTACGCCAGGTCAAAGCGAATCAGCACGAATTCGTTGACCACATAGCACACGGCGGAGGCCAGACCCATGACGAAGGTCACGGCGATGCCCATGCCCACGGCGGTGTCGACCTTCTTGGAGACGCCCAGGAAGGGGCAGCAGCCCAGGAACTGGGAGAAGATAAAGTTGTTCGCCAGAATGGCGCCCAGCGTGATCGCCAGGAGTTCGTAAATCTGATCCATTATTTGCTCTCCTCCTTCTTAGGTCTGGACAGCGCCCACTGCATGGCGGCGATCAGCGCGGCCAGCACCAGGAAGCCGCCCACAGGCAGGGTCAGCATTTTGATGGGGAACTGGGAGGGAAGGATCTGGATACCCTTGCCGTCCACGCCCAGCAGGCCGCCGCCGAAGGTGCCGGCGCCCAGGAACTCGCGGATGATGCACATGACCATCAGCACCAGGGTGTAACCGATGCCCTGGAAGATGCCGTCGAAGAAGGACGCGGCGACGCCGTTCTTGTAGGAGAAGGACTCGGCGCGGCCCAGGATGATGCAGTTCACCACGATCAGGGGGATGAACACGCCCAGGGACTTGGACAGGGCGGGCACGAAAGCCTGGATCAGCAGGTCCACGCAGGTGACGAAGCCCGCGATGACCACGATGAACATGGCGATACGGATCTTGTCGGGCACGATCTTGCGGATGGCGGAGATGATGACGTTGGACAACGTCAGGATGATGGTGACGGCCACGCCCATGCCCAGACCGTTGAAGAACGAGGTGGTGATGGCCATGGTGGAGCACATGCCCAGCACCTGCACCAGCACCGGGTTTTGGGTCAGCAGGCCCTCAACAAACTGTTTTTTCAAATTCATACGACGATCCTCCTTCTCAGCCGATGGCGCCGGCCACGGCCAGCGCGGCGTTGACGCCGGTGGTCACGCCCTTGGTGGAGACAGTGGCGCCGGAGATGGCGTCCACGTTGCTGCCCACGGTCAGGGCGCCGTCAGCGGCGCTCTTGCCCTCAAACTGGCTCAGCACGCCCACGCCGGCGGCGGTGGGCTCATTGTCCATGACCTTGGAGCCGATGCCGGAGGTCTCGGAGTTGGAGACGATGGACACGCCGGTGACGACGCCCTCGGCGTCCACGCCCACCATCATCTCGATGCTGCCCTGGGAGCCGCTGGCCACGACCTTGACGGCGTAGCCCGCGCTCTCGCCGCCGGCCAGGACCTCGTACACGGAGTCCAGGGTGGCGCCGGCGGAGGACGCGGCGGCGGTCATTGCGTCGGTGTTCTCCAGAGCCTCGGAGAAGGTGGTGTTGTCGGGGTCGGCCACAACGGCCTTCATGGCGTTCTGGGTGTTCTCCCAGTTGATCGCGGCGATCTTGTCCTTGGTGATGGCGTTGACTCCGCCCAGGGCGGCGGCGACGACCAGACAGGTGACGAACAGGGTCACGGTCAGCTTGATGATGTACTTGGGGTCCATATCGACCTTTTCCTTGGTCTTCACTTCGTTACTCATTTCGCGGCCGCCTCCTTCTTGTCGGATTTCACGATGCCAAAGCGGGTGGGCTTGGTGTACTTGTCGATCAGGGCCACGCACAGGTTCATGACCATGATGGAATAGCAGACGCCCTCGTTATAGGAGCCGAAGTAACGGATCAGCACGGTGAACAGTCCGCAGCCGATGCCGAAGACCAGCTGGCCCTTCTTGGTGACGGGGGAGGTGGCGTAGTCGGTGGCCATGAAGAAAGCGCCCAGCATCAATCCGCCGCCGAACACACTGTAGAGCATCCACTCCACATTGGAGCCGTACTTGGGGAAGAGGAAGGTCAGGACGGCCACGGTGGCGATGTAGGCCACGGGGGTCTGCCAGTTGATGACCTTGCGCCAGATCAGGTAGATGCCGCCGATGAGGAGCATCAGCACGGAGACCTCGCCCAGGGAGCCGGGGATCTGGCCCATGAACATCTCCTTCAGGCCGTAGGTGCCCAGCAGCGCCTCGAACTCGCCGCCCTTCATCATGGCCAGGGGGGTGGCGGTGGTCACGATATCCACGTTGGAGCCGATGACGGCAGCCTTGTTGACAGCGGGGTCGACCCAGCTGGTCATGGTGCCGGCATAGCTGGCCAGCAGCACGGCGCGGCCCGCCAGAGCGGGGTTGACGAAGTTTTTGCCGATGCCGCCGAAGAGCTGCTTGACGACGATGATGGCGAAGAAGTCGCCGATGATGATCATCCAATAGGGCATCTGCACGGGGCAGACAAAGGCCAGCAGCATGCCGGTGACGACGGCGCTGAGGTCGCCCACGGACTGGGGCTTCTTCATCAGCCGGCGGTACAGCCACTCCCAGAACACGCAGGCCACCACGGACACCGCGGTCAGGGTCAGGGCGCGAAAGCCGAAGTTGACGCAGGCCCAGGCCAGGGCGGGCAACATGGCGATGATGACGTCCAGCATGATGGAACGGGTGGTCTCGCTGCTGCGGATGTGCGGATTGGAAGTGGCAATGAGCTTCAAATTCTTGTAATCCGTCATTTGTTCACAGCCTCCTTCTCTTGTGCGGCCGCTTTCTCTTCCTCGGCCTTCTTCTTGGCCTCGGCCGCGGCCTTGTCGGCAGCCGCCTTGTTCTTCACCAGCTGCTTGCCGTACTTGAACATATGGGTCAGGTGCATGCGGGCCGGACAGGCGTAGGCGCAGGCGCCGCACTCCATGCAGTCCATGATATGGGCGTCGTTCAGCTCATCCACCATGTTCTTGGAGGCGTACTGATACATGAACAGGGGCTCCAGGTGCACGGGGCAGGCGGCGACGCACTTGCCGCAGCGGATGCACTGGGGGTTCTCCACGGTCTGCTCCTCGTTCTCGCAGAAGGCCAGCATGGCGCCGGTGCCCTTGCCCACGGGGACGTCCGCGGTGTACTGGGCCATACCCATCATGGGGCCGCCGGCGATGATCTTGTATGTACCGTCCTTCAGGCCGCCGCAGGCGTCGAACAGGAGGGAGACGGGGGTGCCGATGGGGCACTCCAGGTTCTTCGGCTCCACAACGCCGGAGCCGGAGACGGTGACCACCTTCTTCACCACGGGCATGCCCTGGGTGATGGCGCGGTAGATGGCGCAGGTGGTGTTGATGTTGAACACGGCGCAGCCGATGTTGCTGGGCAGGCCGCCGGGGGGCACCTGCTTGCCGGTGATGGCCTGGCACAGCTGCTTCTCACCGCCCTGGGGGTAGCGGCAACGCAGGGGTTCCACCACCACGGGGGCGCTGGTCTCGGCGATGACCTTCCGCATGGCGTCGATGCCGTTTTGCTTGTTGTCCTCCACGCCGATGACGACCTTGTCCACGCCGAACATCTTGGCCAGATACTTGCAGCCGCCGATGATCTCCTCGGGCCGCTCCAGCATGGTGCGGTGGTCGCCGGTGATGTACGGCTCGCACTCCGCGCCGTTGATGATGACGGTGTCCACCTTGCCGATGCCGCTGGAGATCTTGGTGTGGGTGGGGAACGTCGCGCCGCCCATACCGACGATGCCGGCGTTTTTGACGGCCTCCACCATCTCCTCCACCGTCAGGGCGTCGGGGTCCGCGGGGGCCTGGACCTCCTCGGACAGCTCATCCTGAAAGTCGTTTTCGATGATGACGGACGTGATGTTGCCGCCCATGCTGTAGGGCCGGGGCTCCACAGCCTTGACCTTGCCGGAAACACTGGCGTGAATGGGCGCGCCAAGACCGCGAAACTCGCCGATCTTCTGGCCCACCTTCACATGGTCCCCCGCCTTGACCAGGGGCGTGCAGGGCGCGCCAAAGTGCATCGACATGGGAATGACCACCTCAGCCGGGGGCGCCAGCTGTTCGATGGCCTTTTCATTGGTCGCGGCTTTCATGTCATGGGGATGAACGCCGCCAAAGAAAGCTTGTGCCATTGTCTTCACCTCATTTTTACTCCTATAGCGTCCAGAGCGCGGTCAAGCTCCCTGTTCGACGGTAAACAGGGCGCTCAACTCTGACCGGACTACCACATACTGCGCTTCATTCTACACCTAATTCAAAAAAATGTCCAGACTATGAACGACTTTTTTTGCGGAAACAGGCCCTTTTCTTCACGGTTTTTTCATGGTTTTGGATATTCTTCCTTTCCTTATGGAAATTGCGCCCTCCCCGGCCTCCTCCCTTGTCAATTCCGCCGAAACATGATACACTGGTGTCAGCCGGCCTGTACGGCGGCAAACCACCGCATGGAGGTTCTGTGACGATGACTGAACTGATTGACAGAAAGCAATGCAAGGCCCGGGCCAGGGAGCTGCTGGCGGGCGCGGAGGTGTCCCCCAGGGGCATGGTGGCCCTGTATCTGGCGCTGAGTCTGGCGCTGAACCTGCTGGTCTCCTTCAGCGGGGAGACCGGGCTCCTGTCCACCTTCATCAGCATCCTGGCCACCCTGCTCAGCTGGGTGCTGGGCGCCGGGTTCGTGCTGTATTGCATGGCCGTGCGCCGGGGCGAGCGGGCGGAGTACCTGACGCTGTTCGACGGCTTCTCCTTCGTGGGGAAGATCATTGGGCTGAACATCGTCATGGGCTTCTTTATCTTCTTATGGTCCATGCTCTTTATGATCCCCGGCATCATCGCCGCCTACCGCTACCGCTTTGCCCTGTACAACCTGTATGAGAACCCCGGCGTCGGCGTCATGGAGGCCCTGGATATGAGCAAGCGGCAGACTCTGGGCTACAAGGGCCAGCTGTTCACGCTGGACCTGAGCTATCTCGGCTGGAGCCTGCTGGCCTCCATCCCCTCCGTGGTCTACACCGGCGCCGTCTACTCCCATCTGGCGCGGACCGCCATGGCCTACGCCAGCGGCAGCCTGCGGAGCCTCCCGACGGAGGCCGTCCTGTATCTGGGCCTGCCCGACTGGGTCTGGACGCTGATCATCGGCCTGTGGTCCCTGGTGGCGGCGCTGTTCTACTACGCCAACTACCAGTGCGTGGAGCTTGACTACTTTGAGACCGCCAAGCGCACCTCCGGCGTGGGCGAGGGCGCCGCGCCCCGGCAGGAATCCGCCTGGGGCGGCCCCGACGGTCTGGGCGGCTTTTGAGGATATCCTTCAAAAATGTACAATCCCCCGGCGGGTTTTAGAACCCGCCGGGGGATCGTTTTACACGGGATTCACAGCGCGGGAAACTCCCTGCGCACATAGCCGCTCCGCCGCAGGGCCAGCGCCAGCAGGGTGGAGGCCACGATGCCGAAAGCCGCCTGGACCAGGTTGCTGGGGATGCCCGCCGCGCTGCCCGCCAGACTGCCCGCCAGGAAGCCGTCGAACAGCCAGTAGCCCACCACCATGGGGATCTCCGCCACGACGGCGCACACCGGCACGCCCCACGCCTTTTTCCCCATGGCCCGGTACAGCACCGCCGCCAAAACGCCCATCATGGCCTTGATGACCAGCGTCGCCGGAACATACATCGTGTAGCCCGACAGCAGGTCCGCCAGGGCGGGGCCCACGCCGCCGGCGACGGCGCCCCAGACAGGCCCCAGCAGATAGGCCCCCAGGATCACCACCGTGTCGCCCAGGTTCATGTAGCCGCCGGTGGGGGACGGCACCTGCAGCACCATCGTGGCCACGCAGCCCAGCGCCGCGAACAGGCCCGTCATCACCAGCAGCCTGGTCTGGCTTTGGTTCATTGTCCTTTCCATATCGGTTTCTCCTTCCGTGTGACTCTTGATGTTGCCATCATAGCCCAATTGTGATATGATTGAAATATCCAAAAAGGAACTTTTTTATAAGGTCAGATCGGAGGTGCCACATGCTGACCTATTCCATGGAGGACCGGGGCGGCCTGCCCCTGTATGAATACCTGTACCGCCGCATCCGGGCGGACATCCTCAGCGGCGCCCTGGCAACGGACGAGCGCCTGCCCTCCAAGCGGGCGCTGGCGGAGCATCTGCACCTGTCCGTCATCACGGTGGAGGGCGCCTACCAGCAGCTGGAGGCGGAGGGCTACGTCTACACCCGGCCCAAGCGGGGCTTTTTCGTGGCCCCGGTGGACCGGGCCCCCAGGCCCGCCGCCTCCGCGCCCATCCCGGCGGAGCCGCCCGCCAGGGTTTGGCGGCTGGACCTGGGCCGCAACCAGGTGGACGTCTCCCGCTTTCCGGTTTCCACCTGGGCGCGGCTGACCCGGCAGGTGCTGTCCGAGGGCGGCGCGGCCATCCTCTCCCCCACGCCCCACCAGGGCCTGTACGCCCTGCGGCAGGCCATCGCGGACGACCTGCGGGACTTCAGGGGCATGGCGGTGTCGCCGGAGCAGATCGTGGTGGGCGCCGGCGCGGAGTACCTGTACATGCTGCTGGCCCAGCTCCTGGGCGGCGGCTGCCTGTCGGGCCAGACGGCGGTCTTTGCCGTGGAGGACCCGGGCTACCCCAAGATCCGGCAGGTCTACGCCAAGTGCGGCGCCGCCTGCGTGCCGGTGCCCATCGACCGGCAGGGCATGAGCCTCCCGGCGCTGGAGGCGTCCGGGGCCAACGTGGTCCACATCTCGCCCACCCACCACTATCCCACGGGCATCGTCACCTCCATCGGCAGGCGGCGGGCGCTGCTGCGGTGGGCGGAGCAGACCGGCGGCGTCATCATCGAGGACGACTACGACAGCGAGTTCCGCTTCGCCGGGCGGCCCATCCCCACCCTTCAGAGCATCGACACCCGGGGGCAGGTGGTATACATGAACACCTTTTCCCAGACCATCTCCCCCTCCATGCGCATGGGCTTCATGGTCCTGCCGCCCCGGCTGCTGGAGCGGTACCGGCGGGAGCTGGACTTCTACGCCTGCACGGTGCCGGTGCTGGAGCAGCATGTCCTGGCCCGGTTCCTGGCCGGGGGGTACTACGAGCAGCACCTCTCCCGGATGCGGAAGGAGTACCGCGCCCGCCGGGCGGCGGTGATCGAGGCCTTCCAGAACAGCCCCTTCGCGGGCCGCGTCACCTTCTCCGAGCAGGGCGCGGGGCTCCACTTCCTGCTGCGGCTGGACACCCGCCGGACGGACGAGGACATCCGCCGCCGGGCCGGGGAGCTCGGCGTCCGGCTGGCCTTTTTGTCGGAGTACGAGGCCGTCCCCAGCCCCCGCTATGCCCACACGCTGGTGGTGAACTACGCCGGGCTGGAGCCCGCCCGCCTGGGCGAGGCCATGGCCCTGCTGGCGGAGGTCTTCGCGGAGTGATCGAAAAAAACAGGCGGCCCGCGCAAAGCGCGGGCCGCCCCGGTTTTTTCCTTACAGGTTCGCGTCCAGGACCTCGGTGAACTCCTCGGCGGGCATCACGCCCACCTTCCGGTCAAACTCCCGGCCCTGGTTCAAAAACACCACCGTGGGGATGCTCATGACGCCGAAGCGCTGGGCCAGCTCCGGCTCCTCGTCCACGTTCACCTTGCCCACCAGGGCCCTGCCCTCGTACTGCTCCGCGATGGCCTCCACCACCGGGGAGAGCATCTTGCAGGGGCCGCACCAGGAGGCCCAGAAGTCCACCATCGCCAGGGGCGCCGCGTCCACGGCGGCGTCAAATTCCGCGGTCTTGAAATGTTTGATTGCCATGATCAATTCTCCTTTTATTTGTGATTTACCTGTTTTTTCTCAGGATCTCCGCCGCGTATCCGGCGGCGCTCTGGCCCGCGGTCAGGCCCTCGCCGGCGGCCTTGGACACCTGGAGGGGTCCGCCGGTGCAATCCCCCGCCGCGAACAAACCCGGTAGGTTTGTGTGCATTTTCCGGTCCACCGTCACATAGCCGTTCTCCACCGCCAGCCCCGGGAACAGGTCCGTGGGGGCCATGGTGGGCCGCAGGAGGAACACGCCGTCCACCGGAACCGTCTCGCCGTCGCAGGTAACGGCCTCCACCCGGTCCCCGCCGGTGACGGCGCAGCTTTTGGGCCGGTCAAAGTAGGTGACGGAACAGCCGATGCCCGCCAGGAACTCCGCCTCCCGCCGCGCCGTGTCGCTGTAGCCCAGCACCGCCACGGGCTTTCCGCGGTACAGCATCCCGTCGCAGGTGGCGCAGTAGCTGACGCCCCGGCCCAGGAACTCCGCCTCGCCGGGGAACTTTTTCCCCCGGGCCACGCCCGCGGCCAGCACGACGGCTCTGGCATTCTCCATGTCGCTGTCGATGCTGACATACCAGGTGTCCCCCATGCGGACGGTGCTCAGCGCCTTGCCGGCCCGGAACTCCGCCCCCGCGCTCTCCGCGTGGCGGCGCATGGCCGTCAGCAGCTCCGGCCCCGACAGGCCGGGCAGGCCCAGGTAGTTGTCCACCTTTCCCGCCCGCCACAGGGGATTTTCCTCCAGGGGATTGGAGACCACCAGAACGCTCCGCCCTCTTGCCCGGACGTTCAGCGCCGCCGACAGCCCCGCCGGACCGCCGCCGATGACCAGCACGTCATAGGACATAGCGCTCCGCCTCCTCTCCCATCAGCGCCGCCACCAGGGCGGCTACCTCTTTGGACGTCGCGTGGTAGTAGACCTCGTTGCCGCACCGCTCCGCGGCCACCACGCCCGCGGCCCGCAGCCGCTGCAAATGCTGGGAGATGCAGGACTGGGAGATGCCGATGTGCTCCTCCATGCAGCGCACGTTGTGACAGCCGGTGCTCAGCAGGCCATGGACGATCCGCAGCCGCACAGGGTGGGCCAGGGCTTTCAGCAGCTCCGCCCGCCGCTCATAGTCTATGCGGTTTTCCACCGTTTTCACCGTCCTCACTCAATTTACATCATTAGAATATCCGAATATTACGGATTTGTAAGCCGCATTTGCAACAGCGGAAAAATTTACGTCCTCTTGCTTTTGGGGCGGGATTTTGATACACTGATACCACTGCAAAGGGGAGCCGGCAGGTGGACCCACCGGCTCCCTATATCCAAAAAAGCGGCGGCGCCAGACCCAGGGGCGGACGCTGCGTGGACTTGTTGACCGGGGGCGTCCTGGCCGCTTGCACCAGTTTATGCGGCGGCGGACGGCGCCGCCACCGGGCCGGAACCGCCCGTCCCCGCTCCACCGCCGCCGATCTGAAAGAAAAGAGGGCTTTCTCATGATCAAAATCGCACCGTCCATTCTCTCCGCCGATTTTGCCAATCTGGAGCGGGATATCCACCGCATCGCCGCCGCCGACTACGTCCATGTGGACGTCATGGACGGCATGTTCGTGCCCAATATCACCATCGGCATCCCCGTGGTGCAGTCCATCCGCAAGGTGACGGACATGTTCCTGGACGTCCACCTGATGATCGTGGAGCCAGTGCGGTACGTGGAGCGGTTCTGCGACGCGGGCGCCGACCTGGTGACCGTCCATGTGGAGTCCGACACCGGGGAGAACATCCACGCCGCCATCGACAAGATCCACGCCAGGGGCAAAAGGGCCGGCGTCGTGCTGAAGCCCAAGACGCCCGCCGAGGCGGCGCTGCCCTTCCTGGAGAAGGTGGAGCTGATCCTGGTCATGACCGTGGAGCCGGGCTTCGGCGGCCAGAAGTTCATGGCGGACATGATGCCCAAGGTCTCCGCCATCCGCAAATGGATCGACGAGAAGAATCCGGCCTGCGAGCTGGAGGTGGACGGCGGCGTGGCCCCGGACACCTGCGGGACCTGCATCAAGGCGGGCGCCAACGTGCTGGTGGCGGGCAGCGCCGTGTACAAGGCCCCCGACATCCCCGCCCGCATCGCGGAGCTGAGGGGGTAAGCGGCCATGCGGAACATCAGCGATCTGCCCCGGGTCTCCCTGGGGGTCTTTCCCACGCCTTTTTACAAGCTGGAGGGCATCAGCGCGAAATACGGCAAAAACATCTGGATTAAGCGGGACGACATGTGCGGCGTGGCCCTGGGCGGCAACAAGGTCCGCAAGCTGGAGTTCCTGCTGGCGGACGCCCGGGCCCAGGGCTGCGACACGGTGTTCACCACCGGCGGCGCCCAGTCCAACCACGCCATGCTCACCGCCGCCTGCGCGGCGCGGCTGGGGATGAAGTGCATCCTCATTCTCAAGAAGCGGGGCGTCACCGAGCATAAGGGCAACCTGGTGCTGGACGACATCTTCGGCGCCGACGTCCGCTTTATGGACACGGACAGCTATGACGACATCTACGCCGAGATGCGCCGCGTGGGCGCGGAGCTGGCAAAGGACGGCCACAAGTCCTATGACATCCCCGTGGGCGGCTCCAACCCCCTGGGGGCCGTGGGCTATGCCAACGGCGTCCGGGAGCTGGCGGAGCAGGCCGCGGCGGCAGGGGTGGAGATCGGTCACATCGTCTCCGCCACCGGCTCCGGCGGCACCACCGGCGGATTGCTGCTGGGCGCCAAACTGTTCCTGCCCGGCGTGAAGGTCACGGGCATGGGCGTGGACGACGACCCCTTCGAGAAGATCGCCCCTGATCTGGCGGCCCGGGCGGCGGAGATTCTGGACTGCCCCTTCCAGCGGGAGGCGGACGACTTCCAGATGGTCTACCACATCGGCCAGGGCTATGCCATCCCCAACGCCGAGGACACCCCCTACATCGAGGAGCTGGCCCGGACCGAGGGCATCCTGCTGGACCCCGTCTATACGGGCAAGGCCTGGGCGGGGATGCTGAAGCTGCTGAAGGACGGCTATTTCGACGGCCAGGACGACATCGTGTTCATCCACACCGGCGGCGCGGCGGCCCTGTTCGCCATGGACCTAGCTTAGGAGGGGAGCAGGCTCCCCTCCTAACCACCCCTCACCAGTGACATCGGTCACTGGTGAACGCCGCCCAAGGCGGCTGGGTCGGGGAATTTTCGCCACGTACACGCCGCGGCGAAAATAATTTTAATTCATTTGTTTGCCATAGGCAAACGAATCAAAGGAGCGCAAAGCATGGAATACTTCCCCGCACCCCTTGAAAAGCTGGTGGAGCAGTTCGCCCGCCTGCCGGGCATCGGCGGCAAATCCGCCCAGCGCCTGGCCTTTTATGTGCTGGGTCTGCCGGAGGACGAGGCGCGGGCG
>CABSFC010000076.1 GCA_902476875.1 uncultured Oscillibacter sp. | reverse complement strand
ATGCCTTTCAGGCATCCGGCGCGTCCTGCTTTAGGGGAAATGGGGCAGGAGAGCCGATCTGTCAAACGGAAATCCCGCGCTCCCGCGTTATTCGAGGCCGTTCAGCTTCTTGAAGAGGCCCTCCGCGTCGGCGGTGGCCACAAGGGCGTCGGTATCCGCGTCGCAGGAGGCAATGGCCACGATGCGGCCCAGGATCTCCAGGTGCTCCTCGCCCTTGGAGGCGATGCCGACCACCAGCTTGACCTGGTCGCCGTTCCACTCGATGCCCTTCGGATAGGTCATGACCACCATGCCGCTGCGCTTGATCAGCGGCTTGACGTCGTTGGTGCCGTGGGGGATAGCCACATGGCTGCCGATGGCCACGGAGAAGCTGGCCTCGCGGTCCAGCATGCCCTGGATGTACGCCTCGTCCACATAGCCGCTCTCCACCAGCAGCCGGCCGCAGGCCCGGATGGCCTCCTCCGGCGTCACAGGCTCGCAGTTCAGGACGATGTTCTTCCGCTCCAGCAGCTCGCTGCCGGTCTCGGCGGCGGCCTCCTGCGCGGGTTCCGCGGCGGGCGCGGCGGGCTCCGCGGGGGCGGGCTCGGTCCTGCCGCTGGTGAAACGCGCCACCAGGGTGTCGTACTCGGGGGCGCCCATGAAGTTCTGGATGGGAATGATCTCCGCGCCGGGATTGCTGGAGGCCGCCCGGGCGGCCAGCTCGTGGTGGGTGACGACGATCTGGCAGTCCTTGGGGATCTCGGAGACAGGGGCGTGGACCACCTCAATGCCGGTGACGCCCGCGTCCTTCAGCTTGTTGCGCAGCATGGTGGCGCCCATGGCGGAGGAGCCCATGCCGGCGTCGCAGGCGAAGACGATCTTCCGCACGTCGGCGGCGGACACCTGCACGCCGCCCTCCACAGCGGCCACGGTCTGGCCCTTGGAAGCAGCCTTGCTGGCCGCCACCTGCTGCTGGGCCGCCTCCAGGTCGCCATCCTTCCCGAAGTTCTTCAGCAGGAACACGGCGATGACGAAGCTGACCACAGCCGCCACGGCGATGCCGGCAATATTGGCGAAGTAGCATCCCTTGGGGGTCATCAGCATCTCGGCGATGATGCTGCCGGGAGAGGCCGCGGCTTTCAGGCCGCCGCCCAGCACGGACAGGGTGAAGATGCCGCAGATGTTACCGATCATGGGGGCCAGGATCAGGATGGGGTTCATCAGGACATAGGGGAAGTAGATCTCATGGATGCCGCCCACAAACTGGATGATGGCGGCACCGGCGGCGGAGGAACGGGCGTTGCCCTTGCCCGCCACGCAGTAGGCCAGCAGCAGACCCAGGCCGGGACCGGGGTTGGACTCGATCATGAAGAGAATGGACTTGCCCATCTCCATGGCCTGCTCGGTACCGATGGGGGTGAACACGCCGTGGTTAATGGCGTTGTTCAAAAACAGCACCTTGGCGGGCTCCACCAGGATGGCGGTGACGGGCAGCAGGCCGTGGTCCACCAGGACGCCCACGCCGGCGCCCAGAGCGCTGGTCAGGACCGTGCACACCGGCCCGATGATGAACACGCAGATGATGGCCAGGATGGCGCCCAGGATGCCCACGGAGAAGTTGTTGATCAGCATCTCAAAGCCGGCGGGCACATGGCCCTCCATGAACTGGTCGAACTTCTTGATGCACAGGCCGCCCAGGGGGCCGGCGATCATGGCGCCGATGAACATGGTGATGTCCGCGCCCGCGATGACGCCCAGGGTGGCGATGGCGCCACAGACGGCGCCCCGCTGGCCGCCCACCATCTTGCCGCCGGTGTAGCCGATCAGCAAAGGCAGGAGGTAGTTCAGCATGGGCGTGACCATGGCGGCGATGGTCTCATTGGGGAACCAGCCGTCGGCGATGAAGAAGGCCGCGATCAGGCCCCAGGCGATGAAAGCGCCGATGTTGGGCATGACCATGCCGCTGAGGAACCGCCCAAATTTTTGCACGCGCTCTTTCATGGCGGAAACTCCTTTCTAATCTTACAATTTTCAAAATTTTGGATCGTTTTGCGGCGTCCGGCCTCACTTCTCAGGCGCGGAGACCTTTTTCAGATACCCCTCCACACCGGAGGCGGTGGACAGCCCCATGGCCTCCTGGGCGATGAGCTTCACCTCATCCTCCCGCCAGCGGTGGATGTTGGCCCGGGTGGACAGCACCGCGGAGGTGCTGACGGAGAACTCGTCCAGGCCCCAGGCCATCAGCAGCGGGATCAGCCCGGGGTCCGCCGCGGCCTCGCCGCACATGCCCACGGGGATGCCCGCCTCCTTGGCGGCGGTGATGACATTGCGGATGGACCGCAGCACCGCGGGCTGGAAGGGCGTGTACAGCTGGGCCACCTGGGCGTTGCCCCGGTCCACGGCCATGGTGTACTGGGTCAGGTCATTGGTGCCGATGGAGAAGAAGTCGCTCTCCCGGGCCAGCAGGTCCGCGATGAGGGCGGCGGCGGGAGTCTCGATCATGACGCCCAGGGCGATGTCCTTGTCATAGGGCACGCCGGCCTCCGCCAGCTCCTGCTTGCACTGCTCCAGCAGCTCCCGGGCGGCGCGGACCTCGTCCACGCAGGTGACCAGGGGCAGCATAATCTTGATGTTGCGCTCCTCGGCGCCCGCCCGCAGCAGGGCCCGGAGCTGGACCTTGTAGAGGTCCGGCCGGTCCAGGCAGTACCGGATGGCCCGGTGGCCCAGGAAGGGGTTCTCCTCCTTCTCCATGCCCAGGTACTCGATGGCCTTGTCGCCGCCCACGTCCAGGGTGCGGATGATGACCTCTTTCCCCGCCATGGTCTGGGAGACGGCCCGGTAGGCCTCGTACTGCACCATCTCGTCCGGCAGGCTGGCGCGGTCCATGAACAGGAATTCCGTGCGGAACAATCCGATGCCCTCCGCGCCGGACCGGGCGGCGGTCTCCGCGTCGGCGGCGGAGCCGATGTTGGCGTACAGGTGGTAGACCCTGCCGTCCGCGTCCACGGTGGGGCGGTCCCGGTAGACGCTCAAAGACGCCATCCGGGCCTGATACGCCTCCTGCCGGGCCAGATACTCGCTGCGGGTGCGCTCGTCGGGGCTGAGGATGGCGATGCCCTCCCCGCCGTCCACGATGAGGCCGTCGCCGTCCTTCACCACCTCCAGCACCTTGGCGACGCTGAGGACCGCGGGCACCTGCAGCGCCCGGGCCAGGATGGCGGAGTGGCTGGTCTTGCCGCCGGTGGCGGTGATGATGGCCGCCACATTCTCCTTCTGGAGGCCCACCGTCATGGAGGGCGTCAGCTCCCGGGTCACCAGCACGGTGCCGGCGGGGAGGTCGGACAGGTCCACGCTGGAAACGCCCAGCAGGATGCCAAGCAAACGGCTGCGGATGTCCTTGACATCCGTGGCGCGCTGGCGCATCATCTCGTCCTCCACGGCGGCGAACATGTCGGCGTACATGGTGCAGACGTTGTCCACCGCCGCCTCCGCGCAGGAGCCGGCGTCGATGGCGTCCTGCATCTGGGAGCGCATAAAGGGGTCCGCCAGCATGGCGATCTGCCCGGTGAGGATCTCGGATTCCTTGTCGCCCACCTGCTGGCGGATATGCTCCGCCATGGCGGCGGTGCGCTGCTCGAACTGCTCAATGGCCGCCTGGAGGCGGGCCTTTTCCGACTCCTTGCCGGAGTAGGCCACGCCGGAATAGTCCAGATTTTCTTCGCGTACACACACCGCCCGGCCCAGGCCGATACCGTCCGATGCGGCGATCCCCCGTAGGATCATCTTCTGTTCCTCCTAATTCGATTTGGGGTCCGGGCGCCTTACAGGTCGCCCAGGCCGGCTTCCACCAGGGCCACGGCGGCCTTCAGGGCCTCGGCCTCCTGCTCGCCCTCGCAGCGGATCTCCAACTCGCTGCCCTGCTTGATGCAGGCGGCCATCAGGTGCATGATGCTCTTGCCGTTGACGCTTTTGCCGTTGAAGACGATGGTGACGTCGCTGTTGTACTTCGCCAGCTCAGAGACAAACAGCTGGGCGGGACGCATGTGCAGCCCCTGGGGATTGATGACCTTCGTTTTCGCAGATACCATGATGATACTTCCTCTCTTTGCTTTTATAATTTCGGCGCGGCATCACCGCGCATGGGATAACGGATTTGATGGGCCGTCACACTTCGGTGACCACGGTGTGCTCCCGGTACTCCGGGTCGTACAGGCGGTCCGTGATGATCCGGGCGGCGCTGAGGGGCACCACGGAGGCGGCCGTCACCTGGCCGAACTTGCTGGAGTCCGCCAGCACGTAGACCTGCTGGGACTGGGAGACCGCCAGCGTCTTGACCGCCGCGGCCTCCGGGTCGGCGGCGGTGAAGCCCTGCTTGACGGTGATGCCGTCGATGCCCAGAAAGGCCTTGGTGAAGTTATAGCGCCCCAGGGACGCCAGCGCCTCGGCCCCCACCAGGTTCACGGCGCCGGGGTTCAGCGTCCCGCCCAGCACCCGGGTCTGCAGGTTGTACCACGTCAGGCGGCAGGCGCACTCGATGCTGTTGGTCATGAACAGCGCCCTGGAGCTCTGGAGGTATTCCACCATCTGCATCACGGTGCTGCCCGCGTCCAGATAGACCACATCGTCATTTCCGATCAAACTGGCGGCGTACCGGGCGATGCGGTCCTTCTCGGCCATGTGCAGGCGGCTGGATTCCGGCGCCTTGCCGTAGACCTCCTCCACCTCCGCCAGCGTGGCGCCCCCGTGGACCTTACTCAGCTTGCCCTGGTGGGCCAGGGAGTTCAGATCCCGGCGGATCGTCGCCTCCGACGCGCCGGTCAGGCGGCACAGGTGGGATACGCTGACTGTCCGCAGCTCCGTCAGTTCATGTAAAATCGTCTCCGCCCGCTGTTCCGCCAACATGATTTGAAACCCCCTTAAATTTTGATCGAATTTGATTGACATCTTCTGATTTTTATGTTATCATAAAAATCAATCAAAAGCAATCATTTTCGATCAATCTGGATGCATAAAATTCGCGGCTTGTTTTTGTGGATTATCACCAACCGGCGGAGCCGGGCCTCCTGAGAGAACCATTGTGCGCGGCACAATATTGAAATAATATTATGAAGAATGGAGTGCAGAGGATGAAACAGGCAATTCAAATCGGCGCCGGCAACATCGGCCGGGGATTCATGGGCGCCCTGCTGGAGCAGGCGGGCTGGCATGTCACCTTCGCGGACGTGGTGGAGTCCATCATCACGGAGATCAACACCAAAAAGCAGTACACGGTCCATGTGCAGGACCGGGAGTGCGCGGAGATCACCATCCGGAACATCGACGGCGTTCTCTCCAACGGCCCGGAGCTGCCGGAACGCATCGCCCAGTGCGATCTGATCACCACCGCGGTGGGCCCCCGGGTGCTGCCCATCATCGCCAAGTCCATCGCCGCCGGCATCCGGGCCCGGAAAGCCGCCGGCAACACCTCTCCCATGAACGTCATCTGCTGCGAAAACGGCCTGCGGACCACCACCCGGCTGAAGAACGAGGTGGTCACCCACCTGGACCCGGAGGAGATCGACTTCATTGAGCAGTATGTGGGCTTCGCGGACTGCGCCGTGGACCGCATCTGCCCCAAGCCCTCCTTCGAGAACCCCCTGGACGCTGCGGTGGAGAGCTACTCCGAGTGGGACGTGGAGCGCTCCGCCTGGAAGGGCGAGCTGGCGGATATCCCCGGCATGACCTACGTGGACAACCTGCTGGCCTATCTGGAGCGGAAACTCTTCACCCTGAACAGCGGCCATGCCATCTGCGCGTATCTGGGCAGCCTGAAGGGCTACACCACCATTCGGGACAGCATCAGCGACCCCGCCATCGGGGACATCGTCTACAAGGCGATCTATGAGAGCGGCGAGGGCCTGATCCGGGAGTTCGGCTTCGACGCCGACGCCCACCACGCCTACATCAACCGTATTTTCAGCCGCTACCAGAACCCCTATCTGGAGGACGAGACCATCCGGGTGGGCCGGGAACCCATCCGCAAGCTGGACCCCGCCGACCGCCTGATCAAGCCGCTGATGACGGCGTACTCCTACGGCCTTCCCGTGGATCACCTGATCTTCGGCGCCGCCGCGGCCCTCCGTTTCAACTGCCCGGACGACGCCCAGAGCGTGGAGCTGCAGGCCAAGATCCAGGCGGAGGGCGTGGAGAAGGCCCTGGAGACCTACACCGGCCTGACGCCGGACCATCCTCTCTTTGTCCGTATTCTGGACGTCTACCGCGCCCTGGGCGTGGCGGCGAAGCAGTAAGTCCCCCTTCTGAGGCTCCATCCCTCCGGGTGGAGCCTCTCCCCGCACGCGGGATTTTTTCACGACAGCCCCGGAAGCCGTTTTGGGAACACATTTGAGGGGAGTTCGCTATGGTACGAATGATCGCCTGTGATATTGATGGCACGCTGCTGCAAAACGGACAGGAGACGCTTCCGCCCCAGCTCCACACGCTCATACCGCGGCTTGCGTCGAGAGGCATTGCCTTCTGCGCGGCCAGCGGCCGCCAGTTCTCCAACCTTTACAGCCTGTTCGGCCCCTCTGCGGACCATATCTACTATGTCTGTGAAAACGGAGCGCTGGTGTTTGGAAAAGGAGAGCCGGAGCAGCCCATCACAAAGCTGGTCCTCTCCCAGGAGATCATCCGCGGCCTTGCCGCCGCGATTTTGGAGCGGCCGGAATGTGAAATCCTGTTTTCCGGTCTGAATACCAGCTATCTCATGCTGAAAAGTCCGGATTCCTTCCCCAATATCCAGCCTTATCTGGGGAGCAGGATCGTGATGATAGACCGCGTGGAGGATATCCGGGACGAGGTCGTCCAGATCTCCGCCTACTGCCAGCCGGACACCCGGAGCGTCTATGAGGCGATCTCTCCAGCGTGGAAGGAGCGGGTCAACGTGGCCGTCGCGGGCAAAAACTGGATTGACTTTTCCTGCGCGACCAAGGGCGCCGGCTTAAAAAGGCTGTGTGACGAGATCGGCGTTTCTCCCGGCGAGATCATGGCCTTTGGCGATCACTTCAACGACGTCTCCATGCTGGATCTCGTGGGGGCCCCTGTCATGATGGAAAACGGGCCGGAAGTGCTCAAGGAGCGTTATCCGGTCCACTGTGAAAATGTCATTGATATGATTCTTGGGCAGCTCTCCGCGCTGTCGTAGCCCAGCTGCGCGGCCCCTTCCCGCTCTCGTGAATAGACGCGCGTCCGGACGGGGCCGGGCTGTTACGGAGCGGGCAAGGCAGGGCGCTTCTTCACGGCGGATGCTCCGCGCCGCCGTGACCGACAAGACCGCCAGCGTCCGCGAGAGAAACAGGAACGAAATAACCCAAGGGCCGCTGCCGGTTTCCAGAAACCGGCAGCGGCCCTTTTTCTCTGTCTGTTGCTTCCTCATTTTGCCCCTTCAAATTTGTATCCCAGGCCGATCACGGTTTTGATACAGGTGTGGGCGACGCGGGTTCGGCGCAAGTTTATTCCGCAAACGGCATATGACGGCGCCGCTGCCGCAAGCATCCTCCCCACAGATCAGCCCGCTTGCGGCAGCGCCCCCAAAACGCAGGCGAACGTGCCCAGCGCCACGGCGCTGCCCAGCAGAAACTCTCTGACCGTATGCCGTTTCAGTGAAACGGACGCCCAAAGCTCGGCCAGATAGATCAGAACACAGAGGACGGCGGCCTTTTGGCCAAGCCAGTAAATGAGAAACAGAAACGGGAGAACGCAGCTGCAGGCGTGGCCGCTGGCTTTGATACGGAACGTCTTGTTCAGAAGCGTCAGAAGCAGGGCCGCGATCAGGTAGGCGTTCGTGACCGCCAGCAGCATCCGCCCGCGGCTGGTGATGACACTCAGGAGCAAGGCCCCGGCGTACCCCAGGAGGTTCAGAACAAACGCCAGCTTGCGCTGCCGGCTTCGGGTATCAGCCTCTTTGCCTTTCCAGATCGCGGCGGCTGGATAGGCACAGGCGGGGATGACCGTCAGGCACAAAATCGTCCCCCATAGAACAGGGATCGAAGCGAATCGATCTCCAAACTCATACCGGAGGATCAACAGCATGGACAGCGCCAAAACAGGCGGTACTGTTATGATCCGAATCACTTTCGCAAAGCTGTTTTTCATGTTCCGCTCACCCTCCGCTGATTTTTATCTGTATCTCAATGGATGCTCATTTGTACTCGATGCCGTTCCGCTCAGAGTGCATCAGCAGCATCACCGCCAGCACCAGTACAATGCACTCGTAGATGCCGAAGGTGTACCACACGATCCCCTTGCCCAGCAGAGCGGGCAGGCCCAAAATGACCACGATGTTCACCACCAGGCTCCGCATGACATTCAGGATAATAGCCTGCCTGGACCGCTTGGTGGAGTAAAGGTAAGCGGACATGAGGATGTTCATGCCAGCGACGATAAAGCCCCACACATACCGCGGCATACTCCGCACCGTGAACGCCAGCGTCTCGGCATCCGCGCCGAACAGGGCGCAGATGCCCCGGTCCAGCAGCACCGTCAGCGCCACGATCACCGCGCTGCCCACCAGGCTGATGACGCCGCCGGCCCGGAAGTAGTACTTCAGACTGTCCTCATCTTTCGCGCCGTAGCTCTGTCCAAACAGGGGCTGCAGCCCTTCGGAGCTGCCAAACAGCACGGACATGGTGAAGGAGGCCACATAGGAGATGATGGAAAAGGCGTTGACGCCGATCTCACCCATATTGGCCAGCAGGACGCGGTTCATACAGATCGTCGTGATGGGCGTTGCAAACTGGGCGATCATCTCCGGAAGGCCGCGAAACACCAGCTTGCGGTACAGAGCGCCATTGGACCGGAAGCGGCAAAAACGCAGAGCGCCCTTTTTCCGGACAAAGTGGGTCAGAACGATCAGCAGCGTGATGGTCTGGGAGATGCCGGTGGCCAGTGCCGCGCCCATCAGCCCCATTTTCAAAGGGAATACGAACAGCCAGTCGGCAATGATGTTGAACAAAGTGCCCGCGACAGTGGCGGCGGCTACCAGAGTGGGCGAGCCATCATTCCGGCAAAAGCTCTGCAGGTTGACGGACAGGCCGGAGGGAATGATGAACAGGGAGTACCAGAACAGATAGTCCCGCACCATCGGGAGATAGGAGTCGTCGGCGCCCAGCAGCCGGGCAACGGGGACGGTAAAGAACACGCCTACAATAGACAGTACCACCGTGACCGCCGCCGTGGCGGAGAAGGAATGCATGAATGCCTGATTGGCGCCCTCCCGGTCGCCTCGGCCCAGGCGGATGGCGGTGACGGTCACGCCGCCGATGCTGGCGAGCATGAACAGCGCCGCGCAGATCATGGTGAAGGGAACGGCGATGTTGACCGCCCCCAGGCCGTGGGTGCCGACGCCGTGGCCCACGAAGATGCCGTCCACGATGGTGAACAGGAAAATGCAGGCGTTGGTCAGCGTGGCCGGGACCACATAGGTAAACAGGGTCTTTCTTCTTAATGATGACATGGTATCCTCCTGAATTTCACGCGTGTTTCCCGCCGAACCGGCCGGCGCGTCCTCCGAATCATCTCGGCAATGGTTTTTCTCCGTGTTCGGCATAAAAATGTCCGGCTACATACCGGAACAAACACATTCCAGCACAGTAACCGGGCTCACCCGACATCTTTCTTTCGACCGCGTCATTACGATGACAGGTCCTCCGATGACGATGATTCAATTGTGGTTGGGGCTTGCTCCAGAGCCGTTCGGACCAGGCCGGCGTATTTGCGCGTGAGCCGGGTCAGCAGCGCCCGCTCCCGCTCCTCCATGGCCTGCCACGCCTGCTGTTCGGCATCAAGCATGCGGTCAATGCGCCGCTCCATGAACCGCTCGCCGGACTGGGTCAGAAGCACCTGCTTCGTGCGCTGGTTGTGCTCCAGCGGCTCCAGCCGGACCAGCCCTTTTTTCACAAGCAGCTTAAACGCGGAGTTGACGGTCTGCCGGCTGAGGAACAGCTGATCGCTGATCTCCGTCTGGGTGGTCGCGCCGCCGCGGATCATGAGGAGCGACCAGAACTCCGCCTCTGAAAGTCCGCAGACCTTTGCAAACCTGGTATATATGGTGTCAAATTCCTTGGATACCGCCCGAAACGCCTCCACAGATCCATCCGGCAGCAGACTCTGTTCCACGCGCAGTCCTCCCCTCTCAAATTATCCGAAATCATAATTTATGAATTCGGATGTTCGGAGTATAGCAGACACATTCGCGTCTGTCAAGGGGTTTTTAAGCATTGATCTCCCAGCGGAGCCTGTCTGTCCACCGCAAACAGACCGAGAGGCTCCTTCAGCTGTTCAGCGCCCCGATATACAGGTACGGCTGATACTTTTCAATGGAGGCCGCATATGGCCGGCTTTTGCCTGAGCCGCTGTTCCACAGTGGACCTGAATCCGGAATAGATGAAAAAGCGGAGCCTTCGCCATGTGTGCTTCCAGCACACGCTGGACGGCATGGCGGCAGAGACCTCTCAGGCCAGCGTGGAGGCATTTCACAAGCAGGACGGCCCCATTCGCATCGGCCGCCACATGGAGTCCAGGGGCCTTGGCATGGCCGTGAGCAGGCGGGTCGAGTACCGCGCCCCAGAGGCGCGGCACTGTGGAAGTGCACAAAACAGCCTTTTGTTTTTGGGATCGGTTACGCGATTAACCTATTGTGCTTCCGTGGGATTTGCCTTATTCTAAAGCTGAAATTTCAAAAGAGAGGACATGGGCCATGGGCGAACGGGTGCGTATCCAGGATATCGCGGAGGAGCTGGGCCTGAGCACGGCGACGGTATCCAATGTCATTCACGGAAAGACGAAGCGGGTGTCAAAGGAAACGGTGAAGCGGGTCCAGGCGCTTCTGGAGCGGAGACAGTATATCCCGAGCATGGCGGGGGTGCTCCTGGCGCAGAACAACTCCCGCATCATCGGCGTGGTCATCAACGACCACCCCAAATACGAGGGCCGGGTGCTGGAGGACGCCTTTATCGCCTCCGCCGTCAACGCCCTTTCCGCGGAGATCGAGCGAGCCGGGTATTTTATGATGGTAAAGCCCACCGCCGCGTGGAATGAGATCATCCGCTACGCGTCCATGTGGAATATGGAGGGACTGATCCTGCTGGGGTTCTGCCAGAGCGATTACCGCGAGCTGCGGGATAACATCCGGATTCCCCTGGTGGTGTACGACGGCTTTTTCCCGGAGTCTCCCCGGACCTGCAATCTGGTGGCGGACAACTATGACGGGGGATATCAGGCGGGCCGGTATCTGCGCCGGATGGGGCACCGCAGGGTGCTGTGTCTGGCGGACAACGAGGTCTGCATGGACAAGGACCGCATGGACGGATGCCGGGCCGGAATGGGCGGCGGGACGGATTTTTGGGAGATCCCCATGGTCAAAACGGACCGGGCGCGGTTTTATGAGGCGCATCTCGCGGAGCTGTTGTCGTACACGGCGGTTTTTGCGGCGTCAGACGTCTACGCCGTGGAGCTGATGCTGTTTTTGCAGAGAAAGGGCGTCGCCATTCCGGGCGATATCTCTGTCGTGGGCTTCGACAACATCCCCCTGTGTGACAGCGTGTATCCGGGCCTGACCACCGTGGGACAGGACACCGGGGAGCGTGCCCGGAGGGCCCTGGCGGCCCTGGAAGCGCTGAAGGCCGGCCCCATGGACCAGCCGCTTCAGGTGCTGCCGGTGCGTCTGGTGGAGCGGGAGAGCGTCAGGAGGATCGATTCCGATGCATGATGGCAGCTTTTGTAAGCGCGTGACCGGTATCGCCGTTCCGGTGGCGTTGCAGTCCCTATTGCAGTCCTCCTTCAGCGTGGTGGACCAGGTCATGATCGGGGCCCTGGGGAGCGCCAGCATCGCGGGCATCGGGCTGGGTGGGAAATTCGCCTCCATGTACGCGGTGGTGCTGGGGGCCGTGGCCGCGGCGGCGGGAATCATGATGGCGCAGTACCTGGGCCGGGAGGACCGGGCGCGGTTCCAGGCGTGCTTTGCGGCCAATCTGCGGCTGGCCGCCGCCCTGGCGCTGGCCTGTACGCTGTTGTGCATTGCCTTTCCGGGCCAGATCATGGCGCTGTACACAAAAGACGCCGCCGCCCACGCCCAGGCGGCGTCCTATCTGCGGCTTTACTGCCTGACCTTCCTGCCGCTGGCGGTCACGTCCCTCGCGTCGGTCCTGCTCCGCTGCCTTGACGCGGCGGCGCTTCCGCTGGCGGCCAGCTTCCTGTCGGTCCTGCTCAACACGGGCATGAACTATCTGCTGATCTTCGGAAAGTGCGGCTTCCCCAGGCTGGGCGTGGAGGGCGCGGCCGTGGCCAGCGCGCTGTCCCAGCTGGCGGCGTGTGGCCTGACGCTGGTTTTCTGCAGGCGCAGGCTGGCCCGGGCGGCGCTCACGGCGGCATGGCCCGCGCCGCGCGGATGCGCGGGCGGCTCCCGTGGACGGGACGCCTCCCTGGTGAAACGCCGGGAGCGGGCTCTGTATATCCGTATCCTGGCGCCGATCCTGATCTGCGAATTTCTGTGGAGCCTGGGAGAAAACGTCTATGGCGTCATCTACGGCCATATCGGGACGGACCCCTGCGCGGCCATGACCATGACGGCCGCCGTGCAGGGTCTGACCATCGGCCTGCTCAGCGGGCTCTCGCAGGCGGCTTCCCTGATCATCGGAAAGTCCCTGGGTACCGGGGACTGTGAAAAAGCGTACGCGGAGGCGAAAAAGCTGCTGTGGCTGGGCCTTGCCGGCTCCCTGCCTCTGTCCGGCGCGCTGGCGGTCTGTGGGAAATCCTACGTCCGCGTCTACAACGTCAGCCCGGAGATCCAGGCGACGGCCTATCAGATCCTGCTGGTGTTCGCCCTCTTCTTTCCGGTCAAGGTGCAGAATATGATTCTGGGCGGCGGTATCATCCGCAGCGGCGGAAAAACCGGCTACATGATGTGGATCGACATCATCGGAACGTGGCTGTGTGGCGTTCCCCTGGGGCTGCTGGCGGCCTTTGCGTGGAAGCTGCCCATCGTCCGGGTCTACGGCATCCTGTCCCTGGAAGAGCTGGTGCGACTGCTGCTCTCCATCGCGCTGTTTTGCACAAAGCGCTGGATGAAGCGCCTGTAGCCCCGCATGAAAACAGGCGGCGCGCCCCTCCCGGGG
>CABSFC010000075.1 GCA_902476875.1 uncultured Oscillibacter sp. | reverse complement strand
AAGGTGCTGCTTGCCAACTCCATCGGCGCGCTGTGGGAGGACTGCCTGGCGGCCCGGAGCGCCGGGACGCTGACAGCGGTCGGCGGCTGGATGGGCCTGCTGGCCTTCGGCTTCCAGATTTACTTCGACTTTTCCGGCTACTCCGACATGGCCATCGGCCTGGGACGGATCTTCGGCTTCCGGTTCAACGAGAACTTCGACTACCCCTACCTCGCCGCCTCCGTGACGGAGTTCTGGCGGCGGTGGCACATGTCCCTGACCGGCTGGTTCCGGGAGTACCTGTATATCCCCCTGGGTGGCAACCGGGGCGGCACGGCCAAAACCCTGCGGAACATCCTGATCGTCTGGTTCTGCACCGGCTTCTGGCACGGGGCCAGCTGGAATTTTGTCCTGTGGGGATTGTACTTCGCGGCATGGCTGATTCTGGAGAAATACGTGTTCCGAGGCTTGCTGGAGAAAACGCCCGCCGCCGTCAGGCGTCTCTATACCCTGATCGTGGTGTTCGTGGGCTGGGGCATCTTCGCCATGGAGGACCTGAGCGTCTGCGGCGGATACCTGTCGGCCTGCTTCGGCGGGGCACCGGTCTGGAGCGCCGCCGACGGCTACCGCCTCCGCAGCTATGCCGTCACGTTTTTGGCGCTGGTTCTTGCCTCCACGACGCTGGGCAAACGGGGCTGGCAGCGTCTGCCGGACCGGGCGCAAAGGGGCCTGACGCCCGTTCTGATGGCCCTGGGGCTGGTGGTCTGCACCGCCTATCTGGTGGACGGCAGCTACAATCCGTTCCTGTATTTCCGGTTTTAAGGAGGGAAGCGGCATGACAAAAGCATACAGCCGTTTCCTGACGGCCTTTTTCTGCGTCTTTCTGGGCGGGCTTCTGGCATGGCACATCCTGCTGCCGGACCGGGAGAAGTCCGAGGCGGAGAACCGCGCCCTGGCCCAGCCGCCCGCCTTTTCCTGGGAAAGCCTGAAGGACGGCAGCTACACCGGGGCGGTGGAGGAATACTTCGCCGACCAGTTCCCCCTGCGGGACTCCTGGACGGGCCTGAAGGCCCGTACGGAGCAGTTGATCGGCAAGAGCGAATTCAACGGCGTCTATCTTTGCGGCGATACGCTGATCTCCAAAGTGGAGGCGCCCGACATGGAGCTGGTGGACAAGAATCTGAGCTATGTCCGGCGTCTGGCGGAAAAGACGGAGGCCCGGGTGACCCTGGGCCTGATCCCCTCCGCGGCGGAGGTGTGGAGAGACAAACTCCCCGCCGGGGCGGAGAGCTGGGACCAGACGGCCCTGCTGGCGGAGAGCGGCATTGATTTTGAGGCCGCGCTGTCCGCCCACGCCGGTGAGGCTATTTTCTACCGCACGGACCACCACTGGACCACCCTGGGGGCCTATTACGGCTATACCGCCGTCATGGAGGCTCTGGGCAGGGGAGGCGAGATCCTGGGACCGGACGCATTTGAGCGCCGGGTCTATCCGCTTTCGGACCAGTTCCAGGGGACTCTCTACTCCCAGTCCGGCGTCCACTGGCTGACGCCCGACACCATGGAATTCTGGGTGGAGGAAGCGGGCCTTTCCGTCACCTCCTGGCGCTCCGGCAAGCCGGAAGAGGCATCTCTGTACGAGATGTCCTGTCTCAACAGCAAGGACAAATATTCCGCCTTTCTGGGCGGCAACCAGCCCCTGTGCGTCATCAAGAACGAGAATCTGCCCGACGGCGGCAAGCTCCTGCTGATCCGGGACAGCTACTCCGACGCCCTGGCCCCCTTCCTGGCCCTGCATTTCTCGGAGGTCCATCTGCTGGACCTGCGGTACTACCGGGCGCCCGCCGCCCAATACGCGGCGGAGAACGGAATCGATGATGTCTGCGTGCTGTACAGCGTCCAGAATTTCATCTCGGACCGGAATCTGGTGCTGCTGACACAGTAAAAACGCCCGCGCAAGCGGCAAAGGGAGGAACACCATGCACCTGACAGAATTTTCCTCTCCGTTTTGGGAGGAATACCAGGGCGCCTACGGCAGCGTCCGGCGGGAAGCGGAGCTTTTGATGAACAGCCCGGAGACTATGCCGCTCCAGCCAAAGCTGCGGCGGCTGGACCGGGCGGAGAAGGACGCCTGCCGCGTCACCTTCGACAATCTGTGCGAGTCCCTCTCCCACCAGATGAGCTTTTATGAGGCCATCTACCTGGTCCTGCCCTGGATGGTAAAGCTGCTGGAGCAAAAGGAGGCGGAGGGAGACCTCGTCTGGCAGGCGCTGATCCTGGGGGAGATGGGCCTGTGCCTCGCCACGGATGTTCCATGGAATCATCGCCGGGGAGAAGAGGTCCCGGGGGAGGTACTGGACAGCTACTGGGAGAGCGCCGCGCTTCTGGGGGAGAAGGCGAAAGCCCTCCTCTTTCAAAGAACGGAGGACCTGGGGCGGCTGGATCAGGAGACGCTGTCCCTGTTCTGTGCCGGCCTTCTGGGCCTGCTGGGGGACCGGCGGGCGGCCTTCGCCCTGGTCATGAGCTATTGGGAGACCTGCTATGTTCAATGCGGCAGCTGCGGCTATCTGGACGAGGACCTGGTGCTGTCCGATCCGGAGCAGAGGAAGAAGCTGGAGCCGGCCAAGCGCCGCTTCTGGCGGCGGTGGGACCGGAAGACCTGCGCGGATACATACCTCTGGTACGGCAGTGTTCTGCGCCTGCTGGGGGCGCGGGAGGCGGAGGAGAAGCTGGCCTTTTACTGCGGAACCTATACCTGCCCGTCCTGCGGCGCAAGAGGACCCGTGCTGGAGGGCCTGATCCGGGCTTTTGACCCCGGCCAGCCCACCGCGAAGTGGCCCGCCGACAAGCCGCGGGTCCCATCCGTCCCAAAAGAAGAGGTGCGGCGGCAGGAGGTCACCGAGCTGTTGGAGACGGACAACGCCCTGACCAGGGCCTGTGAGCTGTGCGAGGGCCTGTATCCGGAGGTGTTCGCCCTGCTGGACGCGGGGGACGTCCGTGGCGCCGCCGCCCTGTGCGGTCAGCGCCTGGAGAAGGTCCCTGACTGGCGGCTGTACGTCCTGCAGGCCCATTGCTGGAAGCGTCTGCGCAAGGCGCCGGAGACGGACCGCAGCCTGACCGCCGCGCTGGAGCTGGACCCGGACAATATTCTGATACTTCGGGCCAGATGTCCAACGGCGGCCACCACCAACCGTTACCGCCGCCAGATCGGGGACCTGGGCCGCCTGATGGAGCTGGACCCGGCGAATCTGGGGATTTATTTGGTGAGCCGGGCCTACCGCCTCCACTGGACGGGAGACGACGAGGGCGCCCGCCGGGACTTGCGGGGCGCCCGGGATTGGGGCGGCGAGCTGCTGCGCACGGCGGACTTCCAGTGTCTCTGGAAGGAGCTGCTTCCGGGTGAACCTGTGCTTCCATAAAAAGAGCCGTGTCCGCAAGGCGGACACGGCTCTTTTTATTCCGTCGTGGTCTCGTAGGGCCAGTCCTGGATGCCGCCGATGTCGGCCACGTTGGTGTAGCCCATCTTCTTCAGCGTCTCCGCCGCCTCCGCGCTGCGGCGGCCGGAGTGGCAGTAGACCAGAATTTCCGCGCTCTTGTCAAAGGCGATGGGCATGTCGGGCGTGATCTGATCGTTGGGCAGGCACACGGCGCCGGGGATGTGGCCCCCGTCGTACTCCTCCTGGGTGCGCACGTCCAGCAGAAGAAGGGCGGGGTTCTCGTCCAGGCGGGCCTTGGCCGCCTCCGGGGAGAGGACGCCCTCCTTCGGCGGGGCCTTGGGGGCGGGGGCGTGGTTGGGGGTCATGCGGGCGGTGACGAATTTGATGGCGGCCATGCCGAAGCAGATGACGGCGGCCACGAGAAAGAGCTGCTGCATGGTAAAATTTCCTCCTGTTTCGGATGTGTACTGCTGACAGTATACCCGAAACAGGAGGAAAAGGGAAGAAGTTTTGCGATTTTAGGCGTCCAAAACCGTCAGGGAGACCGTCTTGGCGGACAGGTCCACCTCGTAATGGTAGGTACCGGCCAGATGGATGGGGAACTGTCCAAAACTGTTGACCAACTCCTCGGAGAAGAGGACCTCATAGACGAATTTCCCCTCGGAGAAGGACATGGAGTCCGGCGGCGCGACCTCCGCTTCGCTGGCATTGGGCAGGGGGAGGATCGTCAGCGTGTCGTCGGAAAAGCGGAGGAATAGTCTGTACTGATTCGTGTGGGGGGTGCCGGTCTGCTCTGTCAAAAAGGCGACGGCCCCGTCGCTCTCCACGTAACGGTGGCAGGAGGTATCGCCGTTGAAGCCCTCCGCCGTGGCCTGGATCCAGACCATCCGCTCCGTATAGGACAGGGCATCGGCGCTGACGTACAGGGCCCGCCCGGTGAACTCCTCGTCCGCTTTGGTAAAATCCGTTTCGGGACCCTGGCGGTCCTGCCAATCGGCCCGGACGCTCTCCGGCACGGCGGCGGAGGTGGAATCCCAGACTGTCCAGGAGCCGTCGATGGCGTCCGGCAGCAGGTAGCAGTACCGGGCGGCGAGTTCGCCGCCGGTCTCATAGACGCCCAGCACCGCCACCATGCGGGTGGTATAGTCGTCCGTCCAGCCGTTGCCGTTGGCCAGCAGGCTGGCGGTGTAGCGGCTGACGGCCCGGGCGGTCTCCGCCGCGTCGATCTCCCAGGAGACGAGGGCGGCGGGGGAGCCGCTCAGCTCCAGCAGATAGAGCCGGGTCGCCTCTTCGATCTTGGCGTTATCCTCCTCGCTTCGCGCCGCCGGGCGGGGGAGGGCGCAGCTGGCCCGCAGCAGCTCGTAGACCGCCGTGGCGCCGCCGCTCAGGCCCTCCTGGGTCACGGAGCGCATGGCGTCCCGGAAGCGGGCCTGCTGGGCGGAGGGGCCGCCGTCATAGTAGGTGGCCAGGGCCCGGCAGATTTCCGCCTGCCGCTCCTCCGGCCACTGGGCGGCGCTCCGCAGGAAAGCCGTTGGATTGGCGGTGAATTGGGCCAGAGCGGTCTCCCCGTCCATGGTGGCGGAGTTCTCCACCGCCGACTGGAGCGCCTCCCAGAGTTCCCGGGCATTGTCGGTGAGGTCGGAGCCGAACACGCCGATGTGGTCCACGCAGGACGCATAGGTCTCCCGCACGTCGGAGCCGCCGGCGGCGATATAGGCGCCCAGCTTCTCGATCACCGCCGTCTGCACGGCCTCCGGCTGGTTTTCCGTCAGATTGTCCAGGAAGGCGACGGGCTGGCACCAGAGCATTTCCAGCAGCGTCTGCCCGTCCACGTCCTCCAGGGCCAGCAGGCCCATGGATGTCAGCTGGTTGACCATGTCGGTGCGGAACAGCTCCGTGCCGGGGGCGCAGTCGTTCTCCATGGCGGTGTAGAGATAGGTGCGGTTTTCACTTTCATCTATCTGGAAATAGAGATAGTCACAGCCGTAGTAGCCGATCATGCACCAGTTGTCTTCTGCGAGGTAGGATCCGCCCGCCAGAACGAGGCTCTCCGGCGTGGTGGTGTGCAGCTCATAGCTCAGCCGCCAGATTTCAATGTTCAGGCCGCCGGCCTCCTCGAACCAGGGGCCCTCCAGCTCGTTGATCCGCCAGTCGTCGTAGACGGCCCCGGTGTCGTCGGCAGAGTGGCCTCTGGCCTCATAGGCATTCTGGGCAAAGCGCTTTGCCTGTTCCAGCACGTCCTCCGGGGCCTGGACGCTCTCCCGCACATGGTCGGTACAGGGCGTTTCGTCCCTGTAAATCAAAAGGTTTTCTGCGTCAAAGTACAGTGTGCGGAAAGCGGCGACAGTGTCTTCAAAGCCCTCCATAGGCACCGCGGCGGAGAGGGGCAGGCTCCGGCTGTAGAGGTCCCACCAGCCAAAGCTGAGATATTGGGCGTCCGCCCAGGCGTTTTCCACCAGCGTTTCGATGTCCGCGCAGTAGAGAACGCCGTCCCGCTGGAAGAACAGCTGGCAGGATTCATAGTCGGAGGCCGCCAGCTCAAAGTTTCCATCGCCGTCCAGATCGTTCACGCACACCTCTCCATAGGCCCGGGCCAGCAGGAAGGGGACGCCTTCGTCCGTCACAGAATAGTAGTCATTGATGGTGCCGTAGCTGTGTTCGCCGGTCTGACCGTAGTAGGAAATCACGACGCCGTTGCGGCCCAGAAGGTCATAGAAGTCAGTGATTGCGACGTCGGAAAATGTTTCGCCCTCGGGGAACGTCAGGAAGCAGTCCATCGCTTTCTCTCCGGAGGGCAGGATGACCTCCAGGGCGGCATAGGTGTTCCCATCGGTGGAGCGGTAGATGTCGATGGTATCCTCATAGGCCCCGGAGCTGTACAGCAGCCGCTCCACGTCCCCGGTGTGCCGCTCCACCGTGACGGCGGGGGCCTCATAGGGCTCCAAATCCGTCAGCGGGACAGTCAGCGCCGGCTCCCAGTCCGGCAGGGCCGGCGGGATGGCGGGCATGTCGGAAAAGAGGTGGGAGACGAACCAGTAGCTCCCGTCCGGCCGGGCCTCCAGGGTCACGCAGCAGGGGCCGTATCCGCCGAAATAGAAGTCAGTGTAGTAGAGGCGGATGGTGTCGCCCTCCCGCTCGCCAGTGAAAAACGTGGTAGTGCCACGGGCGTTGGTGTCGCCGTGGAAGGAGTAGTAGGCGTCATACGCCGGAAGATAGGTGAAGGCGTCCAGATCCACCTGGCTGGTCTCCGCCAGGGTCAGCCCGGTGTACTGCGTCAGGACGGCGTCCATGTCGGCGGCGGTGATCTTGGTCAGGTCGGTGTCCGGGTAATAGCCGCCGTACCCGGCCTCCAACACGGCCCGGCGCTCCTCCTCATCCGGGTTCTCATCGGTTCCGGCGCCGTTGTAAAACAGGGAGAACAGGTCGATTTCCTCCGGTGAGTCGTACAGGCAGGTGAGGAACTGGTTACGGATATTGAAGTCGTCGCCGTTGAAGAAGTCCTCGTTGAAGTATTCCAGCTCCGCGCCGGTCAGGGGCCTGGGCCCGGTCTCGCCGCCGGGGGCCTTGGCCCCGGTGAAGGTTACGGCGCACAGCACCGCAACCACCGCCACCACCGCGAACAGGGCGGCGGCCACGGTCTGGCGGTTCTCCGCGATGCGGGTGATGCGGTCCTTCAGACGCCGCTTGTCGGAGGTCATGGTGGTGGCCGCCAGCAGGGGGTCGGCGGGGCGCTTTGCCACGGGGATCAGGGACAGCAGCGTCCGCCCGTAGGCCACCCGCTCATCCCGGCCCAGCCGCTTCAGCGCCCCCTCGTCGCAGGCCAGCTCGCAGTCGGCTTTGGACGCCGCGGCGGCGATCCACACCAGCGGGTCGAACCAGTACACCGCCAGGCACACGCCCCGGAGCAGAGACCACAGCGGGTCCAGATGCCGGACGTGGGTGGTCTCGTGGGCCAGCACGTGGCGCAGACTCTCCGGCGACGCCACGGCGGCGGGGGTCAGGTAGATGGCGGGCCGGAACAGCCCGAACAGGCAGGGGGAGGGCAGGCCGGACTCCACCAGATAGACGGGATACTTACAATGTTCAACGCTGTAAGGCGTTCTGCCTTTTCGGAGCCTGCGCCAGAAGCGCAGGTTGGAAATCACCAGCCAGCAGGCCATGACGGCCATGCCCGCGTACCAGATGCAGCGTAAGAGCGTGTGCAGGGGCAGCGCCTTGGCATACCATGTGACAGTCCCGTCCTCTGCTGTGATGGCGGCGTCCGCAGATTGGCCCTGCACCGTATAATCGTGTTCTGTGACCGTCTCGGAACGGCTGTCCCGCACCACCACGGCGGGGGTGGAGCCGTCTGGCGGCAGAAGGACGCTTTTTGAAAGCTCCCCCTGGGCCACGGGAGTCAGATAGAGGGAGACACTGTCCATCTGCTGGGAGACAGCGGCCCTTGCCGGCTCTGAGGCGGTCAGCACATTGTGCTCCATGGCGGGCAGGCTCACTGGCACCAGCAGCCGCGCCAGCACCAGCCCCCACAGGGCGTACTGCACCCGGCGGGAGACGGCCCTGCGGAACACCTGCCGCAAAACCAGCAGCGCCAGAATCAAAACCGAGGAAGTCACCAGGATGTCCTTCATTTTTCCGCACCTCCCGCCTTTTCCAGAATGGCGGACAGCTCCGCGATGTCCGCCTCCGTCAGCTGGCGGCTCTCCACCATGGCGCTCATCATCAGCCCCAGGCTGCCGCCGTAGACCTTGCCGAGAAAGCTCTCCGTCTCCGCCTGGGCGGCGTCCTCCCGGGCAAGGCAGGGGAAGTAGTGCTTGGCCCGGGGCCCCTCCTCGTGCCGGACGGCGCCCTTGGCCTCCAGCCGGGAGAGCATGGTGATGATGGTGTTCTTCGTCCAGCCGGTGTCCTCCCGCAGGGCCGCCGTCAGTTCCATGATGGTCATGGGCGACTGCTCCCACAGGCGGTTCATCAGTTTCCACTCGCTGTCGGACAGGTTGATCTTCATAGGTCCACCTCCCAAAAAGGTATACGATTGTCTACCTTCACCGTAACAGAATGGTAGACATTTGTCAACCTCAAAATGGTTACAAAAAGTGACAGGGAAGCGGCGGCTTCCCCGGTCTTCCGCTATTTTGCGCCACGTTCCCCATGGAGAGCTTGACCCGCCCCGGATTTTGTCCTAAAATAGTCTCCGAGACTAAAGAAATCTGGTGAACATATGACTGACTTCAACCAACGCTACATCGCCGCCCGGAAAGCTGTCATCGCCCGGGACTTCCAGCGGCTGAACCCCATGCAGCGCAAGGCCGCCATGACCACGGAGGGGCCGCTGCTGCTGCTGGCGGGCGCGGGCAGCGGCAAGACCACGGTGCTGATCCAGCGGGTGTACAACCTGCTGACCTACGGCCGGGGCAGCGACTCGGACGCCGTGCCCGAGCGGGCCACGGAGGAGGACCTGGCTTTCCTGGAAAACTACCCGGCCCACCCGGATGAGCTGGAAAAGGACCGGGCCCGCCGCCTGTGCGCCGTGGACGTGCCCCGTCCCTGGGAGATCATCGCCATCACCTTCACCAACAAGGCGGCGGGGGAGCTGAAGGACCGTCTGGCGGCCCGCCTGGGGCCCATGGCCAACGATATTTGGGCGTCCACCTTCCACTCCGCCTGCGTCCGCATCCTGCGGCGGGACATCGACCGTATTGGCTTCGACAAGGACTTCACCATTTACGACACCGACGACTCCAAGCGGGTCATCAAGGACATCCTGAAGGAGCAGAACCTGGACGAGAAGACCTTCCAGCCCAAGAGCGTCCTGAGCATCATCAGCAGCTCCAAGGACAAGTATGAAAGCCCGGAGGACTTCGCCAAAAAGCACAGCAACGAGAACGACTGGAAGATGAGCCGCATCGCCAAGGTCTATGCGGCCTATACGAAGAAACTCCGGGCCGCCAACGCCCTGGACTTTGACGACATCATCTACCACACCGTGACGCTCCTGCAGCGGGAGCCGGAGGTTTTGCGCTACTACCAGGACAAGTTCCGCTATGTGCTGGTGGACGAGTACCAGGACACCAACCACCTGCAGTACCTGCTGACCAGCCTGCTGGCGGGCGGGCGGAAAAATCTCTGCGTGGTGGGCGACGACGACCAGTCCATCTACCGCTTTCGGGGCGCGAATATTGAGAATATCCTGAGCTTTGAGCAGCAGTACAAAAACGCCAGGGTCATCCGTTTGGAGCAGAACTACCGCTCCACCCAGAACATCCTGGACGCCGCCAACGCCGTCATCAAGAACAATCTGGGCCGCAAGGGCAAGACACTGTGGACGGACAACGGCAGCGGCGATGTGGTGACGGTCAAGACCACCTTCAACGAGAGCGACGAGGCCAACTACGTGGTGGGGGACATCCTCATGGGCGTCAACCGGGGCCGGAACTTCCGGGACACGGCGGTCCTCTACCGCATGAACGCCCAGTCCAACGCTTTGGAATACGCCATGAAGCGCAACGGCATCCCCTACAAGGTGGTGGGCGGCATGAAGTTCTTCGACCGGGCCGAGGTCAAGGATATGCTGGCCTACCTGTGCGTGCTGAACAACCCCCTGGACGACCTGCGGCTGCGGCGCATCATCAACAACCCGGCCCGGGGCATCGGCGCCACCACCATGGACAAGGTGGCGGCGCTGGCGGAGGCCCAGGGCGCGTCCCTGTACGAGATCATCCGCAACGCGGACCTGTTCCCGGAGCTGAAAAGCCCGGCGGCCAAGCTGCTGAAATTCGCGGACCTGATCGACGGCCTGCGCCGCGCCGGCGGCGAACTGGCCCTGCCGGAGTTCTACGACGCCGTGTGCGACCAGACCGGCTACGTCCGTGCCCTGGAAGAGAAGAACGACATGGAGAGCCGGGGCCGCATCGAGAACGTCCAGGAGCTGAAGTCCAATATCCTGGGCTTTTTGGAGCAGGACCCGGAGGACGCGACGCTGTCCGGCTTCCTGAACGAGATCGCCCTGTACACGGACCTGGACAGCGTGGAGGCCGACGACAACTGCGTCACCATGATGACCATCCACTCCGCCAAGGGGCTGGAGTTCCCGGCGGTCTACGTGGTGGGCATGGAGGAAGGCATTTTCCCCGGCAGCTCCGCCCAGTACGACGAAGAGGAGCTGGAGGAGGAGCGGCGGCTTTGCTACGTGGCCATGACCCGGGCCAAGGAGAAGCTGACGCTGACCAACTGCCGCCAGCGGATGCTGTACGGCCGCACCAGCACCAACAAGTCCTCCCGCTTCCTGGACGAGATTCCGGAGGACAATATGCGCTGGGAGAGCAAGCCGGAGCCCCGATTTGGCGGCATGGAGGGGGACGGCACCTTTGGCGGCGACAGCTGGGACGGCGGTTTTGGCGGAAGCGGTGGCTACGGCCAGCGGTCCGCCCGGCCCTCTTCCGGAGGAACCTGGAGCAGCGGCGGCGTCCGCGGCTACCGGGACACCGCGCCCAAGCCCGCGGCCCAGCGGCCACTGCAGTCCGTGCGGAAAAATGCCGGAAGCGCCGCGCCCCTGATGCAGCTGAACCAGGGGGACATGGTGGAGCATACCGCCTTTGGCAAGGGCATGGTGCTGTCCGTCCGCCCTATGGGCGGCGACGCCCTGGTGGAGGTGGCTTTCGACAACGTGGGCAAAAAGAAGCTGATGCTGAAATCCGCCGGAAGCCATATGAAGAAGCTGTAAATTTCATCCCTTTGGATCGGAGGGCTGGCAAATGCTCGGAAAACCGCATCACGGCTGGACAGATATTCAAATCGGAGATATCCGCTGTGACGGCTCGTATCTGACGGACATTCCGATGGATGCATTGGACGCCGGCATCTATGCTGTGGAGAAAAACGCGCCCTTTACGCTGTTTGTGGATGAAGAGGGAAGCGAGGTCATCATTTGTTCCTACTATGGGGGCACCTATGTGATCAGAGAGGGCGGAGAGCAGGAAGAGGAAAGGCTCCTGTTTTTCTGCGATGTGGATATCAGAACGCTGCTGGCCGAACTGACGGAGGATATCCTGCGGTATATGGACGACTGGGTCAAGTGGATATATGATGCGGAATACAAAGACGAAAAATTTTTCGCAGAGAGGAAACAACTTCTTCTCGAAAAGTTGGAACGGCTCGGTTCCCTGTTAAAAAGAGCATAGGACGAAAAAGCAGCGCCGGGAGATTTCCCGGCGCTGTGCGATATTATGATTTTATTTGCGCCGCGCCCTCTGCTCCGGCAGCCATAAAAGCTCCTCAAAGCTCTTGATATACACATCGCAGAAGCTGCGCATCTCCCGTTCGTCCTGAGCGAAGAACCCGTCGTACACGCCCACCACCCGCATCTTCGCGGCCCGGGCGCCCCAGCAGGCGGCCAGACTGTCGTCGAAGACCGTGCAGTCCTCGGGCCGGACGCCGTACTCCCTGGCGGCGGCCAGCCAGAGGTCCGGCGTTTTCTTTTCCAGCCCTAAGTCGTGGGCGAAGGTGACGCCGTCGAAATACTTCTCCAGGTCCAGGCTTTTCAGGGCCGTGTGGCAGTGCTCCGGCACGCTGGAGGTCACCACCGCCATCCGCCGCCCCTCGGCTTTGCACTGCTTCAAATAGGCCCGGACGCCGGGCTTGATGGCGACGTGGGCGTAGAGGTCCTGCGCCAGCTCCATCCACTCCGCCATGATCTCCTCGCAGCTCTCCGGCAGGCCGCAGAACTCCTTGGTGAATTTGGCCGCCAGGGGAAAGATAGTGTGGGCCACGCCCTCGTAGTAGGCGTGGGTGTAGGGCAGGCCCCGCCGGGCCAGAAACTCCCGGTCCACGTTCTTCCAGATGCCGTTGGAGTCGATCAAGGTGCCGTCCATATCGAAAAAAAACATAGCTGAGCCTCCGTTTTTGCCCCAAACCGCCGGGGAAGGTCTTGCCATTTTCCCCGCCCGGTGTTAAAATACCAATCTGTTGTGGTTTGACACCCAGTATACCATAGAAGAGATCATGGAGCAAGCGATATGAAAGTCAATCGAATCCGTCAAAATGTGTTTCCCGTGCTGGCGGCCCTGATCTGGGGCACGGCCTTTGTGGCCCAGAGCGTGGGCGCGGACTATGTGGAGCCCTTTACCTTCAACACGGTCAGGTCGCTGGTGGCCTTTTTGTTTTTGCTGGCGCTGTGCGGGGTGTTCCGCGTTCTGGGGAAAAACGACCCGGCCGCGGCGGCGCGGCCCGGCTCCCGCAGGGATCTGGCCGTGGGCGGCATCTGCTGCGGCGTGGCGCTGACGCTGGCCACCAACCTCCAGCAGAAGGGCATTGAGACCACTACCTCCGGCAAAGCGGGCTTCCTGACGGCGCTGTATATCGTTATTGTGCCCATTGCGGGGATTTTCCTGAAAAAGAAAGCGCCCAGGACCGTCTGGTTCAGCGTGGCGCTGGCGGTGGCGGGCCTGTACTGCCTGTGCATCACGGAGAGCTTCACCATCACCGGCGGCGATATTTACCTGATTCTGTGCGCGTTCTGCTTCACCGCCCAGATCATGGCGGCGGACTATTTCGTCCAGAGGGTGGACGGCGTGGCGCTGTCCTGCGCGCAGTTTCTGGTGGCGGCAGTCCTGTCCTCCGTGGGCATGTTGGCCGTGGAGTCTCCCAGCTGGACGGCCCTGCGGGCCTGCGCCTGGCCCATTTTGTACGTGGGCGTCTTCTCCAGCGGCGTGGCCTACACATTACAGATCCTGGCGCAGAAGGACTCCAACCCCACGGTGGTGTCTTTGCTTCTGAGCCTGGAATCGGTGTTCGCGACCTTGTCGGGAGCCGTCATTCTCCACGACCAGATGAGCGGCAGGGAGTATTTCGGCTGCGTTTTGATGCTGGCGGCGGTGGTTTTGGCCCAGATCCCGGAGCCGCAGAAGCGCCGGAGCGAGGCTGTTGAACGGAAGTGATCCAAACGGGGAGCCATTTTCAGCTCTCCGCTTTATTTAGGATTAGACAAAAAGTCCGTTTTGTGGTATAATATAAAATTGTACAAGTATGTTGCGAGGTGATACCATGCGGATCGACGTGCTTGGCGTCGGCTTTGATAATGTGACGATGGACGAGGCGGTGGAGCGGGGCATGGCCCTGCTGCGCGGGGAGGGCGCCCACTATGTGGCGACCCCCAACCCGGAGATCGTGGAAGTCTGCCGGG
>CABSFC010000074.1 GCA_902476875.1 uncultured Oscillibacter sp. | reverse complement strand
GCTACCCCATCGGCGCCCAAACGGCGGCGGGGCTGTATCGGGAGGGCCTGCTGACGGAATCGGAGGCGGAGCGGCTGCTGGCCTTTTGCAACAACTCCAATCCGGTGTTTCTGATCAGCGTCCTGGGCGTGGGTGTGTTCGGCAGCGTCCGGGCGGGGGTGTGGCTGTGGCTGATCCATGTGGCCGCCGCCCTGCTGACGGGCCTCCTGTTCCGGAGCGGCGGTAAACGCGCTGTCCCCAAGTGGGTGTCAAGGTCTATCCCCTGTCGGGCGGTCTCCCTGCCCGGGGCCTTTGTGGGCGCCGTCCGGGACGCCGGGACGGGCATGCTCTCCGTCTGCGCCTTTGTGGTATTCTTCTATGTGCTGGCACGGCCCCTGGCCGCCGCCGGGGCGCTTCTCGGCCCCGTCCTGGTGGGCGCGGTGGAGCTGTTCTCCCTGACGCCCCTGCTGCCCGCCAGCCCCTTCGGTTTTCTGCTGGCGGCGGGCTGCGCGGGCTGGGGCGGGCTCTCCGTCCTGTGTCAGACCGCCGCGGTGCTGGAGGGTAGCGGCCTCCGCCTGCGGCCCTGTGTGTTGGGGAAGCTCGTCCAGGCCGCGCTGTCCGTTCTGCTGGCGGCGCTTCTGGCGGGACGCGCTCTGGGCTGACCGCGCCAAAATCCCCTCTGCCGCGCCATTTTTCGCAACAGAGGGGATTTTTTCGACAAATCTATACGATTTGTAATTAATTCTCCATGGCCTTGACCGCCTTCACGATGCGGCTGGTGCCCAACCGGGAGGCGCCCAGGCGGATGAAATCCTCCGCGTCCTTCAGATCGGCGATGCCGCCCGCCGCCTTGATCTTCACAGCAGGTCCGATGTGTCTGGCGAACAACGCCACGTCCTCCCGGGTGGCGCCGCCTCCGCCGAAGCCGGTGGAGGTCTTGATGTAATCCGCCCCGGACGCGGTGACGATCTCGCACATCCTGACCTTCTCCTCGTCGGTGAGGAGACAGCACTCGATGATGACCTTCAGGAGCCTGCCCTTGCAGGCGGCCTTCACAGCCCTGATCTCCGCCAGCAGGTCGTCCCACCGCCGGTCCTTCACCCAGCCGATGTTGATGACCATATCCACCTCGTCCGCGCCGTTGTCCACCGCGTCGGAGGCCATGAAGCACTTGGCCGCCGTGGTATCGTAGCCGTTGGGGAAGCCGATGACGGTGCAGATGGGGAGCCGCCCCGCCGCGTACGCCGCCGCCTGCTTCACGTAACTTGCCGGGATGCACACGCTGGCGCAGCCGTACTTCATCCCGTCGTCGCAGATGGCCCTGATCTCCGCCCAGGTGGCCGTCTGGGCCAGCAGGGTGTGGTCGCACCGGCTCAAAATCTCTTTCAGTTCCATTTCAACCTTCTCCTTTATGATGCCTCCCAGCAATATTGCTTTCAGCATATCACATTCCGCTCCAAATCACAAGCCGCCCTTGCCATTCCAAAGCCATAGTGCTAAAATAACATTATTCAAAACTTCGGAGGCATACTCATGAAAAAGCGACTGTTTGCAATCCTCTGCGCCCTGGTCCTGCTGGTGGGCGCGGTTCCCGCCGCCGCCGCGCTGGAGGGCGAGGCCCTGCGCGCCGCGGACACCCTGGCGGCTCTGCGGCTGGTGGAGGACGGCCCCGACTACGCCCTGGACAAGCCCGCCACCCGTGTTCAGGCGGCGGTGCTGCTGGTCCGGCTGGCGGGCGCGGAACAGGCCGCCGCCAAAGACCAGTGGATCTCCGGCTTTGTGGATGTGCCCGCCTGGGCCAACACCGCCGTGACCTACGCCGCCCATCAGGGCTGGGTCTCCGGCACCTCCCTGACGCAGTTCAGCCCCAACAGCGCCGTCACCGCCAACGCCTGGTGCGCCATGCTGCTGCGGATGCTGGGCTACAGTGACAAGGCCGGCGACTTTACCGTGTCTGACGCCGCGGCCTTTGCCCAGCGTATCGGTCTGGTCTCCCGGGGCTATGACGGCGCCATGACCCGGGGCGAACTGTTTGAGACCATGCGGGACGCCCTGACTTTCTCCTACAAAGACGGCGGCACCGTCATCGAGCGGCTGGTGGAGCGGGGCGTCAGCACCCGGGCCACCGCCAACGCCCTGGGCCTGCTGGACGGAACGCTGACCGCCCGTCAGGCGGCGGACCGCCACATGGCCGCCGTCTTCTGTCTGGACGCCTATGAAAAGCAGAAGCAGATCGAGGAGAACGAACCCTCCGCCAACGCCAGCGGCTTCTTCATCTCCGCCGACGGTCTGGCCGTCACCAACTACCACTCCATTGAGGACGCCATCTACGCCACCGTCACCCTCTCCACCGGAGAGGTCTACCCGGTGGAGGCGGTGATCTACTACGATGTGGATATCGACATCGCCGTCCTCCGGGTGTCCCAGACCTCCACGGCCAGGAAGACCACCTCCGCTTTCGCGTATCTGGAGCTGGTGGGCGTCGGCGACATCCGCCCCGGGGACGAGGTCTACACCCTGGGCAACCCCCTGGGCCTGGGTCTGGCGGTCAGCTCCGGCATCATCAGCGCCACGGGCCGCGAGGTGGAGAACTATGCCCTCCCCTGCGTCATGAACACCGCCGACATCTCCAGGGGCAGCAGCGGCGGCGCTCTGCTGAACATCCGCGGCCAGGTCATTGCCGTCACTACCGGCGCCTATACATACGGCAACAACATGTATCTGGCGGTGCCGGTGGACCCGGTGATGGAGGCCGACCTGACGGTCCCGGGCATCACCCTGGCGGAGGTCGTCAAGGCCGAGGCCGCCAAGTCCGCCAAAGACTGACCGGCTATCAAAAAAGCGTCCCGTACGGGACGTTTTTTTCGTCTTCAATGGGTCAAAATAAACCGCTCCAGCTCCTCCGCGGTCTGTACCACCGCCACGGCGCCCGCCTCCGCCAGCTCGCCAGGAGGCGCGTAGCCAAAAAACTCCACGCCCACGCAGTCAATGCCGCAGGCTCTGGCGCCCAGCACGTCAAACTTCCGGTCGCCCACCATCAAAATGGAGGGCCTGTCCGCCTCCGTCAGCCCCAGGCGGCGCATGGTCTCCCGGATGACGTCGGCCTTGGTCCAGTCCCCCGTGGGAGGGCTCCCGGTGATGACCGCCAGCGACGGCGCGAAGCCGAAGCGGTCACAGATGGCGAGGCACATCTCCTCCGGCTTGGAGGAGGCCAGCGCCAGCACATACCCCTGGTCCTTCAGCCGGCAACACATCTCCGTCAGCCCCGGGCCGGGCCGGTTTTCAAACTGTCCGATGGGCGTGTACCGCTCCCGGAACACCCGGATGGCCGTCAGCGCCTTTTCCAGGTCATAGCCGCAGTACTCCATGAAGGAGTCCTGCAGCGGCGGGCCGATGAACTTCAGCAGCGTGGCGTCGTCCGGCACCGGACCGCCCAGCTTTTCAGCGGCGTAGCGCACGCTGTTGACCACGCCCTCCTTGGAGTCGGTCAGCGTACCGTCCAAATCAAAAAAGATATAATGATACATAAGACTTCCCCCTTTTACAGGGAAAATTTTATCATCATTTCATCCGCTCCGCAAGAGGGAGCCGTGCTTTTTTCGCCCCCGGTCGGCTTTATCTGAAAAGCATAAACTTCCAGTGTCAATTGGAAAAAATTGCAGAACGCGCATTGACCGCCGCGCAAAACAGTGCTATGATACAGTCGTTATCAGGCCACGGCGGGCCGCCCGCCGTCCAGAGGGAGGAACTTTGTTATGAAGCTGTTTGCGTATGGCTGCCGTCCCTACGATGAAGAACCGTTTTTTATTCAGCACGCGCGGGAGCTGGGCGTGGAGCTGGGCTTCACCCAGGAGCCCATCAGCATGGACAACGCGGAGCTGGCCCGGGGCTGTGAATACGTGTCCATTCTGACCAATCCCGTGTCCGCCCCATTGGTGGACCGGCTGTGGGAGCTGGGCGTGCGCATGATCTCCACCCGCACCATCGGCTTTGACCATGTGGACTACCACCACGCCAAAGAGATCGGCATGAAGGTCTCCAATGTGTCCTACACCCCCGAATGTGTGGCGGATTACACAGTCATGCTGATGCTGATGTCCCTGCGGAAGATGAAGCGCATCATGCAGCGGGCCTCCATCAACGACTTCACCCTGCAGGGCATCAGCGGCGCCCTGCTGGGGGAGCGCACCGTGGGCGTCATCGGCACGGGGCGCATCGGCCGCTCCGTCATCCGGGACCTGAAGGGCTTTGGCTGCAAGGTCTACGCCTACGACGTGTTCAAAAGTCCCGAGGTGGATGTGGAGTATCTGCCCCTGGACGAGCTGTTGTCCCGGTGCGACCTGATCACCCTCCACGCCCCGCTGACCGATGAGAATTTCCACCTCATTGACCGGGGGGCCATCGCCAAAATGCCCGACGGCGTAGTGCTCATCAACACGGCCCGCGGCGGCCTGATCGATTCCGACGCCCTGATCGAGGGTCTGGAGTCCGGCAAGATCGGCGCCTGCGGCCTGGACGTGGTGGAGGACGAGTTTCAGATGTACTACTTCGACCGCCGCAGCGACGTGTTGGGCAACCGGCGGCTGTCCATCCTGCGGGACATGCCCAATGTGGTGGTCACGCCCCACATGGCCTTCTATACGGACCGCAGCGTCTCCGACATGGTGCACAACTCCATTCTGAGCTGCCTCTACGATTCCAGAGGGGAAAAGAACCCCTGGCAGGTGGTGTAACTCCATACGGACGGCAACGCGGAAAATCTTCGAAAACGCCAAAAAGAGGGTGGGCATATTGCCCACCCTCTTTCTGAGCTGCTGTGTATCTCTGTGCTGCCAAAGCGGCCGTCAGCTTACTTCTTGAACTGCTCGACCAGCTCGGCCACCTTATCCACGCAGCCACCGCAGTGGGTGCCCGCGCCGGTGGCCTCCTGAACGGCCTCCAGAGTGGTGTGGCCGGCCTCGACAGCCGCCTTGATGTCGCCTACCGTGACATCACCGCAGAAGCATACGGTCTCCTTCAGATCCATGCGCGTCACCTATCAGCCGAAATAGCGCTCCAGCAGGCCCTTCAGAGCCTTGCCGTGACGGGCCTCGTCCCGGGCCATCTCGTGGACGGTGTCGTGGATGGCGTCCAGGCCGTTCTTCTTGGCGCAGACGGCCAGGTCGAACTTGCCCTGGGTGGCGCCGAACTCGCAGTCCACACGCCAGGCCAGATTCTTCTTGGTGGAGGTGGTCATGTTGGGCTCCAGATCCTCGCCCAGCAGCTCGGCGAACTTGGAAGCGTGCTCAGCCTCCTCGTAGGCGGCTTTCTCCCAATACAGGCCGATCTCGGGATAGCCCTCGCGGTGGGCGATGCGGGCCATGCACAGATACATGCCGACCTCGCTGCACTCGCCCTGGAAGTTGGCCATCAGCTGCTCCAGGATGTACTTCTTATCCTCGTCGCTGATGTCGGGGTTGTTCTTCACGGTCTTGGCATAGATGCCGTACTCGTGCTCGGCGGCCAGCTTGGCGCCGGCTTTCATCTCGCTGAACTTGGAAGCGGGAACACCGCACACGGGGCACTTCTCGGGGGGATTCTCGCCCTCGAACACATAGCCGCAAACCTGGCAAACCCACTTTTTCATACTTATTTCCTCCTTATGTATTAAACAATTTTTGTGTCTGATCCCTTTCCCCTTGGGATGATATGAGTATAACAGGATATCCGAATATTGGCTAGTTGCTATTGCAACACTTCATGAAAAATCCGCGAGATTTCATAAATCGTTCAAAACTGCCGCAAAAACGCACCGGGGAACCCTCCCCGGTGCGTTTGTAGCTGTTTTTACGCCTGCTCCATCGCCTTGGCCTCGGCGATGGCTTTCTCCTGGGCCGCGGGCGGGCAGTCGCCCCACCCGATGCTCCGCATCGCACGGGGACCCCGCGTTTGACTCAAATCGTCCGAAGTGAATTCGGCCGATTTCAAGATTTCACCTGCGGCGAAATACTTGTACGCCGGACTCCCGGCGGCGGCTCCTTACGCCTGCTCCATCGCCTTGGCCTCGGCGATGGCTTTCTCCTGGGCCGCGGGCGGGCAGTCCTCGTAGCGGATGAAGTGGAAGGTGAAGCTGCCGCGGCTCTGGGTCATGGACCGCAGGTCGATGGCGTAGCTGCCCATCTCGGCCATGGGCACCTCGGCCTCCAGCACCTGCTCGCCGTCGCCGGTGGGGTTCATGCCCATGACGCGGCCCCGGCGCTTGGTGATGTCGCCCATGACGTCGCCCATGTAGCTGTCGGGGATGGTGACCTTCAGCTCGCCGATGGGCTCCAGCAGAACGGGGTTGGCCTCGGGCATGGCGGCCTTGTAGGCCAGCTGCGCGGCGGTCTTGAACGCGATTTCGGAGGAGTCCACGGGGTGATAGGAGCCGTCGTACAGCACGGCTTTCAGGTTCACCACGGGATAGCCCGCCAGGGGGCCGTGGACACAGGCCTCCCGCAGGCCCTTCTCAACGGCGGGGAAGAAGTTCTTGGGCACGGAGCCGCCGAAGACCTCCTCGGCGAACACCATCTCCTCGGTCTCGGGGTTGGGCTCGAAGCGAATCCACACGTCGCCGAACTGGCCGCTGCCGCCGGTCTGCTTCTTGTGGCGGCCCTGCTTCTGGACGGTCTTGCGGATCTTCTCGCGGTAGGGCACGCGGGTGGGCTTCAGCTCGGTCTCCACGTTGAAGCGGCTCTTCAGCTTGCTCACCAGCACGTCGATCTGCATGTCGCCGGCGCCGGAGAGGACCATCTGGTGGGTCTCGGCGTTGTTGACCACGGTGAAGGAGGGGTCCTCCTCGTTCAGGCGGCCGAGGCCCTGGGCCACCTTGTCCTCCTGGCCACGGGTCTTGGGGGAGATGGCCACGGAGTAGCAGGGCTCCGCGAAGGGGATGTTCTTCAGCTCCACGACCTTGCGGGCGTCGCACAGGGTGTCGCCGGTCCGGACCTTGTCCATCTTGGCGATGGCGCCGATGTCGCCGCAGGCCAGCTCCTTGACCTCGGTGGCCTTCTTGCCCCGCATAACATACATGCGGCCCAGTTTCTCAGACGCGCCGGTGCGGGCGTTGACCATGGGCAGGTCGGGGGTAATGGAGCCGGACAGGACCTTCACCATGGAGTACTTGCCGTACTGGTCGGAGACGGTCTTGAACACGAACGCGGTGGGCACGCCGCCGGGGGAGACCACGAACTCCTCGGTCTCGCCGTCGGACTTGGTGGCCTTGTGGTAGTTGCCCTCCATAGGGTTGGGCAGCAGGTCCACGATGTTGTCCATCAGCATCAGGGAGCCCATGCAGTTGACGGCGGAGCCGCACAGCACGGGGAACAGGCTCAGCTCCCGCACGCCCTGGCGCAGGCCCTGGATCATCTCGGCGTAGGTGAAATCCTCGCCGCCGAAGAACTTCTCCATGAACTCCTCGCTGGTCTCGGCCACGGACTCCTTCAGCGCGTCGTTGAACTCGGTGATGACCTCCTCCTTGTCGGCGGGGACCTCGATCTCCACGCGCTTGAGGCTCTGCATCTCAAAGGCGCGCTTGTTCAGCACGTCGATGATGCCGGTGACCTTCTTGTGCTCGTCCCAGATGGGCACCACCACGGGGGCGATCTTCTTGCCAAAGCGCTCCCGCAGGGCCTCGAAGGTGGCGTTGTAGTCGGAGTTGTCCTCATCGGTCTTGGAGATGTAGACGAAGCGGGGCATGTTCCGCTCCTCGCAGTACTTCCAGGCTTTCTCCAGGCCCACGGACACGCCGTCCTTGGCGGAGCAGACGATGATGGCGGCGTCGGCGGCCCGCAGGGCCTCCATGACCTCGCCGGAGAAGTCGAACGCGCCCGGGGTGTCCAGCACGTTGATGCGGCAGCCCTTGTAGTCCAGAGGCGCCACGGCGGTGGAGAGAGAGATCTGCCGCTTGGTCTCCTCGGGATCGTAGTCGCAGACGGTGTTGCCGTCCGCCGCGCGGCCCATCCGGTCGATGGCGCCGGTCATGTAAAGCAGGCTCTCCGCCAGGGCGGTCTTACCGCTGCCGCTGTGGCCCAGCAGGCAGACGTTTCGGATGTTCTGTACTGAATAGCTCATAGTTCGTTCCACTCCTTATATTGTGCTGTCAACGCGGCCGCCGGAAGGGACGGCCGGGACCGGACTCTTCGACCTTCGTCAAAATCCCTAATGTAGAAATTATACAACGTTCCGGCAACTAATACAACAAAAATTTTGGCAGGTTCCACATTTTGGGCAGGACAGAGAAAAAAAGCGGTAAATTTTTGTCACACACGCAAAAGAAAAAGCCGCCAAAGGCGGCAATTTGCAGGGTTTTCAGCAGGACATCCGCCCGCTGGAAACGCCCCGCCCCGGGGCAACCAGGGCGGGGGAGGCAAAAAGTCCCAGGCCAATGGCCCGAGACTTTTTTCCGCCGGAGGGAGCCCGCTCCCCCCCAGAACTCAGTATCGTCCCGTCCAGTCCGTCATCAGCAGCACCGGCAGCGTCCACAGCAGGAGGAACGCCTCCAGCGCCAGGGGGGTCAGCAGGTCGTAGGCCCCCTGGAAGACCAGGTAGAACGCCAGCAGCGTTCCCGCCGCGCTGCCCAGCAGCGACAGCGCCGCCGCCCGGCGGACGGCCTTGCAGAGCCGCCGGCTGCCCGCCACCGTCTCGGCGTAGGGCAGCAGCCCCTCCCGGAACAGCAGCGCCCGGGGCAGGTCCCGGTCCTGCTCCGCCTCGCTGAGGGCCACCCGGGCGGTCAGGTCCGGGTATTCCACCTTCACCTTTTTGTGGAACTTCCGCTTCAGCAGCGCCGGGGTGATGTTGGGGTCCCGGGCCGCCAGGATGGGCGTGATATGGCTGCGGCGCATCATCCGCAGGGCGAAGTCCACGTTTTCCGACGGGTTGTACTTCACCGCGAACACCGCGATCAGCTGGCGGTCCACCGCCAGGAAGATGCCGGTTTTCAGATTGATGTCCCCGGGCAGGCGCACCTCCATCTTCCGCATGAAGGACGCGGTGCCCAGCAACACGGACTCGCCGTGGATGGTGCCGGAGTAGCCGCCCTCCTCGTAGAAGCTGAAGTCGTCGGCTTTCTCATAGCGCCCCAGCTCGGCCCGGAGCAGGCCGTCGAACAGCCGCTCCAGCCCGCAGGACGCGCAGCGGGCCATGGTGGCGGCGTAGGACACGGCCTTTTTCAGCTCCTCGCCGTAGACCTTGACGCCGTTGAGCTGGATGGTCCCCGGCGGGAACAGGTCGCCGTCCGTCACGATCATGGCCTTCCGGCGGCTGATCTTCTCCGCGCCGGACCAGCCGGCCACGGCGCAGCCCGTCTTCTGCAGATGCCGTGCCAGGCGGGACCAGGGCAGGGACCAGCACAACGGCAGGGAGAAGGTGGCCCCCGCCGCCAGGATGGCGGACCAGTTCAGCAAAAAGTCGCTCCCCCGCTCCTGGCCCAGGGAGCTGAGCCCCGCGAACACGAAGGAGGCCACCAGCACCACCGGCAGCAGCGCCGTCTGCCACAGTGTGGCCGCGTCGTCCCGCATGGCGGTGGTGTAGAAGCCCGGGACGGCCCCCCGCTGCTTGCAGGCGCCCCGTTCCGTGTCCGTCACCAGATAGGGCGGCTCGTCGTCCATGGCGGCGGCGTGGAACATATCGTACATGCCCCGGCTCTCCCGGCTGACGCCCCACTGGGCGAACACCAGGGCGAGACACGCCACGGAGCCGTAGGGCATCACGGCCGTCCGCTCCGCCGACAGCAGCCGGGCGGCGCAGTCCGCCGCCGCCGCCAGGGCGGAGAGGGCGATCAAAAGCTCGCTGGTACAGCGCTTCCTGGCCAGCATGGAGATCCCCTTGCCGAACACGCCCCGGCACAGCAGCGCCGTCAGGGCGAGGCACACCAGCAGCAGGATGCTCTGTACCTTCGCGTCGCCGCTCCAGTAGGGCACCGTCCGGCCGTACCGCTCCAGCCCCAGCAGCGCCGTGGGCACCAGGGCGATCAGCAGCGCCGGCGTCAGGGCGCCCCGCCGGGCCTTGTACGCCTCCCGGTAGTCCCCCGCCGCGTCCAGCAGGTCCTCCTCCGGGCCGATGGGCTCGATCTCCGGCTCTGGCTCCGGCTCCGGAGCGGGATAAAGCTCCTCCGTCTCCTCCCGCAGCCTCCGGCGGGAGAACAGCCCCCGCCTGGGCCGCAGCAGCGGCTCGTTCCCCTCTTCCATCACCGCGTCCACGGTGCTGCCCACCACCTCCTCCAAAGAGATGGGCCGGGGGGCCCGGGGCAGCTCCCGCTCCAGCTTCTCCAGGTCCACCGCCTGGGCCAGCAGCTTGTCCCGGGCCTCCTGCCGCAGCTGCTCCGCCTGCCGGGCGGGGTTTGGCACGGGGGACGCGGCTTCCGCCGGCCGCTTCCCAGGCGCCTTCCTCTCCGCCCGCTTCGGCGGGGCGGCTTTGGGCGGCTCCGACTTGGGCGCGGACGCGGGCCCAGGCGCGGGCGGCGCGGTCTCCGCCTCCAGCTCCCGCTCCACGCCCCGCAGCATCTGCTGCTCCAGGCTCCCGCCGTACTCCGCCAGGATCTCCTCCAGGGAGAACTCCCCCTCCGCGGGAGGCACGTCGGTGGTCCCGGTCCCGTATAGCTCGTTTTCGTTCTTTGACGCCATATCTTTCCTCTTTAAAAACGTTCGTTGATCCCAGCCCGCGGGTCCCCCATCACCCCCGCTGCCGCACCGCCTCGTACAGCAAAATCGCCGCCGCGGCGGAGGCGTTCAGGGAGTTCAGCTTCCCCCGCATGGGGATGCTGACCAGAAAGTCGCAGTTCTCCGCCGCCAGACGGGTCATGCCGTCGCCCTCGCTGCCGATGACGATGGCCGCCGGACCCTTCAGATCGGCGTCGTACAAAGTCGTCGTGCCGTCCGCCGCCGTGCCGAACACCCACACGCCCTGCTTCTTCAGGTCCTTCAGCAGCGCCGGGATGTTGGGCACCCGGGCCACGGGCATGTGGGCCACCGCCCCGGCGGAGGTCTTGGCCACCACGGCGGTCAGCCCCGCGCTGCGGCGCTTGGGGATGACGACGCCGTGGGCCCCGGCGCACTCGGCGGTGCGGATGATGGCCCCCAGGTTGTGGGGGTCGGAGATCTCGTCGCAGATCACCAGGAGGGGAGTTTCCCCCCTGTCCGCCGCAGCCTGGAGGATGCTCTCCACGCTGACGTACTCCCGCACCGCCGCCAGGGCGATGACGCCCTGGTGGGCGTGGGTGCGGCTCATGGCGTCCAGCTTCCGCCTGTCCGCCTCCACCACCACGACGCCCGCCGCCCGGGCCCTGGAGGCGATGTGCCCCAGGGTCTTGTCGGTCTCCCCCTTCTGGAGGTAGATCTTGTCGATGCTCTCCCCGGCCCGCAGGGCCTCGATGACGGCGTTGCGCCCCTCGATGACGCCGTCGGCCTCGGCGGTCAGGCTGTTTTTTCTCTGTTCGTCCATGATTTTCTCCTCAAACGAAGATTTTGTCACATTCATGTGGTAGTATATCATAGAAGCCGGTTACAATAAAGTAGGAATTTACAGAAACTTCATCAAAAATACATTCCTTATCCTTGTGGCCCCGCCGCTTTTGTGGTATACTGCGATAGAATTTTGAGACGCGTTTTCCCCTGAAAGGAGTTCCGATATATGGACCAAAACAACAAAAACAACAAGCCCGGCGGGGGCAAGAGCGGCAGCAACTGGCGGGGCGTCATCCAGCTGGTGTGCTGGGCTCTGGTGCTGACCACCATCATCGGCTACGCCAGCTCCTACATGAACAGCGCAGGGCACTCGTCCTCCTCCGTGGAGCTGGCTTACAGCGACTACAAGGACATGGTCACAGACGGCCAGGTGGCGCATGTGGACTTCGACAACGACGAGGACATCCTCATCATCACGCCCAGGGACGGGTACGTGTACACCGCCGCCGACGGCACCTCCTACCGCAAGCGCACCGACGACAAGGGCAACGCCGTCTACGCCGTGGAGGACGCGGACGGGGCCCGGATCACCGAGGTCTCTTTGCAGCTGTTCACCGTCCAGGTGGAGTCCAACGACGCGGTGGTGGCCTTCCTGGACGAGCAGGGCGGCGTCTCCTACAACCAGGACTATGAGCCCCCCATGAGCGCGCTGATGCTGATTTTGATCCAGCTGCTGCCCTTTGTCATCATTCTGCTGGTCACCGTGCTGCTGATGAGCTGGATGGCGAAGAAGGGCGGCATGGGCGGCATCGGCGGCATCGGCGGCGTGGGCAAGGCCAACGCCAAGGTGTATATGGAGAAGTCCACCGGCGTCACCTTCAACGACGTGGCGGGCCAGGACGAGGCCAAGGAGTCCCTGACGGAGATCATCGACTTCCTCCACAACCCCGGCAAATACACCGAGATCGGCGCCAAGCTCCCCAAGGGCGCGCTGCTGGTGGGCCCTCCGGGCACCGGCAAGACGCTGCTGGCCAAGGCCGTGGCCGGCGAGGCCAACGTGCCCTTCTTCTCCATCTCCGGCTCCGACTTTGTGGAGATGTTCGTGGGCGTGGGCGCCAGCCGCGTCCGGGACCTCTTTAAGGAGGCCAGCAAGGTGGCCCCCTGCATCGTGTTCATCGACGAGATCGACACCATCGGCAAGTCCCGGGACAACCGCATGGGCGGCAACGACGAGCGGGAGCAGACCTTGAACCAGCTGCTGGCGGAGATGGACGGCTTCGACCCCACCAAGGGCGTCATCCTGCTGGCCGCCACCAACCGGCCCGAGGTGCTGGACCAGGCGCTGCTGCGCCCCGGCCGCTTCGACCGCCGCATCATCATCGACCGGCCCAACCTGGCGGGCCGTCTCGCCACCCTCCAGGTCCACACCCGGAACATTCGTCTGGCGGAGGACGTGAATTTGAAAAAGGTCGCCCTGGCCACCGCCGGCTGCGTGGGCTCGGACCTTGCCAACCTGGTGAACGAGGCCGCCCTGCGGGCCGTCCGCAAGGGCCGCAAGCTGGTGACCCAGGAGGACCTGCTGGCCGCCTTCGAGCTGGTCATCGCCGGCACGGAGAAGAAGGGCAGCGTCCTGACGGAATTTGAGAAAAAGCTGGTGGCCTACCACGAGGTGGGACACGCCATGGTGGCCTACAAGCAGAAGAACACCGAGCCGGTGCAGAAGATCACCATCGTCCCCCACACCCAGGGTTCTCTGGGCTACACCCTGCTGATGCCCGAGGAGGACAAGACCGAACTGCGCACCCGGGACGAGCTGATGGCGAAGATCACCGTCTCCATGGGCGGCCGCGCCGCCGAGGAGGTGGTCATGAACACCATGACCAACGGCGCCTCCCAGGACATCCAGGACGCCACCAACGTGGCGCGGAACATGGTGGCCATGTTCGGCATGAGCGATGAGTTCGGCATGATGGCCCTGGCCTCCAAGCGGACCCAGTACCTGGACGGCGGCTATGGCATGGACTGCGCCCAGGACACCGCCGCCCGGATGGATGTGGCGGTGAAGGACATCCTGAGCCAGTGCTACCAGAGCGCCGTGGAGATCATCCGGGACAACCGGGCGGACATGGACAAGGTGGTGGCGTATCTGCTGGAGAAGGAGACCATCACCGGCGCGGAGATGGTGGCCATCATCGAGG
>CABSFC010000073.1 GCA_902476875.1 uncultured Oscillibacter sp. | reverse complement strand
GCCACGTCAAGCCCCGCCGTCAGGGCGAGGAGGGCGGCATCGTCAAGCGCGAGGCCGCCATCGCCGGCTGCAAGGTGCAGGTCGTCTGCCCCAAGTGCAGCAAGGCCACCCGCGTCGCCCACAAGATCGAGGACGGCAAGAAGACCCGCGTGTGCAAGCACTGCGGCGCTGAGCTGTGAGAAAGGAGCGTTGACAAATGGCTAGACTGAAAGAGAAGTACACCGCCGAAGTCGCTCCCGCTCTGATGAAGCAGTTCGGCTATAAGAGCGTCATGCAGATCCCCAGGATCGACAAGGTCGTCGTGAACGTGGGCTGCGGCGAGGCCCGCGAGAACGCCAAGGTCCTGGAAAACGTCGTCGGCGACCTGGCCAAGATCACCGGCCAGAAGCCCGTCATCACCAAGGCCCGCAAGTCCATCGCCAACTTCAAGCTGCGCGAGGATATGCCCATCGGCGCGAAGGTCACCCTCCGCGGCGAAAAGATGTGGGAGTTCCTGGACCGCCTGTTCAATGTGGCCCTGCCCCGCGTCCGCGACTTCCAGGGCATCAACCCCAACTCCTTCGACGGCCGCGGCAACTACGCCCTGGGCCTGAAGGAGCAGCTGATCTTCCCCGAGATCGAGTACGACAAGATCGACAAGATCCGCGGCATGGATGTAGTCATCTGCACCACTGCTGAAACCGACGAAGAGGCCCGCGCCCTGCTGCAGCAGGTCGGCGCTCCCTTCGCCCGCTAAGGAGGAAGAGAAGAATGGCTAAGAAATCTATGATCCTGAAGCAGCAGGGCCCCGCCAAGTACTCCACCCGGAAGTACAACCGCTGCAAGCTCTGCGGCCGCCCCCATGCCTATCTGCGGGACTACGGTGTCTGCCGTATCTGCTTCCGCGAGCTGGCCTATAAGGGCGAGATCCCCGGCGTCCGCAAGGCGTCCTTCTGAGAAAAAATTGAATTGGCGCGGCGAAAAACCTTGACGAACCTCGGTTCTTCTGGTACGCTAGATAAGTGGGGCATTTTTTCGAAAATGTGCCCACTGCGCCATGTTCAGATATGGTTTCTCAGGAAACGGAGCCTGACACAACTCATTTTTGTAACCACGGGCCTGTGATATGGGGCCTTGGTGATAACGGATGGCGAAAGGTCATGACCAATTGGGTAAGGCAACAGGGCTTGCAGCCGAAGCCGGTTTTTTCGGGCGGATTTCCGCTCATGCGGCGTCACCGGCTTTGGCAATCCAGCTAGGATTCCCTGCTGCCGCTTCCTTGCCTGAACGAAAATCCGCTCCGAAAAAATTGCTCCGCACATTTCCGCGAGCAATATTCGAGGGATTTTTGGCGCGGCGGACGCCGCCTTGCTGCCGCAAGGCAAGGACAACAAGGCAAAAAGCACCGAATAGGGCCGCGGAAATGCGGCTTCGGATGCAAGCCCTGTTGCCTATATGCGCGAGCAGACTGCCCCATTGGCCATGATACCTCGCTGCCGCAGCGGTTTTTTCAAACCGCAACTCTAAAAATAGGAGGATTTACCATGCATATCACCGATCCTGTTGCGGATATGCTCACCCGCATCCGCAACGCCAACAGTGCGAAGCACGAAACCGTTGATGTACCCGCCTCCAACATGAAGAAGAGCATCGCTCAGATCCTGCTGGACGAAGGGTATATCAAGAACTTCCAGGTGGTGGACGATGGCCTCCAGGGCATGATCCACATCACCCTGAAGTACAACGCGGGCAAGGAAAAGGTCATCACCGGCCTGCGCCGCGTTTCCAAGCCCGGCCTGCGCGTCTATGTGGGCGCCGATGAGCTCCCCCGCGTGCTGCGTGGCCTGGGTATCGCCATCATCTCTACGTCCAAGGGCGTCATGACCGACAAGAAGGCCCGCGAGCTGCATGTCGGCGGCGAAGTCCTGGCATTCGTCTGGTAAGGAGGGTATTTGAACAATGTCTAGAATTGGCAGAATGCCCATTACCGTTCCCGCCGGCGTCACTGTCAGCGTCGCCGAGGGTAATGTGGTTACCGTCAAGGGACCCAAGGGCGAGCTCACCCGCGCGCTGCGCCCTGAGATGATCATTAAGCAGGAAGGCAACACGATCACTGTGGGCCGTCCTTCCGACGACAAGCTGCACCGCAGCCTGCACGGTCTGACCCGCACTCTGCTCCACAACATGGTCGTCGGCGTGACCGACGGCTTCAAGAAGGAGCTGGAGGTCAACGGCGTTGGCTACCGTGTGGCCAAGGAGGGCAAGAACCTGGTCATGAACCTGGGCTTCTCCCACCAGGTGATCGTTCCCGAGATCGAGGGCATCACCATCGATGTCCCCGCTCCCAATAAAATCGTCATCAACGGATGCGACAAGCAGGCCGTCGGCCAGTTCGCCGCCGAGGTCCGCGAGAAGCGTCCTCCCGAGCCTTATAAGGGCAAGGGCATCAAGTATGCCGACGAAGTGATCCGTCGCAAGGTCGGCAAGACCGGCGCTAAGAAGTAAGGAGGTGTGCCGATATGATTAAGAGACCGAATACCAACGCCCAGCGCCTCAAGCGCCACAAGCGCGTGCGCGCCAAGATCTCCGGCACCCCTGAGATGCCGCGTCTGAATGTGTTCCGCAGCGAGGCCAACATCTACGCCCAGATCATCGACGATGTCAACGGCGTGACCCTGGCTTCCGCTTCCTCCCTGGACAAGGCCATCGAGGGTTACGGCGGCAACGTCGCCGCTGCCACCGCCGTTGGCAAGCTGGTCGCCGAGCGCGCCAAGGCCAAGGGTATCGAGACTGTCGTGTTTGACCGCGGCGGCTATCTGTACCACGGCCGCGTGCAGGCCCTGGCCGAGGGCGCCCGCGAAGGCGGCCTGAAATTCTAAGGGAGGAGGAACGACAACATGCCTAGATTTGAAAGAGAACAGAGCGAATATATCGAGAAGGTCGTGTACCTGAACCGGGTCTCCAAGACCGTGAAGGGCGGCCGTGTTATGAAATTCTCCGCCCTGGTCGTCGTTGGCGACGGGAAGGGCAGGGTCGGCTACGGCCTGGGCAAGGCCGCCGAGGTCCCCGAGGCTATCCGCAAGGGCATCGAGGCCGCCAAGAAGAACATGATCACCGTGACCACCGCCGGGACCACCATCCCCCACGAGACCATCGGTGAGGCCGGCGCCGGCCGCGTGCTGCTGAAGCCCGCCGCCCCCGGTACCGGCGTGATCGCCGGCGGCGCTGTCCGTGCCGTCGTCGAGGCCGCGGGCATCAAGGACATCCGTGCCAAGAGCCTGCGTTCCAACAACCCCAACAACGTCGTCGCCGCCGCTTTCCAGGGCCTGAAGAATATGCGTGGCCCCGAGGAGGTCGCCCGCATCCGCGGCAAGAGCGTCGAAGAAATCGTGGGTTAAGGAGGCGCTGAACATGGCAAACTTAAATATTAAGCTCGTCAAGAGCCTGAACGGTCGTCTGGAAAAGCAGATTCTGACCGCTCATTCCCTGGGTCTGCGCAAGATCGGTGATGTCACCGTGCAGCCCGACAACGATCAGACCCGCGGTAAGATCGCCAAGATCGGCTATCTGCTGCAGGTCACGGAAGAGAAGTAAGGAGGCACGGAATTATGAAATTGAGCGAACTGTCTCCCGCCGAGGGCTCCGTCCGTCAGGCTTACCGCAAGGGCCGGGGTGCCGGCTCCGGCAACGGCAAGACCGGCGGCCGCGGCCACAAGGGCCAGAAGGCCCGCAGCGGCGGCAAGGTCCGCATTGGCTTTGAGGGCGGCCAGATGCCTCTGGCCCGCCGCATCCCCAAGCGCGGCTTCAACAACATTTTCGCCAAGCCCCTGGAGATCATCAACCTGAGCGCTCTGAACGCTTTCGAGGACGGCGACACCGTCACCGCCGAGGCGCTGCTGGCCAAGGGCATCCTCTCCAAGTGCGAGTATGGCTACAAGGTCCTGGGCAACGGCAAGGTTGCCAAGAAGGTCACCGTCAAGGCTTCTGCATTCTCCGCGTCTGCCAAGGAGGCTATCGAGGCGGCCGGCGGAAAGGCAGAGGTGATGTAACGTGATCCAAACGATTCGCAAGGCGTGGGGAATCCCTGAGCTGCGGAAAAAGATCATCTTTACTCTCCTCATTCTGCTGATCTTCCGGATCGGCAACGCCATCACCGTTCCCTATATCAACACCACCGCGCTGAAAGCGCAGCTGGACAGCATGGGGACCACCTACTTCGGCCTGCTCAACGCCATGAGCGGCGGCGCTTTCTCCATGGCTACCGTCTTCGCGCTGAGCATCCAGCCCTATATCAACAGCTCCATCATCATCCAGCTGCTGACCGTCGCCATCCCCTATCTGGAGCGGCTGGCGAAGGATGGCGGCGAAGAGGGCCGGAAGAAGATCCAGGCCATCACCCGCTACGCCACCGTGGCCATCGCCATCCTGCAGGCTGTGGGCTACTACTTCATGATGAAGCGATACAGCCTGCTGGCCACCGGCGCTGACGGTATCTGGCCCGCCCTGGTCATCATCGTGACCCTGATCGCCGGTTCCTCCTTCGTGATGTGGATGGGCGAGCAGGTCACTGAGTTCGGCGTGGGCAACGGCATCTCCATCATCCTGTTCGCGGGCATCCTGTCCCGCGTGCCCAGCATGATCCAGGGTATGATCGAGGGCGTTCGGACCTGGTCTGGCGTCCAGAACGGCACCATCACCATGGACAGCCTGGTGTCCAGCTATACCGCTGCCGGCTATTCCTCCACCACTGCCCAGCAGCTGGCGGAGAATGCCATGAACAGCCAGATCGCCCCCTGGGCGATTATCCTGCTGATCGTCGGCATGCTGGCCCTGATCGTGTTCATCGTGTTCATCAACGACGCCGAGCGCCGCATCCCCGTGCAGTACGCCAAGCGCCAGGTGGGCCGCAAGATGTACGGCGGCCAGAGCACAAACCTGCCCATGAAGGTGAATATGTCCGGCGTTCTGCCCATCATCTTCGCCCAGAGCATCGCGTCTCTGCCCATCACCATCTGGAGCTTCATCGGCACTCCCGCCGAGGACACCCTGTCCCGCAGCATTTATGACGCCATTGACACGAAGTCCGTTCTCTATATGATCGTCTACTTCATCATGATCATTGGCTTCAGCTATTTCTATTCCAGCATCCAGTTCAACCCCGTTGAGATCGCCAACAACCTGAAGAAGCAGGGCGGCTTTATCCCGGGCTTCCGTCCCGGTAAGCCCACTGTGGACTTTATCAAGAAGGTTCTGAACAAGATCACCCTGTTCGGCGCCATCTATCTGGGCATCGTGGCGATCTGCCCCCTGCTGGTCGGCAAGGTCATCAGCAACAGCTCCGTGGCGATCGGCGGCACCTCCGTCATCATCGTCGTGGGCGTGGCGCTGGAGACCGTCAAGGCTTTGGAGTCCCAGATGCTGATGCGTCAGTACAAGGGCTTCCTGGAATAAGAGAGGCGTTTTATGAAATTGATCCTGTTGGGCGCTCCCGGCGCCGGCAAGGGCACACAGGCCGATATCCTGTGTAAAGAGCTGGGCATCCCCACCATCTCCACCGGCAACATCCTCCGCGCCGCCATCAAGAACGGCACGCCCACCGGCATGAAGGCCAAGTCCTTCATGGACGCGGGCAAGCTGGTGCCCGATGAGGTCATCATCGGCATCATCACCGAGCGGGTGGCGGAGGCGGACTGCGCCAACGGTTATATCCTGGACGGCGTGCCCCGTACCATCGCCCAGGCCGAGGCCATGGAGAAAGCCGGGATCGTATTTGACGCCGTTGTCTCCATCGAGATCTCCGACGAGACCATCATGGAGCGCATGAGCGGCCGCCGTGTCTGCGAGTCCTGCGGAGGCAGCTACCACCTGGTGGCCGTCCCTCCCAAGGTCGCGGGCGTGTGCGACAAGTGCGGCGGCAAGCTGGTCCAGCGCAAAGATGATGCCCCCGAGACCGTCAAGGCGCGGCTCGAGGTCTATCATAAGGAGACCGAGCCCCTGAAGGACTTTTACGCCAAGCGCGGCCTCCTGAAAACTGTGGAAAATCAGCCCTCTGTGGCGGAGACCTCTCAGGCCATCCTCCGCGTGCTGGGGAGATGAGCAGATGATCACGCTCAAATCCTCCCATGAGATCGACTTGATGCGCCGGGCCGGTAAAATTACCGCGGCTGCCCGTGCTTTGGCAGGGGAAATGGTAAGACCCGGCGTAACAACCCAGGAGATCGACAGCGCGGTGGAGCATTTCATCCGCAAACAGGGCGCGGTCCCGTCCTTCCTCCACTATAACGGCTATCCGGCCAGCGCCTGCGTCAGCGTCAACGACGAGATCATCCACGGCATCCCCGGCAAACGGGTGCTGCGGGAGGGCGATATCGTCAGCGTGGACGTGGGGGCGTACATTGGAGGGTTCCACGGCGACTGCGCGGCGACCTTCGCCTGCGGCAAGATCTCTCCCGAGGCTCAGGATCTGATCGACGTGACCAGGCAGAGCTTTTTCGAGGGGATCAAAAACGCAAAGGAAGGCCACCGGTTGTTTGATATTTCCGCAGCCATCCAAACCTATGTGGAGAGCCACGGGTACTCCATCGTCCGGGAGTATGTCGGCCACGGCGTCGGCACCCAGATGCACGAGGCGCCCGAGATCCCCAACTACGGCCATCCCGGCCGGGGACCGCGGCTTCTGCGAGGCATGACCCTTGCAATCGAACCCATGGTGAACGCCGGCACCGCCGCCATCAAGCAGATGCCTGACGGCTGGACCGTCAAGACGCTGGACGGCAAGTGGGCGGCCCACTATGAGAATACGATCCTGATTACCGATGGAGAGCCCGAGATCTTGACGGCTCCCGCCATTTGACGGGTAAGAAGAAGCGTATGGAAATTGCAAAATCAAATATCGTCCGATCCGATGCCGGCAGGGACAAGGGCAAGCTCTTCGTCGTCCTCGCGGTGGAGGGGGAGTACCTCCTGCTGGCAGACGGGAAATCCAGGAAAGTGGAATCGCCCAAGCGCAAAAAGCGCAGACACGTGCTGTTTGTGGCCGCGGATGAGACCCGCCTTTCCGAAAAGATCAAGAGCGAAGAGAAAATCACCAACAGTGAACTTCGCAGGACCCTCGCGGGCTACCGTGGGGAAGTCCAGCCGGACCAGGAGGGATAACGTTTGGCAAAATCCGATATGATCGAAGTGGAAGGTGTTGTGGTGGAGGCCCTGCCCAACACGACGTTCCAGGTTGACATTGGAAATGGACACACGATCCTAGCACATATTTCCGGAAAACTCAGAATGAATTTCATCAGGATTCTGCCCGGCGACAAGGTCACGGTGGAGATGTCCCCGTATGATCTGACCCGCGGCCGGATCACCTGGCGCAGCAAGTAAGCGTCAGGCGACAGTAAATGACACAAACCGCTGAAAGGAATGGTTTAGAACTATGAAAGTAAGACCGTCCGTGAAGCCCATGTGCGAAAAGTGCAAGGTCATTCGCCGCAAAGGCCGTGTCATGGTCATTTGCGAGAACCCCAAGCATAAGCAGAGACAGGGCTAACATTTAATTGGAGGTGCTTTAAAAGTATGGCACGTATTGCCGGTATTGACCTGCCGAAGGATAAGCGTATCGAGATCGGCCTCACCTATATCTACGGCATTGGCAGAAAGAGCGCCAAGGACATCCTGGCGCAGACGGGCATCAACCCCGACACCCGCGTGAAGGATCTGACCGACGCCGAGGAGCAGAAGCTCCGTGACGCCATCGACGCCTATACCGTCGAAGGCGACCTGCGCCGCCAGACCGCCCTGGACATCAAGCGCCTGAGCGAGATCGGCTGCTATCGCGGCATCCGGCACCGCAAGGGCCTGCCCGTCCGCGGCCAGCGCAGCAAGACCAACGCAAGAACCCGCAAGGGTCCCAAGAAGACCATTGCCAACAAGAAGAAGTAAGGAGGGAGAACAGAAATGGCAACTGCAAAAGCTAGCGGCAAGAAGGTTATCCGCCGCCGCCGTGAGAAGAAGAACGTCGAGCGTGGCCAGGTCCATATCCGTTCTTCCTTCAACAACACCATGGTGACTGTTACCGATTCCCAGGGTAACGCCCTGTCCTGGGCTTCCTCCGGCGGCCTCGGCTTCCGTGGCAGCAAGAAGTCCACTCCCTTCGCGGCCCAGACCGCGGCTGAGACCGCCGCCCGCGCCGCCATGGAGCATGGCCTGAAGACCGTCGAGGTCTTCGTCAAGGGCCCCGGCCAGGGCCGTGAGGCTGCGATCCGTGCCCTGCAGGCCGTGGGCCTGGAAGTGACCATGATCAAGGATGTCACTCCCATCCCCCACAATGGCTGCCGGCCCCCGAAGCGCCGCCGCGTGTAATCGAAAGAGGAGGTAACAAGCAATATGGCAAGAAATATGCAGCCGATCGCCAAGCGCTGCAAGGCTCTGGGCATTTCTCCTGCCGTCATGGGCTATGCGAAGAAGGAGACCAATCGCAATCCCGGCGGCCAGATGAGAAAGAAGAAGAGCGAATATGGCATCCAGCTGAACGAGAAGCAGAAGGTCAAGTTTATCTATGGTATTCTCGAGAAGCAGTTCCACGACTACTATGAGATGGCCGCCGCCGCCCCCGGCAAGACCGGCGACAACCTGCTGATCCTGGTGGAGCGCCGTCTGGACAACGTCGTGTACCGCATGGGCTTCGCCATGACCCGCCGTCAGGCCCGCCAGTTGGTGAGCCACGCCCATTTCACCGTCAACGGCAAGAAGGTCAACATTCCCTCCTATCTGATCAAGGCCGGCGATGTCATCGAGGTGGCTGAGAGCAGCCGTTCCTCCGAGGTCTTCAAGCGCCTGGTCGGTCAGGACGCCCCTATGTTCCTGCTGCCCCCCTGGATGGAGCGCGAGAAGAACGCTCTGAAGGGCACCGTGACCCGTCTTCCCGCCCGCGAGGACATTGATGTTCCCGTGGAGGAGCACCTCATCGTTGAGTTGTACTCCAAGTAATCGGAGGATACCCTCAATAATGATAAGAACTGCCGGCGGCATGCGGCTTTGCATCGCCGCAATGAGAAGATGAAGGAGGGTAACTGCATGATTGAAATTGAAAAGCCCCAGATCGACTGCACCGAGACTCCCGGCGACGTCACTTACGGCAAGTATGTGGTGGAGCCGCTGGAGCGCGGGTACGGCACGACCCTGGGCAATGCGCTTCGCCGCATTATGCTTTCCTCTTTGCCCGGCACCGCGCCGACCACCATCAAGATCGCCGGTGTCCAGCATGAGTTTTCCACTATCCCCGGCGTGAAGGAAGATGTGACGGAGATCGTCTTGAATGTGAAGGGCCTCCTGACCAAGCTGCACTGCGAGACCGTGAAAACGGTCTATATCGAGGCGGTAGGTCCCTGCGAGGTCACGGCCGGCGATATCAAGGCCGACGGTGAGGTCGAGGTCCTGAACCCCGAGATGCACATTGCCACCCTGGACAACGGCGCTACCCTCAACATGGAGATCACCCTGTCCCATGGCCGCGGCTATGTGCCTGCGGACCGCAACAAGCCCCAGCAGAACATCATCGGCACCATTGCCGTGGACTCCATCTACACCCCTGTGTACAAGGTGAACTACACCGTGGAGCCCACCCGCGTGGGCGCTTCCAGCGACTTTGACAAGCTGACGCTGGAGGTCTGGACCGACGGCACCATCTCCGCCCGGGACGCTGTGTCTCTGGGCGCCAAGATCCTGTGCGACCACTTCACGCTGTTCACCGACCTCTCCGAGAACGTGGGCAGCAAGCCCACCGTGGTGGAGAAGGCGGAGGCCCAGCGCGACAAGGTGCTGGAGATGACCATCGAGGAGCTGGACCTGAGCGTGCGCAGCTTTAACTGCCTCAAGCGCGCCAACATCAACACCGTCGAGGACCTGATCTCCAAGACCGAGGACGAGATGATGAAGGTCCGCAACCTGGGGCGCAAGTCCCTGGAAGAGGTCATCAATAAGCTGGCCATGATGGGCCTGCACCTGGCCGACGAAGAAAACAACTGAGCCGGAACTCCCGGCTGACCAAAATCCTGATAAGGAGGAACCCGAAATGCCCGGAACTCGGAAACTTGGCAAGACCACTGACCAGCGCATGGCGATGCTGCGTCAGCAGGTCACGGATTTCCTGGACAACGGTAAGATGGAAACCACCGTCACCCGCGCCAAGGAGATCAAGCCTCTGGCTGAGAAGATGATCACGCTCGGTAAGAAGAGCGATCTGGCCGCCTACCGGCAGGCCATGAGCTTCATCACCCGCGAGGACGTCTGCAAGAAGCTGTTCAAGGAGATCGCCCCCAGCTACACGGAGCGTAACGGCGGCTACACCCGCATCGTTCGCACTGGCGTGCGTCGCGGCGACGCTGCGGAGACGGCCATCATTGAGCTGGTGAAGTAATTCAGCGCTGTCGCATCAGGAAAGCCCTTTGCAATGTGTACCTAGGCACGTTGCAAAGGGCTTTTCAAATTGGCAAAACCGTGTTATGATAAGCGTAATCAGGAGAGGAGGCTGCCCTATGCGAAAGATCCGGTGCTACGAGTGCGGAAAGCGGTATGACTTTGACGAGGACGATTTTTGCCCCAGGTGCGGCGCTTTCAACCAGCCCAGGAGCAGCGTCCAAATCGGTGCCGACGGCTCCGTGATCCGGGTGGACGGCATCAATGAGCGGAACCACAAAAATTCCTTTGTCCACGAGGAGCTCCATGAGGAGAACCGGGAACGGCGGGCCGTGGGGCTGTCCAAGGGCGTGAAGCGCACCGCGGGAGCGGCAGCCCGTCCGATACAGCCCAGCCGGCGGCAGAAGACAAGAGAGACATCCAAAGTGAATCCCGTGCGTGTGATCATCTGGCTCGTTTTCGCCGTCATTGCTATCAATATTTTGGGAAATCTGCTGTTCCTCTTCGTGTGAAAAACAGTCCGCGCCGGACACTTCGTCCGGCGCGTTTTTTGTCATGGAAAGCAAATTTTTGACAGCGTTATTTTCCTGCCGCCTGCGCAAACTACCTCTGAAAAATACGGGGGGAATGGAAGCGGATGTGGAGACAACGGCTGCTTTTTTTGCTGTTTGCCGCGCTGGTGCTGGCCGCCTGCATCGGCGGCGAGACGGCGGTCCCGGCGGATGGAACGGCGGACATCCCAGCGGAGACGGACTATATCGCCCTGACCTTTGACGACGGCCCCCGGCAGGGGACAACGGACCGGCTGCTGGACGGCCTGAGAGCGCGGGGTGCCAGCGCCACCTTTTTCCTGGTGGGCGAGCAGGCGCAGCTCAATCCGGAGCTGGTACAGCGTATGAGGGCGGAGGGGCATCAGGTCGGCAACCACACCTGGAGCCACGTGCGTCTGGAAGGGGCGTCCCCCACCGAGATCGCGGAGGAGGTGGGGAGGACCGAGGCGTTTCTGGAGGAGCTTTTGGGAGAGGGCTGCCACTGGCTCCGCCCGCCCTACGGCCTGATCTCAGCGGGAACGGAGAACCAGATCACAGTCCCCATGGTCAAGTGGTCCGTGGACCCCCGGGACTGGGAGAGCCGGGACACCGCCAAGGTGGTGCGGGCGGTCCTGGGGGACGCAAAACCCAACAGCATCATCCTGCTCCACGACATCTATCCGACCTCCGTGGACGCCGCTTTACAGATCGTGGACGCGCTCCAGGCGGAGGGATATGTATTTGTGACGGTGGAGGAGCTGCTGCGGCTGAACGGCGTGACGCCCCAGGCGGGGACCATGTACCGCACCGGGAAAGGCCCATAAAAAGAGACGCCCAAAGGGCAGCACTCATAAGACAGTATTAGAAATGTTTTCGGGAAACGGCGTAGCTTGCGGGCTATGCCGTTTCTCCATTTTGCAGGTCATTCAGTAAAGACGCGGGGAGTATTCCCACAAGGTCATAGGAAATGCCAATCTGCTGTTCCCTATGCCCCTTTGACTTATCCGGCGCATGGACGTACACCGCCTTTACCATGTCGTTTAAGACAGAGGGTGTTAATTCGTCCAAATCAAGATATTTCCGTACTTTGCTGATGAACCTGTCAATATTCTCTGCTTGTTCTTCCTGTTCGTTAATTTCTTCATTCAATCGCAACAGTTTTTCCCGCAGTTCTTCCTGCTCCTGCTCGTAATCGTCAGAGAGCATTTGAAATCTGCCATCAGATAATTTCCCGTTGACGTTATCCTCGTAAATACGCTTGAATAATCGGTCAAGTTCTTCTATCCGCCGTTCCGCCTGCGTCAGTTGCCGCCGCTTCGCTGCCAGTTCCTTTTTTGCTTCGGCTTTCTGTTTCGCGCCCATAGCTTTTCGGAATTGTTCTTCATGGTTAGCGACACAGGCAATCGTCAATTTCATGTGGGCGAGTACACCCTGTTCCAAAACAACGGCGCGAATAAAATGAGCGGAGCAAATGTCTTTTCCTTTGAGCCTTGAAGTAGAGCAGACAAAATGGTCTTGTCTTGCTTCAAATTTCTTGCTTGTGCAGTAATACAGCTTTTCGCCGCAATTGGCACAACGCACAATGCCGGAGAACATATTTGTTTTCCCTGTCCTTGTGGGACGGCGTTTGTTTTTCCGTAATTCCTGCACCCGCGCCCATGTGTCAGCGTCAATGATTGCTTCGTGGGTGTTCTCAAACACAAGCCATTTTTCCTCTGGATTGTAACAGGTTTTCTTGCTCTTGTAGGACTGCTTACAGGTCTTGAAGTTTACCGTATGCCCCTGATATTCTGGACGCTCCAAAATGTCGGCTATGGTATCGCCTGTCCAGTTATAGGGATTATCCGGCGGCGCGTTCCTTGCGGCTCTGCCTGTCTGCTGAAAATGGATTGTCGGCGTTATGACTTTATCCTCTTTCAGAATACGGGCAATCTGCGACGGCCCGTAACCGTCCAGACAAAGGGCGAATATCCGCTTGACTACTCCGGCGGCTTCTCCGTCCACAATCCATTGTTTCTTGTTGTCCGGGTCTTTCATGTAGCCATAGGGCGGATTTGTGCAGAGGTGTTCTCCTGCTTCTCCCTTTGACTTCATCACAGCGCGGATTTTCTTGCTTGTGTCCTTTGCGTACCACTCGTTAATGATATTCAAAAAGGGGGTAAAGTCGCTGTCCTGCTGGTTCGCGCTGTCTATGCCGTTGTTGATAGCGATAAACCGCACACCCTTTTCCACGAACAGGACTTCGGTATAAAAGCCCACTTTCAGATAATCGCGCCCAAGCCGCGACATATCTTTGACAATCAGTGTTGCCACTTCTCCATTTTCAATCCGCTCCAGAAGTTCGCTCCAACTCGGACGGTTGAAGTTCGTTCCAGAATACCCGTCGTCCACGAAAAACGCTGTATTTGAGAAATGATTTTCTTTCGCGTATTTACTTAAAATCGCCTTTTGATTAACAATGCTGTTGCTGTCGCCCTGTAACTCGTCGTCGCGCGATAAGCGGCAATAGAGGGCGGTAATTTTGTCAGACTGCCTTAACATAGTTTCTGCTCCTTTCATCGGCGAGCAGTCTGCCAATACAGGATTGCTTGCTTCTATTGTATCGGCTCCGGCATTTTTAATCAACATCTTTCTTACCTTTTTCCTGCTCCATAAGGCGTAAAACCTTGTGGGGCAGGCTCCTTTCCCCGTCATAGCTGCCCGTAAAGCGATAGAGCGTCCTGCCGGATTTTATTGTTACTTCATGCGTCGGCAATTCTTGAAACAGCGGATTTTCCACTACGATATGCCCGTCCTTGATTTTTCGTTTCCGTTCCATTCCTTTCCCGTCCTTTCCAAAGATAAAACTGAATAGCAAGCATATGAATGTTTCATATTAGGAAAACACACTGCCAGAAATGGTGTGGCGGGCATTAGCCC
>CABSFC010000072.1 GCA_902476875.1 uncultured Oscillibacter sp. | reverse complement strand
TTTCGCTGCTTCCAAAAGCTGAAATTTCTACTTGACTTTTGTTAGCAGGTCTTTCAGGAAAAATTCTCTATACAAAGGCGTCCTCCAGGTACTCCACCCGGAGCGTGCCATCGTTTTCCGCGTAGACCTCCGCCACGTCGAACCGGGCGGGGGCGTCGATCTCATAGGCGCTCAAATAGGCGGCGGCAGCGGAGCGCAGCCGCTCCTGCTTGCGCCCGTCCACAAATTCCCGGGGCAGGCCGATGGAATGGGCGCTTCGCAGCTTGACCTCCACAAAGCAGACGGTCCCCCGCCGGTCCCGCGCCACCAGGTCCAGCTCCCCGAACCGGCAGCGCCACTGGCTGGCAAGGAGCGTATAGCCCTTTTTCCGCAGGTACCGGGCCACCTCGGCCTCTCCCCGGTCTCCGGCGGCCTTCGTCCGGCTCATGGCCTCCGCGCCTCCCACTTTTTCAGAAATGTCGCCCGGTGCTGGGGACAGGGGCCGTATTGGTCCAGCATCTCATAATGGAGCTTTGTGCCGTATCCCTTGTGCTTGGCGAATTGATACTGGGGATACAGGTCATGCAGCTCGCCGGACACGTAGCGGTCCCGGCTGACCTTCGCCAGGATGGACGCCGCCGCGATGGACGCGCTTTTGCCGTCGCCCCTGACAATGGTGACGTGGGGCGTCTCAATGGCGCAGCGGCTGCCGTGGTCCCGGTTGCCGTCGATCAGGGCCATGTCCGGCTTCACGGACAGCCCGCCGATGGCCCGGGTCATTGCCAGCATCCGGGCGTTGAGGATGTCCAGCTCGTCGATCTCCGCCGCCTCCACACGGGCAACGCTCCAGGCGACGGCCTGGGCGGTGATGATATCGTACAGGGCCTCCCGCCTCTTCTCCGTCAGCTGCTTGGAGTCGTTCAGCCCGGGGATGTCCAGCTTCCGGGGCAATATGACGGCGGCGGCGTACACCGGCCCCGCCAGAGGCCCGGCCCCCGCCTCGTCCACGCCGCAGACGGTCTGGAAGCCGCTGTCCCACTGTTCCCGTTCGTATATCCAAAGGTCCATTTCAATACTCCATCACGATCTTCCGGCACTCCCGGCAGACATAGGCGGGAATTTCCATCTCGTTGGGCAAATTCCAGCCGAAGGGGGCATCCAGCACGATCCCGCCCCGCTTTTCGATCTTCTTTTCGGTGGGGTAAAAGCCGATCTCGCCGTCAGGCGGCAGGAAGAACAGCCCGTGGCTGTAATCCGTCGCGACCTTTCCCCGCTCCATCTCTTTTCCGCAGACAGGACACTTCATGGGTATCCTCCTTTTACTCCGGCAGCTCCAGTGTAAAGCGGCCCAGCTTGCCGGAGCGGAACTCGTCCAGCAGAATCTTCGCCATCCGCTCCGTGTCCACCTCGCCGCCGGAGACCAGAAAGCCCCGCTTCCTTCCCGCCGCCTCCAGCAGGCGGTAGCCGTAGGCCACGTCGTTCTCCTCCGCCTCCCGCTCCGGAAGGACGGGCAACTTATAGCCGGTTTTGACCGCCTCCGGATACTGTCCGCCAAGATAGGCCATCAGATGGCAGCCCAGGGTCTCCACATCCAGGATATCGTCCTTCACCGCGCCGGTGAACGCCAGGTTCAGCCCCACGCTCTGGTCCTCGAATTTCGGCCACAGGATGCCCGGCGTGTCCAGCAGCTCCAGCCCCTTGTCGATGGGCACCCACTGCTTGGCGCGGGTGACGCCGGGGCGGTCCTCGGTCTTGGCCGTCTTGCGGCCCGCCACCTTATTGATAAACGTGGACTTCCCCACGTTGGGGATGCCCAGAATCATGACCCGGACCACACGGCCCACCTGGCCCTTTTCAGCGTAGGCGCGCAGCTTGTCCGCCAGCAGCTCCCGGACGGCTCCCGCGAATTTCGCCGTGCCCTGGCCGCCTTTGGCGTCGGACTCCAGCACCGCGCAGCCCTTGGCCCGGAAATAGGCGGCCCACCGCTTTGTGGCCTCCGGGTCCGCCTGGTCCACCCGGTTCAGCACCACCAGGCGGGGCTTCCCCGCCGTCAGCTCGTCCACGTCCGGATTCCGGCTGGACACCGGGATGCGGGCGTCCAGAATCTCACACACCGCGTCCACGTTTTTGATCTGCTCGGCGATCATACGCCGGGTCTTTGTCATGTGGCCGGGATACCATTGTATATTCATGCGATCACTCCGATCCGGTCAAAGCTCCGTTTATCCGTATACTCGTCCGGTCCCGGGAAAGCCAGGAACACCGCCTTGCCGATGACGTAGCGCACATCCACCGTCCCCAGCCGGGAGTCCCGGCTGTCGCTGGAGTGGTTGCGGTTGTCGCCCATGACGAACACGCAGCCCTCCGGCACCGTCAGGGGGAACTCGGTCCCTTCCTCCAGGAAGGTCAGCTCGTTGATGTAGTCCTCTTTCAGCAGTCTGCCGTCCACATAGACGGAGCCTGTTGAAAAGTCGATATCCACCGTCTGGCCCGCCGTGGCGATGACCCGCTTGACGATTGGCTCGTCCAGAAAGGCCTCCTTCCGCAGCACCACGATGTCGCCGTACTGGTAATCGTCGTACAGCATGGCGTTCAGCACCAGCAGCCGGTCCCCGTTCTGGAGGGTCGGCACCATGGAGTGGCCCTCCACGCCGATCAGGCGGATGACAAAGGTGAACAGCAGCACCACCGTCAAAACGGAGCAGACCAGCGCCTGGACCCAGTCGTAGAAGCCCTTGTCCTCTTCCCTCTTCTTTTTATCCCTGTCCTTTTCTTTTTTCCGCATCTCTGTCTCTCCTCAAAATCAATCCGGCACGCCCACGCGGCTCCACTCCCGGCGCTCCAGTCCGGCGGTCTCGCCGGGAATGGCGATCAGCACCGCCCGGCCAATGACGCAGCGGGTGTCCAGCGGACCCAGCTCCGTGTGGCGGCTGTCCTTGCTGTCGTTGCGATTGTCGCCCATGACGAACACGCAGCCCTCCGGCACCGTGACGGGGAACGACAGCCCCTCGTCCAGCCAGGTGGGCTCCCGGGTGTAGGGCTCCTCCAGCGCCTCGCCGTCCACATACACCACGCCCGCGCCGAAGTCGACGTCCACCGTCTGGCCCGCCGTGGCGACGACCCGCTTGACGATCTGCTCGCCGTCCTCAAAGTCCGGCTTCTGGAAGATCACGATGTCCCCCTGCCGGTACTCCCCGCACAGGTGGCTGTCCAGCACCAGCAGCTTGTCGCCGTTCTGGAGGGTCTCCCGCATGGACGGCCCGGACACGCTGACGATCCGCGCCGCGAAGGCGAAGATCAAAACCACCGCCGTCACCGCGCACACCAGCGTCTGCACCCAATCGTAAAGCCCCCGGTCCGGCCGCTCCGTTTTCCGCTCCGCTGCCATGTCATCCCTCCTCAGCCGATACGCTTCCAACATAATCTAAAGTAGTATAACAAAAAAAATCCCGGACCACAAGGGATAGCGGCAAATTTTCCATTACGCGCCGCCCGCGGTCCTCTTTTTGTCAAAACAAAAAAGAGAGGCTTTCGCCTCTCTTTTTCTCTCTCTTAGAGCTTCTCCTTGACCTTGGCGCCCTTGCCGACACGGCCGCGCAGATAGTACAGCTTGGCGCGGCGGACAGCGCCGTTCCGGACGACCTGGATGGTCTCAATGGAAGGAGAGTGGACAGGGAACACCTTCTCCACGCCGACACCGTAGGAAATGCGGCGGACGGTGATGGTCTCCTCGATGCCGCCGTGCTTCTTGGCGATGACGGTGCCCTCGAAGACCTGGATACGCTCGCGGGAGCCCTCCTTGACCTTCACGTGGACACGCACGGTGTCGCCGATCTGGACCTGGGGCAGCTCCTTGGCCAGGGTTTCCTTGTTCAGTTCTTTGATGAGATCCATGGATATTTCCTCCTATTGTATAGGCGTTCTTGCCGCTTTTCCAGGGCACTTTGGCGCGTTTTGCGCGTGCACGGCAGAGGACCGCCCTTTGTAGCCTGAATAGGATACCACAAACCCCTTGTGATTGCAAGTATTTTTTTACAAAAACCGAGCAAAAAAGCGCTCAGGTCAGCAGCCAGTCCTCCACCACGTCCCGGGCCGCCGCCGGCGTGACGCGCCCCCGGATCAGCAGCTCCAGCAGCGCCTGCACACGCCGCCGGGAAGTGGTCACCGCCGGGATCGCCTGCCTGCCGCCGCCCTCCACCAGAACGCCGTAGCGCCGCCTGCCGCTCTTTACGCCCTCCGCCAGCAGATAGTAGCGCACCGACGTCTCATGGCACCGCGCCGCGCCGGCCAAATATCTCCGCACACACATTCTCCCCTTTCAGCCGGTATCCCGTGTCCGGCTCTGATGGGAGAAGCATATCATCCAAACGCCAAAGATTTTGTCGAATTCTGTCGAATCAACGAAAATTTTGGGTGTATCGCCAGTCCGTTTCCATGCCCCCCCCGCGGACGCGGCGTCCGCGGAAACGTTTACCGCTTCTCCAGCAGGTCCGCCAGCTCCTCCCGGCTGTACAGCAGGTTCAGCGCCTCCAGCAGGCCGTTGGCGGTCAGGCGCTCCGGCAGGTCCAGGCGCTTCAGCAGCGCCCGGCGCTTCGCGGCGCTGTCCGGCCCGCCGGTCAGGCCCAGCTCAAACAGGTCCGCCTTGGTGATGGGGGCTTTTTCCGCCCGCGTCTCCTCCGCCTCGTCCAGAAACGTCGCCCCGGCCCGGCGCAGGACCTTCAGCAGCACGTCGGGCCTCATGCCCTCCACGCCCAGCTTGCCCTCCCTGCCCGGGGCCCGCTTGCGGCGCTCCTTGCCGTGGATATCGGGAATATACGCCTGCTTGACCCGGTCCTTCGGCAGGGCGCCTTTCAGGTAGTTGCGGATGACAAAGCCCGCGCCGTCGCTGTCCGTCAGGACGATGAGGCCCTGCTTCTCCGCCAGACGGCGGAGAAACGCCAGCTTCTCCCGGTCATTGAACACGGAAAAGCCGCCCAGCGTGATGACGGTGGCGTCCACCACCTGGGAGAGGGTGTTCTTGTCGTACCGCCCCTCCACCACGATGACTTCCCTGATCTTCCTCATTTCCGCCGCGCCCCCAGCCGCACCAGCAGCAGCTTCAGCTCCCCCGCCGCGTCGATGCCCTTCTCGCTCTTCATCCGGCGGTCCAGCACCTGGCACATCTTTACCGCGTCGGCGCACCAGCCGGCGGTGGTCCGTCTGGCGGCGCTGATCAGCAGCTTTGCCGGGTAGTCGGATTTCATGTCCCACAGCTCCATGAGCCAATACTTGTCCTTGCCGCTGTCGATGGCCATGCGGGCGGTGTAGATGCGCCGCAGCTGGCTGCCCAGGGCCGCCAGGATCATAATGGGCTCCGTCTGCATTTTCAAAAGGTCTCCCAGAATGGACGCCGCCAGGTCGTAATTGCCCTGCAGCACCGCGTCGGACAGCTTGAACACCTCCGCCGACAGCACCGGGTCCGCCACCGCGTCGATGTCTTTTTGTGTAATGGCTTTTCCCTTTGCGTAGGCTCCGATCTTGGCGATCTCCGGCACCAGACCTGTCATCAGCCCGCCGCAGGTGAAAATCAGATACTCCGCCGTCTGGCGGTCGATCTCCTTCCCCAGGGCGCGGAAGCGCCGGGCGATCCAGGCCACCAGGTCGCTGTTGTCCGCCGCCCGGAACTCCACCGCCGCCACATGGTCGGATACAGCCTTGTACAGCTTCTTCACAGTCCGGTTAGGCTTGTACTCCACCGTGTCGTAGACGAACACCACGCAGGTGTACGGTGGGATGTCGTCAAAAAAGGCGATCAGCTTCTCCCGTTGCTCCTCGTTCAGCTTGAAGAGGTCGAAGTCCGTCACAACAATGAGGGTCCGCTCCGCCATCATGGGCATGGCCTCCGCCATCTCCACCAGGCTCTGGACCGTCAGGTCCTTCCCCTCCAGCTTGTGGTAGTTGAACTCCTCAAACCCGGCGGGCACCAGCTTCTTCCGCAGCTCCCCAAGGTAGTACTCCCGCAGGTAGCTCTCCTCGCCGTAAAAGATGTAGGCGCACCCGATCGTCCCGGCGGACAGGTCCGCCTTCAGCTTCTGAAACGCCTCGTTGCTCTTGGGCGCTTTTTTCGCGTATGCCATATCGGTCTCCTCAATTCAAAGATAGGTGGACGCCGCCCTGCCGGTCCGTGCGGTAAATGGCGCAGCCGTGCTCCGCCAGACGGCGCAACGTCTCGTCCGCCGGGTGGCCGTAGCTGTTGGCGCCCACGCTGATGACAGCCGTCTCCGGCGTCAGGGCGTCCAGCAGCCTGTCGGAAGTGGAGTATTTGGAGCCGTGGTGTCCCACCACCAGCGCCTCGATGTCCGGCAGACCGTAGGTCTCCAGAAGCTTGCGCTCCGTGGCGCCGTCCATGTCGCCGGTGATGAGCAGGTCCTTCTCCCCGGTGGACGCCAGGACGCTCAGGCCCCGCTCGTTGTCCCCCCTGTCGCTGACCGGCGGATACACCGTCAGAGACGCCCGCCCAAAGTCGAGGGTCTCCGTCTCCGCCAGAACTCGGACTTCCGTGCTGCGGGCCCTTGCCGTCTCCAGCACCCCGGCCCCCTGGCTCCCGGCCTCCGGCAGCTCTGGCACCATCAGCGCGGAGACTGGCAGGTGTTCCAGCACCTTCGCCGCGCCGCTGATGTGGTCGCTGTCGTAGTGGGTCAGGATCAGGCAGTCCAGCGTCCGGCAGCCCATGGTCCGCAGATGGTGGACCGCCGTCTCGCCGGGGTCCTGCCAGTTGTTGGCGCTACCGCAGTCCGCCAGGGCGAAGTGTCCGTCGGAGGCCAGCAGCACGCTCTGCCCCTGCCCCACGTCCAGCACCAGCACGTCCAGGCCGCCGCGGTACCGGGCCGCGCCCAGGTGCACCGTCACCGCCAGCGCCAGCCCGCCGCAGAGCGCGGCCACCAGGTATTTTCGACGGGTCCTGGGCTTCAGGAGAAACGCCGCGACAAAGAGCAGGTAGGTAAAAGCCAGCCAGTATTTCAGATAGGGGTTGTCCAGATACACCGCGTGATAGGGCAACCCCGCCAGCAGATGGGCCATGGCAAGAATGTACCGCCCCAGCAGCGCCGGAAGCAGCCCGAGCAGATTTCCCAGCGGCGGGCAGAGAAAGCCCACGAACACCGCGATCAGCCCGCTGATGAACACCACGCTGGCCGCTCCCAGGCACAGCAGGTTGCTGATGGGCGAGACCAGCACCACGAGGCCAAAATAGTACGCGGTCAGCGGTGTGGTCAATACCAAAGCGCCCATCGTTGTTGAAAAGCCAGCCGCTATAAAGCGAAAAACCTTACCATGTTTTTTCTCGCCTGACAGCATCTTATAGAGCCTCGGCGTCAGCCAGAAGATCCCCGCCACAGCGCCGAAGGACAGTTGCAGGCCGATGGACGCGGCGGCGAAGGGATTTGCCAGCAGGATCAGAAACAGGGCGGTCAGCAGGGACGTGGGCGCGTCGCTCTCCCGCCGGAACAGGGGCGCCGCCAGCAGCAGCACCAGCATGACGCAGGCCCGCACCATGGAGGGCCGCGCGCCGGCCAGCAGGGCGTATCCCGCCAGCAGGACCGCCGTCGCCCCCGCCAGCAGACGGCGGCGGTGGCGGCCGATGACCGCCCGCAGAAGCAGCAGCAAAAAGCCGCAATGCATGCCGGACACCGCCAGGACGTGGTACATGCCCGCCTCCGACAGGTCCCAGGCCGCGCCCTCGGAGAGCCCAGCGGTCTCTCCGGTCAAAATGGCGATCAGGAATCCGGCGGCGTCGCCGTCCATCATCCCGCGAATCCGGTCCCCCATGGCGCGTCCCAGCCGGACGGGCCACCAGCGGGGCAGCTCCATGGTCCCCGGTCCGAAGACCGCCTCCCCTTTCGCGTACGCCAGCAGGAACACACCCTTGGAGGTAAAGACGGACACGCCCTCGTCCCGGATGCGTCCGGAGCTCCGCAGGGAGACCCGGTCCCGGATCGTCTGACCGGGCTGGAGCGCCAGCAGCGTCTCGTCGCCGTAATAGACCGCCTTTCCCGGCAGCCCCTCGATCCTGACCGTGGCCTTTACACCATAGGTGGCCGGCTCGGCGTAGTCCAGCAGAGTCATAGTGACGTCGGCCTCCTTGTCCGCCAGGGCCTCCATGGGCCGCTGGACCTGGCGGACGTACAGCCAGTCGTACCCCAGAGCCAGCGCCAGGGCCGCGCCGATCACCACGCCCCGCCTCCGCCACTCCCAGGGCAGGCGAAGCGCGCCGAAGCCCAGGCACAGGCAGAGGACCGCGCCCGACAGCAGCCAGTCATAGGGCAGCAGGTATTGGGCCAGGAAAATCCCCAGTGAAAAAGCCCCGGCAAAGACGGCGAGCCTTCTCATCTCTGCCTGGCGGGCGGATAGGGCGTCCGCTCGTCCGTGCGGCCCAGGAGATAGTCCGTGCTGACCTTATAGTAGTCAGCCAGCTTCAAAACAGCCCATGCGGGAATTTCCCGCACGCCCTTTTCGTACCGCCAATAGACATTGCGGTTCATATTCAGATATGCCGCGATCTCTATCTGCGTCTTGTCGTGGTCTACGCGCAAGTCCTCCAGCCGCTGAAAATGCATGCTATCACCTCAAAGTGATGCTACCAATTGGCAACATCTCTTCGCGGATTTTCACCCAAACGGCTGCATTTTAACCATTATAACGCGGAGCTGCTTGAAATACCAGCTTTATTTAACTCTCCCACGAAATCCGCATCCCGTCAAAACGTACAAAATTACCTTCTTTTTTTCTAGGCCGTCAAAAAAAATTTGGCGGTTTTGCAAAAACAGGCCTTGTTTCTTGCGTCCATAAGTGTTAAACTGAGGATACAGAGGCGACGTGCCTCATATTTTACACAAATTCAATGATTTCAAGGAGGATGCCTGATGAACGCGTATCTTGCCAGTGTGATTGAGAACGTGAAAACCAAGCATGCCAATGAGCCGGAGTTTGTCCAGACCGTGGAGGAGGTTTTCTCCTCTCTGGAGCCTGTCATCGAAAAGCACCCCGAATACGAGAAGGCCGACCTGCTGAACCGCATGGTGGAGCCGGAGCGGACCTTTACCTTCCGGGTGACCTGGATGGCCGACGACGGCACCTGGCACACCAACACCGGCTACCGCACGCAGTTCAACGGCGCCATCGGCCCCTACAAGGGCGGTCTGCGCTTCCAGAAGGACGTGAATCTGAGCATCGTCAAATTCCTGGCCTTTGAGCAGACCTTCAAAAACGCCCTGACCGGCCTGCCCATCGGCAGCGGCAAGGGCGGCAGCGACTTCGATCCCACCGGCAAGTCCGAGGCGGAAATCATGCGCTTCTGCCAGTCCTTCATGACGGCGCTGCACCGCTTCATCGGCCCCGACGTGGACGTGCCCGCCGGCGACATGGGCGTGGGCACCCGGGAGATCAGCTTCCTCTTCGGCCAGTACCGCCGCCTGCGGGGCGCCTGGGAGAACGGCGTTCTGACGGGTAAGGACTTCGCCTCCGGCGGCTCCCTGGTGCGGCCCGAGGCCACCGGCTTCGGCGCGGTGTACTATCTGGAGAACGTGCTGGCCCACGAGGGCGAGAGCATCCAGGGCAAAACCATCGGCTGCGCGGGCTTCGGCAACGTGACCTGGGGCATCTGCAAGAAAGCCACCCAGCTGGGCGCCAAGGTCGTCACCCTGTCCGGCCCCGACGGCTATGTCTACGACCCCGACGGCGTCGCCACCGACGAGAAGATCGCCTATCTGGTGGAGATGCGCAACTCCGGCCGGAACCGCGTTCAGGACTACGCGGACAAGTTCGGCGTGGAGTTCCACCCCGGCGAGAAGCCCTGGGGCGTGAAGGTGGACGTGGTGATGCCCTCCGCCATGCAGAACGACGTCCATATGGAGCAAGCCAAGCAGATCGCCGCCAACGGCGTGAAGTATTACATCGAAGTCGCCAACATGCCCACCACCAACGACGCGCTGAAGTTCCTGATGGAACAGCCCGGCATCATCGTGGCCCCCTCCAAGGCCGTCAACGCCGGCGGCGTGGCCACCTCTGCCCTGGAGATGGCCCAGAACAGCGAGCGTCTGGTCTGGACCGAGGAAGAGGTGGACCAGCGGCTGCGCCAGATCATGAACAACATCTACAAAATGAGCGTGGACGCGGCGGAGGAGTACGGCCTGGGCTACAACCTGGTGGCCGGCGCCAACATCGCGGGCTTCCTGCGGGTGGCCAGCGCCATGATGGCACAGGGTATTTTCTAAGCGTTCCGACATACGGCAACCGCCCCGGCAGGAGCTGCCGGGGCGGTTTTTTGCCGTCCGCCTTGCCCCCGTTTTTTCATAAGTCTTCAAAAAAATCAAGGCCGGGTGAGGAAATTTCCCACTCGGCCCCGTCTTTTCTCTATAGAACCTCGTCCAGCGAGTACCTGCGCACCGCCCCCGGCACGTCCCGGCTCCGGGTCGCCACCCCCGCTGTGTAGCCGGGGAAGGTATCCAGCTCGTAGTAGAACTCCCCGTGGCGCAGAGGCGTGTCCGCCCGCATCATGGTCCCGATCCCCGCGCCGCTGCGCTTGACCCGGGCCTCCCGCCGGACCCAGCTTTGGAAAAAGGCCGCCTCCGTGGTCACTCCCGCCAGTCTGCACATCGCCCGGCGGCTGACCGGGCGGAGCTTTTCGATATCCACGCCCAGCGGCTGGTCCGAAAGGCCCACCAGCACCGCGCCGGAGGTGTGGCTGAGGTTGAAGTGGACCGCCGGATACTCCGGGAAATAGGGCTTCCCCTGAGGAGAGACCCGAATCTCCGGAAGCTGGCGCCAGTGGTACTGTTCCCGCAGCGCCAGACGTAAGATCAGATAGGCGCACAGCGGCTCCCGCCGCTTCTCCGGCTGCTTCAGGCGCAAAACACGCTCCCGCCGCTCAGGAGGGAGCATGTCCAGCATCAGGCTGGTCTCCCGCTCCGTCAGCGGGCGCTCCAGCCGGGCCGCCCACAGGTCGATGGGCATATCCGCTCCCTCCTTTCCATAGGTAATTTTATTCTACCGGCTCTCCCGTGCACTGTAAAGAGTCTCCCCTGCCAAAGTTTTTTGAAAAATTTTGTGAAAAAAAAGAGGAAATCCAAAAGTCGCGGGGTATATTTAAGACGTCAAATTTCTGACCCTGTCGAAGAATCGGTATGACGAACGGAGATTTTGGCTAAACTGACCGAAAGGAGGGACCTGGCCGTGGCGTTTCCCCAGAGCTTCATGGACGAGCTGGTGGCCCGCAGCGACATCGTGGATGTGGTGGGCAGCTATGTGCAGCTGACCCGCAAGGGCTCCAACCTGTTCGGCCTGTGTCCCTTCCACAGTGAAAAGACGGGCTCCTTCTCCGTCTCCCCGGACAAGCAGATCTACTACTGTTTCGGCTGCAAAAAGGGCGGCGGCGTGGTGAACTTCATCATGGAGGAGGAGAACCTGACCTTCCCCGACGCGGTGCGGTTCCTGGCCAAACGGGCCGGGATGGAGGTCCCGGAGGCTGAGGGCGACCGGGAGGCCGGCCGGCGGCGCCAGCGATTGCTGGACCTGAACCGGGACGCCGCCCGGTTCTACTATCAGCTCCTCCAGCAGCCGGAGGGCCGGGCCGTTCAGGAGTATCTGGACCGCCGCAAAATCCGCAAAGCCACCGCCGTCAAGTTCGGCATGGGGGCCTCTCTGGACGCCTGGGACGTGCTGTTGACCGCCATGACGAAAAAGGGCTACACCAAGGCCGAGCTGCTGGACGCGGGTCTTGTGGTCCAGAACAAAAACGGCGGACTGTACGACAAGTTCCGAAACCGCCTGATGCTCCCGGTCATCGACACCCGGGGCGACGTGGTGGCCTTCGGCAGCCGGGTGCTGGACAAGTCTGAGCCGAAGTACATGAACTCCTCGGAGACGCCGGTGTACTCCAAGCGGCGGGTGCTGTACGGGCTGAATCTGGCCAAGAAGACCAAGCGGCCCAACATCATCCTGTGCGAGGGCAACCTGGACATCGTGACGCTGCACCAGGCGGGGTTTGACAACGCGGTGGCCTCCATGGGCACGGCACTGACGGTGGAGCAGACCCGGCTCCTCTCCCGCTTCACCAAGGAGCTTGTCCTTTGCTACGACAACGACAACGCCGGCAAGGTCGCCACGGAGCGGGCGCTTCAAATTCTGAACAACTCGGAGTTTTCGGTCAAGGTCCTCCAGCTGCCCAGGCGGCTGGTGGACGGCGAGTACGTCAAGCAGGACGCCGACGATTTTATCAAATTCCAGGGCCCCGACGCCTTCGAGCGGCTGCTGAGCGGCAGCGAGAACGGCGTGGAGTTCCGCATGGCCCAGGTGGCCGGGAAATATGATCTTTCAAGCGACGAATCGCGCATCGCCTACTGCGGGGAGATCAGCGACCTGCTGGCCTCCCTCCCCAGCGCGGTGGAGCGGGAAATCTACACCACCCGGGCCGCCGAGACCGCCAAGATCACCCCGGAGGCCATGAAGCTGGAGGTCCAGCGGGCTTTCAAACGCCGGGTCTCCCGGGAGAAAAAGGCGGAGCTGCGGAAGGACCTGAACCCGGCGGCGCGACTCCAGCCCACGGAACACGCCTTGCGGTACGACAACATCCGCTCCGCCCGGGCGGAGGAGGGCATTTTGCGGCTGCTCCAGAAGGATGCGAGCCTGTTCCCGCAGGAGATGCCCCTGACGCCGGAACAGTTCTCCTCCCCCCTGCTGGGCCGGGTGTACGCTCTGATGTGGCAGGCCAAGGCGGAGGGCCGCAATGTGTCCCTGGCGGCGCTGGCCAGCGATCTCTCCCAGGAGGAGATGAGCCACATCACCGCCATTTGCCAGCAGCCGGAATCGACCGGCAACAGCCGGCAGGCTCTGGCGGACTACATACGCATCGTACAGACGGAAGCTGACAAACGCGCTGGCGCGGTCGTCGACCCGCTGCTGGCGGCGACAGAAAAATACAAAGACAAAAAGGGTACTGGAGGAAAGCCGTATGGCAAATAAAAAGGATTTGACGCCCGAGGAGCTGGAGCGGCAGGCGGATGCGCTTCTTGCCGCCGCTGACGCGGCAGAGGAGGAAGAGGCGGGCCGGGCCGCAAAGCACGTCAAAAAGTCCGCCAAAAAGAGGGACGCGGACGCCGCTTCCCAGGAGCCTCCCCGGGTCCTGACAGACGAGGAGGCCAAAAAGGCCGGCATCGTCCGCCTGGATGACAAGCAGGTGGCGGCTCTGCCCGCCGCCAGCTGGCTCATCAACAACGAAAAGCTGCGGGAGCTACTGGCGAAGGGCAAGAAAAAGGGCAAGCTGGAGTCCGCCGAGCTGATGGAGGCCGTGGACGACCTGAACCTGGAGAGCGAGCAGATGGACCAGCTCTACGACTCTCTGGAGGCGCTGAACATCGACATCAGCGCCGACGAGGACCTGCTGCCGGACCTGCCGGACGACGAGCCCGCCGCCGAGGAGATCGCCGACGTGGAGGAAGAGGAGCTGGTGGACCCCAACACGCTGGTCAACAACTTCTCCATCGACGACCCCGTCCGCATGTACCTGAAGGAGATCGGCAAGGTCCCCCTGCTCACCCCCGACGAGGAGGTGTCTCTCGCCCAGGCCATGTCCGCCGGAAACGAGGCGGAGCGGAAGCTGGCGGAGCTGAAACGGAAACGGGACGCCGGCGAGCCCGTTGAGATCACGCCCGAGGAAGAGGCCGCCCTGAAAAAGGACCAGAAGCGGGGCGAGACCGCCAAGCAGAAGCTGGCGGAGGCCAACCTCCGCCTGGTGGTGTCCATCGCCAAGCGCTACGTGGGCCGGGGCATGCTGTTCCTGGACCTGATTCAGGAGGGCAACCTGGGCCTGATCAAGGCCGTGGAGAAGTTCGACTACACCAAGGGCTATAAGTTCTCCACCTACGCCACCTGGTGGATCCG
>CABSFC010000071.1 GCA_902476875.1 uncultured Oscillibacter sp. | reverse complement strand
CCTGGACCGCCAGAACGCCCTCGTCCGTGATCTGGAGGTTGGTCTTCTTCTCCGGTCCGCCCCTCTTTTTCTTTTTCGGCTCGCTGTTGGGATATACCTTCCTGATATGCTGTAAGCTCACATCTGCCATGCCTGTGCGCTCCTTCCGTAAAGTGATGTCATCTCCGCGATGTGCCTTGTCAGTTCCTCCGTGATCTGTCCGGGCAGCATCCGCCACTGCCAGTTGCCGCCCAGGGTGCCCGGCGTGTTCATGCGGGAATCGGACCCCAGGCCCAGATAATCCTGCATCTGCGCCATGAACAGATCGGAAACGCTGCTCATGCCGCCCCGGAGAACGCCCCAGTGGAAGCCCTCCTCTTCATTCAATCCCAGATACCGGCGGGCCATGGCGATGTCGGCGGGGTCCGCCTCGTCCTTCCAGCCCATCAGAGTGGCGTTGTCATGGGTCCCCGCGTAGCAGACGCAGTGGGGCGTGTAGGTATGGGGGAGGTAATTGCTGGGCTCCCGGGAGTCAAAGGCGAATTCCAGTACCTTCATCCCGGGGAAGCCGGAGTCCCGCAGGAGCTTCTGGACCTCCGGGGTCAGATAGCCCAGGTCCTCCGCGATGAACTGGATGTTGGGGAAGCGGGCGGTCAGCACCCGCAGGAGGTCCATGCCGGGTCCCTTGACCCAGCGCCCGATCTTCGCGGTGGTCTCCCCGTAGGGGACGGCCCAGTAGCTCTCCAGGCCCCGGAAATGGTCGATGCGCAGGATGTCGTACAGGCGGGCGGCGCCGCCGATCCGGCGAATCCACCACCGGTAGCCGTCCCGGCCCATGGCCTCCCAGTCGTAGAGCGGGTTGCCCCACAGCTGCCCGTCGGCGCTGAAGTAGTCCGGCGGCACGCCCGCCACCTCCCGGGGGACGTTGTTCTCGTCCAGCTGGAAGCTCCTGGGGTCCGCCCACACGTCGGCGGAATCCATGGACACGTAGATGGGCAGGTCGCCGATGATGCCCACGCCCTGTTCGTGGGCGTAGGCCCGCAGCGCCTCCCACTGGCGGAAGAACAGATACTGGATATACGTGAACAGGCGAATATCCGCCGCCAGCGTTTCCCGGTACCGCGCCACCGCCCCGGGCCGGCGCAGGCGGATCTCCCGGTCGGGCCACGCGGTCCAGGCCGTCATGCCGAAATGGCGCTTCAGGGCCATGAACAGAGCGTAATCCGGCAGCCATTCCCTGTTTTTCTCCGCGAAGGCGGCCACCTTCTCAGCGTCCCGCTCCCAGCCCCGGTCGGCGGCCTTTCGCAGCAGGGAAAAGCGGTTTTCATAGATGGCGGCGTAATCCACCCGGCCGGGGTCGCCGCCCCAGCGGACCGCCTCGATCTCCGCCCGCTCCAGCAGCCCGTCCTCCCGCAGATAGTCCAGGTCGATGAAGTAGGGGTTGCCGGCGTAGGCGGAAAAGCTCTGGTAAGGGGAATCCCCGTAGCTGGTGGGGCCCACCGGCAGCATCTGCCACCAGGACTGGCCCGCCGCGGCCAGGAAGTCAACAAACTCCCTGGCCGCCCGGCCCAGCGTGCCGATGCCGTAGGGAGACGGCAGCGAGGAGACCGGCATTAAAATGCCACTGCTTCTTTTCATGGGCGCGTTCCTCTCAGCCCTTGACGGCACCGGCGGCAACGCCCTTGATGATATGCTTCTGGCACAGCAGGTAGACGATGATGATGGGGATGATGTTCAGCATGATAGAGGCCATCATGGGGCCCATCTCCACCTTGCCGAAGCTGCCCCGGAAATACTGGATCAGGATGGGGATCGTCATGTAGCCCTTTGTGCGGTCCAGCACCAAATAGGGCAGCAGATAGTCGTTCCACAGCCACATGGTCTCCAGGATGCCCACGGAGATCAGGGTGGGCTTCAGGATGGGCAGCACCACCAGGAAGAATGTGCGGATGGGGCCGCAGCCGTCGATCATGGCCGCCTCCTCGATCTCGATGGGGATGGATTTCATAAAGCCGCAGAACATGAACACGGCCAGTCCCGCGCCGAAGCCCAGATAGATGATGCAGATGGTGTAGGGGCTGCTGAGGCGCAGGCGGTCCGCCGTGGCGGACAGGGTGAACATCAGCATCTGGAAGGGGACGACCATGGAGAAGACGAACAGGTAGTACAGGGCCTTGCTGAACCGGCTGTTCACCCGGGTGATGAACCAGGCGCACATGGAGCAGCAGATCAGAATCAGCACCACCGAGGTGATGGTGATGACCAGGCTGTACCAGAAAGCGGTGAGGAAGCCCTTGGAGGCCACGGCGTCCACATAGTTGGCAAGGCCCGCGAAGCTCTCGCCGTTGGGCAGCTGAAAGGCGGTGCCGGTGCTGATGGCGGTCTCCTTTTTCAGGGAGTTGATGAGAATCATGAAGACGGGGTACACCCAGGCAATGCTCAAAACGGCCAGGATGACCGACGTGATATGGTCTTTCAGGGTGTGTCTGGCTTCCATTACTGCTGCACCTCCTTGGAACGGGTGGCCTTCAGCTGGATCAGGCCGATGGCCACCACCAGGATGCAGAAGAGGACGGCCTTGGCCTGGCCGTAGCCCTTCCACTGGGGACCGGAGCGGCCGTAGAAGGTCTGGTAGATATTCAGCGCCAGCATCTCGGTCTTGTGGGCGGGGTCGCCGCCAGTGAGGGCCAGGTTCTGGTCAAACAGCTTGAAGCCGTTGGTCAGGCTGAGGAACAGGCAGATGGTGATGGAGGGCATCAGATTGGGGATTTTGATCTTCCAGAGGATCTGACGCTCGTTGGCGCCGTCGATGCGGGCGGCCTCCAGATAGTCGGTGGGGATGGACTGGAGCCCCGCGATATAGATGATCATCATATAGCCGATCTGCTGCCAGCACATCAGAATGATCAATCCGGCGAAGCCGTAAGGCGCGTGCAGGGACATCAGGGGCTTGCCCAGCAGCGTCAGGGCGCAGTTAAGCAGGATGTTCCAGATGTAGCCCAGAACGATGCCGCCGATCAGGTTGGGCATGAAGAAGACGGAGCGGAACAGGTTGGTGCCCTTGATCTCCCGGGTCAGCGCCAAGGCGATGGCCAGGGCGGCCAGGTTGATGCACACGGTGGAAACGACGGTGAACAGCGCCGTGAACCAGAAGGCGTGCAGGAAATCCGCCTCGGTCAGGGCAAAGAGGTAGTTTTTCAGGCCGTTGAAGCTGGCCTTGTCGATGGTGATGAATTTACAGAAGGACAGGTACAGGCCCTGCAGGAAGGGCCAGATAAAGCCGATGATGAACGCCGCCAGCGTGGGGAGAACGAATACCGGCCAGTACCGTCTGATCGTTTTTTCCACAATATCCCTCCTAAGAAGCAGAATGGCCCTTTGGGTGAAAGGAAAAACGGGGTGGGCGGAAGCCCACCCCGTTTGGGTCTACGCGGTGCTTTTTTGTTTAGCCGTTCAGCGCGGCGTACTCGCTGGCCCAGCCGTCCACGAACTTGGAGACCACGTCGTCCCAGCTGCCGGTGCCGGCGGCATAGGCGGTCAGGGCGTTGCCCAGTTCGTTCTTCCAGTTCTCAGAGGGCATGGTGGGGAAGTTCCAGGAGACGGGGGTCTTGCCCTCGGCGGTGTAGGCGGCGTCCTGCTTCACGAACAGGTTGGGGGACTCCTGGGCGGCCTTGAAGGGGATAACGAAGCCCATGTCGTTGGCCAGAGCGGTGGTGCCCGTCTCAGAGGTGACGCACCAGTAGTTCTCGGTGCCGGTGCACAGGCCCTGATTGGCCTCGTCGCCCACGCCGAAGTAGATGGGGATCATCTGCAGGTCGTCGTCGGTGAAAGGCTTGCCCTCGCCCACCAGATCACCGTAAGACCAGGAGCCGTTCTGATAGAACACGGCCTCGCCGTTGCGGAACTCATTGAGGGAGTCGTCGCCGGTCTTGCCGGACAGCACGGTGGGATCACAGGTGGAGTTGTTGATGTACAGGTCCCAAACGGCCTTGTAGTTGTCCAGATAGGTGCCCTTGATGGCCTCGGTGGTGCCGATGCCGTCGGCCTGGTACTCAAAGTACAGGGGCAGGTTGGCCAGGTGGGTCTTGAAGCGCCAGTCGGAGGAGCCGTCCATGCCGGCGGAGGAGAAAGCGGCGAAGCCCAGCTCGTCCTTGCGGGCGGTGATGTCCTCGGCGACCTTCTTCAGGTCGGCGAAGGACTGGATGTCCTCCACGGTGTAGCCGGCCTGGGCCAGCAGGGTCTTGTTGACGATGATGCCGTAGGACTCCACGACGTAGGCGATGCCCAGGGTGGCGTCGCCGTCCTTCAAGGCGAAAGCGTCGCTGGTCAGCTGGCCCAGCACGTCGGTGCCGGTCAGGTCCAGGCAGTAGTCCTTCCAGTTGGCAAGGCCCACGGGGCCGTTGACCTGGAACAGAGTGGGCGGGGTGCTCTTGGCGATCTCGCTCATCAGGGTCTGCTCATAGGTGCCGGAGGCGGCGGTGACCACGGTGACGGGCACGCCGGTCTCCTCGGTGTAGACCTTGGCCAGGTTCTGCCATGCCTCGTCCTGCTCGGGCTTGAAGTTCAGGTAGTAAACCGCGCCGGAGGCGGAGGTGTCGCTGGAGGTGGAGGTATCCGCGGGGGTATCGGTCTTGCCGCCGCAGGCGGACAGGAGGCCGATGCAAAGCGTCAGGGTCAGCAAAAGCGCAAATACTTTTTTCATCTTGATACTCCTTCTTCTCGATTGAATTTTATTTCTACATCCAATGATGTAAAAATCAGTTGAGCGGCACAACGCTGCCGCCGGACCGCAGGGCGGTCTCCAGCCGGACGTGGCGGTTGCCCGTCCGCTTCTCCACCATGTCCAGCAGGATGCGGACCGACTCCTCCCCCATGGCCTCCTTCGGCTGGATGAGCGTGGTCAGGGTGGGGATGGTGTACGCGGACATGTCGATGCCGTCGATGGCGATGATGGAGCAGCCCTCCGGGATGCGCCGCCCGCCGTTGTGCAGGGCCTTCATGGCGGCCACCGCCATGGAGTCCGCGATGACGAACAGCGCGGTGAAGTCCCGCCGCCGGCGCAGCAGCCGGCAGGTCCCCTCATAGGCCGCCGCCATGTCGAAGGCCCCGGTCTCCTCCACCAGCTCCCCGTCCAGCGGGATGCCCGCCTCCTCCAGCGCCTGACAGTAGCCCCGGTAGCGCAGCTCGCTGATGGAGCGGTCGCAGATGGAGTCCAGCAGGATGGCGATCTTCCGGTGGCCCTGGCGAATCAGCAGCTCCACCGCCCGGCGGGCCTCCGCCTGGTCGTCGATGGAGACGGAGGAGTAGGCGTCCTTTTGCAGGCTGCCAAAGCTGTTGGTGAAGGAACAGCAGACAAAGGGAATCTCCAGCGCCGCCGTCTGCTCCGGCGTATAGTCGAAGCAGCCGCCCAGCAGAATCAGCCCCAGCAGCCGCTTGGACCGGGCCAGCTCGGCCCCGGCCCGGAGCTCATCCTCGCCGGAGCGGATCTGATGGAGGACCATGGTGTAGCCCGCCTCGTTCACCGCCTGCTCCACCGCCCGGATGACGTCGGAGAAAAAGGGGTTGCCCACGCCGCGGACCACAAGGCCGATGGCGTCGGACTGGGGCCGGACCAGGTCCCGGGCGCTGTTGTTGGGGACATAGTGCAGCTCCCGCACCGCCTCCATCACCCGGGAGCGGACCGCCTCGCTGACGTCGGGGTGGTCGTTGAGGACGCGGGACACCGTGCTGACAGAGACGCCGCTGTACTCCGCCACGTCTTTGATCGTCATCCGCCATCCCCTCCCCGGTTTTTATGTCTGCCGTCTTCTGGAAACGTTACTGGTAACGTTTCCAGCCGCTTTTCAATTACTATTTATACAGATTTTTTTCAGAATGTCAACGGGGCTCTGTGAAATTCGTCAAATGAGATAAAGATCAGGCTGCCCGTCTGTGCAGTATTTCAGAACCGCCTGTCAGGTAATCGTTTAAACGCCGCATCCCCTCCGCTCTGCGGAGGGGATGCGGCGTTCAGGTCTCTGTTATCCGAGATGCCAGATATCCCGGTCGTACTCCGCGATGGTGCGGTCGGCGGAGAAAAAGCCCGCCCTGGCGATGTTCACCAGGGACTTCCGGCTCCAGCCCTGATGATCGCTGGCGTAATCCAGCCGCGCCTGCTCCTTGCGCACCAGATAGGCGTTGAAGTCCGGGAAGGTCTGGAACCAGTCCTTCCCGATCAGCTCCTCCCGCAGCCGTCCCAGCCGCGCCGGGTCGCCGGCGGCCAGCATCTCCGGACCCACCAGGAAGTCCACCGCCCGCCGGATATTCACGTCTCCCTGATACCACTCCCGGGCGCAGTAGTCCCCGTGGCCGTAGCGGCGGATGACCTGGTCGGCGGACTGGCCGAAGATATAGATGTTCTCCTCCCCCACCCGCTGGGCGATCTCCACGTTGGCGCCGTCCAGGGTGCCCAGCGTCACGGCGCCGTTGAGCATGAACTTCATGTTGCCGGTGCCGCTGGCCTCCTTGCTGGCCAGACTGATCTGCTCGGACAGGTCGCAGGCGGGGATCATTTTCTCGGCGGCGGTGACATTGTAGTTTTTCACAAAGACCACCTGCAGCCAGGCCGCCGCCTCCGGGTCCGCCGCGATGACCCTGGACAGCGTCAGCAGCGCGTGGATGATGTCCTTGGCGATGGTATAGGCGGGCGCCGCCTTGGCGCCGAAGATGCTGACCAGCGGCACCGGCGGATGGTGCCCGGCCTTGATCTGATGGTATTCGTGAATCAGAAACAGCAGGTTCAGCTGCTGGCGCTTGTACTCGTGCAGGCGCTTGGACTGGATGGAGAACATGGCGCTGGGGTCGATCCAGTCGCCCTGCTTTTTGTAGAGCCACTCCGCCAGCCGCCGCTTGTTCGCCGCCTTGATGGCGGCCAGGCGGGCCAGGACGTTCCGGTCCTCCGCCAGGGGGAGCAGTTTTTCCAGCTCATCGGCGTCCCGCCTGAAGCCCGGACCGATCAGCGTCTCGATCTCCCGGCTCAGCGCCGGGTTGCACGCCAGGAGCCAGCGGCGGAAGGTGATGCCGTTGGTCTTGTTGTTGAATTTCTCCGGGTAGAGCTTATAAAAACCGGCCAGCTCGCTGTTTTTCAGGATCTCCGTGTGCAGCGCCGCCACGCCGTTGGTGGAGTGGGTGAAGTGGATGTCCATGTGGGCCATGTGGACCCGCCCCTCTCCGTCCAGGATGGCGGTGCCCGCCTCCCCGCCGCGGCCCCGGGCCAGCGCGTCCAGCCGCCGGATGATGGGCATCAGCTGGGGCACGACCTTTTCCAGATACGCGGAGGGCCACTTCTCCAGCGCCTCCGCCAGGATGGTGTGGTTCGTGTAGGCGCAGGTCTTCGTGACAATGTCCACGGCCTCCTCAAAGGCGATGCCCTTCTCCCCCAGCAGGCGGATCAGCTCCGGGATGACCATGCTGGGGTGGGTGTCGTTGATCTGAATGGCGGCGTAGTCCGCCAGGTCGTGGTAGTCGCAGCCCCGGGCGGCGCTCTCCGCCAGAATCAGCTGGGCCCCGGCGCTGACCATCAGATACTGCTGGTAGATGCGCAGCAGCCGCCCCGCCTCGTCGGAGTCGTCCGGATAGAGGAACAGCGTCAGATTCCTGTCGATGTCCGTCTTGTCGAACGCGATGCCCGCTTCGATGATGCCCTCGTCCACGCTGTCCAGGTCGAAGAGGTTCAGGGTGTTGGTCCGCCCCTGATAGCCTGTTACCGCCAGCCGGTACAGGCGGGCCTGACAGGTCCTTCCCGCCAGCTCCACGGGATACACGGTGTCCGTCCGCCGGACCCAGCTGTCGTCGGTGAGCCAGTAATCCGGGGTCTCCTCCTGGGCGCCGCCGCGGAGCGTCTGGCGGAACAGTCCGCAGTGATACCGCAGGCCGATGCCGTCGCCGGGCAGGTCCAGCGTCGCCATGGAGTCCAGGAAGCAGGCCGCCAGACGGCCCAGCCCCCCATTGCCCAGGCTGGGCTCCGGCTCCAGCTCCTCCAGCTCCGCCAGGGATTTTCCGGCGGCCGTCAGGCAGTCCCGTGCCTCGTCGTACAGCCCCAGATTGATCAGGTTGTTGGAGAGCAGCTTGCCCATCAGAAATTCAGCTGAAATATAGTAGAGCTTTTTCCCGGAGACGGGCCGCTTTTTCCGCGCCGCCTGTTCCTGCGTCAAACGCTGCAGCGCCTGATACAGCTCACGGTCCGTGGCCTCCCGAAGGTCTTTTCCGCACAGGGCCCGCAGGGTCTCCTCCATTGTCCGATTCATGGCAGAATATCTCCTTCCGTCCAAAAGATAAAAAGCAAACGTTCGAAAATTTTTCGTGCATTTCCACTGTAATTGCTATATTATTTGATCAAACGCCGTATTTCTTACAAAATGGCGGCATTTTCTGATGGTATCCTATCATGCAGGCCGCTATACATCCGGTGTGGGAGGTGTTTTTCCATGGCACTGACGCTGACGGCGGACTTTCAGGAAAAGAAGCGGCACGGCAGCGTGCTGTTCCCCTTCAATATCTATCCCTGCACAATCCCCGGGGATTTTCCATCCGTGCCGCTGCACTGGCACAAGAGCATGGAACTGATCTACGTCAAAAAGGGCCAGGGGCTGGTACAGGTGGGGATGCGGACCATCGAGGCCGGGGAGGGCGGTCTGTTCATCCTGCCGCCCGGGACGCTGCACGCCCTGCGCGGAATGGACGGGTATGCCATGGAGTATGAAAATATCATCTTTGACATGGACTTTCTGGGCGCCGGCGCGGCGGATATCTGTGCCCAGCGGTATCTGGTCCCGCTGGCGACGGGCCGTCTCGCGCTGCCGGCGCGGCTGTCCCCGGGCGATTCGGGCTACGCCGCCGTGGCCGCGTCCCTCGCGGAGGCGGAGAACCTGTGCCGGGAGCAGGGCCCCGGCTATGAGCTGGGCGTCAAGGCCGCCATGCTCCGCCTGCTGTCGTCGCTGCTGGGGATGGGCGCCGAACCCGTTCCCCCGGAGTCCGTCGGCACGGTCCGGCTGCGGGCGGTCCTGGAGCGAATCGAGCGGGAATACGCGCGGCCCATGCGGGTGGAGCAGGCCGCGACGGCCTGCGGTCTCAGCGCCAGCCACTTCATGCGGTGGTTCAAACAGATGACGGGCTGCAGCTTTGTGGCCTATCTGAACGAGCGCCGTCTGGCCGCGGCGGCGGTACGCCTGCGGGAATCCAGCGACACGGTTTTGGCCATCGCCGGGGATGTGGGCTTCGAGAACCTGTCTAATTTTAACCGCCAGTTCAAAGCGCGATACGGCGTCACGCCCCGGGAGTACAGGCGTGGCCCGCAAAACCGGGAGCCGCCGTCCCACGGGTGACGCGGCGGGAGCGACAGGCCACTTTTGGAGCGCGGCGTCCCCGGCGGCTTTCGGAGATCGCGCGAAAATGCCGGGGAAAGGAAAATCCCGTATTCTGTACGAATACGGGATTTTTTCTGCTTTTTGGGACCTGCGGCTCTGTCAGGGCGAGGCCGCTATTTACTTTGCCGCATATTCGCGGTGCCGCATGAGCGTGGCGGCCACCCGGGCGCGGGGCGGCCGTTGCTCCCGCCCCGGAATGTCGGCGCCTCCGCCTGTCGCAAAGCCGTTTCGACAGGCTGAACAGGTTTTCCCGCGCTTCAAAAAAGCCCGAAAAAACTTTGATTGAAAACGAAGGACTCCCCTTCGGGTTGCTTTCGCAGCGGTCTGCTTCCCGCCAGCTGAAGTCGCTGACGGTTTTACTGGCACTGCTTTTGATACTCCGAGGGCGTCATGCCCGTCACCTTTTTGAAGGTGCTGCTGAAATAGGTGATGTCCCGGTATCCCACCTGCTCCGCCACCTCGTAGACCCGGCTGCGGCAGTCCCGCAGCAGCTCCATGGCGATGCGGATGCGGTAGCTGGTGATATAATTGCTGATCGTGTAGGAGGTCTCCTTTTTGAACACGTGGCTCAGGTGCCCCTCGCTGATGTTCAGGGACGCCGCCACGGAGCCCACGCTGATGTCCGGGGCGTTGTAGTGCTCCGCGATGTAGCGCATGGCCTCCATGACGTACTTGCTCTTCTCTCCGCCGCTGGGGAGGTCCAGCGCCGCCTGAGACTGTTTGATGGCCCGCAGGCGCTGAACGATGGCCTCCAGCTCCCCGTCGTGGAAGGGCTTGAGCAGGTAGTCCACCGCCCCCAGCTTCAGCGCCGCCTGGGCGTAGCTGAAATCGCCGTAGGCCGTCAGCAGCACCACGTAGGCCCGGTTCCCCTCCGCCCGGAGCTGGCGCAGCATCTCGATGCCGTCCAGCTTCGGCATTTTGACGTCGGTGATGATCAGGTCCGGCTGGTAGCGCCGGATGACCTCCAGGCCCTCCCAGCCGTCGGCGGCCTCCCCCACCACCACGCAGTCCACGGAGGCCCAGTCCACCGCCAGCACGACGCCCCGGCGGACCAGCTCCTCGTCCTCCACAACAACGACCTTCATCATGTCTCGTCCCCTCCTTGCCGCGTGATGGGCAGCACCATCCGGATGCAGGTCCCCCGGCCGCCGGGCGGCGGCGGGAACGTCAGCCCGTGGCCGTCTCCGTAGTGCAGGCGCAAAATGGCGTCCACGTTGTAAAGCCCCAGGTGTCCGCCGGAGGAGGGGCCCCGCTCCCGGAACTGCCGCCGGCTCTCCTCGCTCATGCCCCGGCCGGTGTCCCGGACGGTCAGGACCATCTCCGCCCCCGCCCGGGCGGCGGTGACCACGATCTCGCCGGGGACGCCGTCCTCGAAGCCGTGGATGATGGCGTTTTCCACCAGAGGCTGGAGCATCAGCTTCGGCATCCGCGCGTCCAGCAGCGTGTCGTCCACCTCCGTCCGGTAGTCGAACTTTCCGGCAAAGCGGATCTTCTGGATCTCCACGTACCGGTCCAGCAGCCGCAGCTCATCCTCCAGACAGACGAACTCGTCCGCCGAGATGCTCTGGCGCAGGATGTCCGCCAGGTCGGCGGAGATGGTGGCCACCTCCGGGACGCGGTGGATCTTGCCCATCCACTTCAGCGTGTCCAGGGTGTTGTACAGGAAGTGGGGGTTCAGCTGGGCCTGCATCATGCGGATCTGGGCGTCGCCCAGCTCCTGCTGCTGGCGGATGGACTCCGCCAGGTTCTGCTTCAGCCGCTCCGTCATCCGGTTGAAGCGGCCCGCCAGCTGGCTCAGCTCGTCCGTCCCGGCGACGTCCACCCGGACGTTCAGGTCGCCGCCCTCCACCGCCGCCATGGCGCTGTTCAGGGAGCGGACCGGCTGGAACAGCTGGCGGCTGAAGCCCATGGCCACCGCCAGGCACAGTCCCAGGCACAGCACGATGGACAGCGTGGTGACCAGATACAAAAGCCGCATGATCCAGTCCGCCACCGGCTTGGGCTGGCGGAGCAGCAGGCAAAAGCCCGTGGTTTCCTCCCGGGCCACGTGGTACATCTCATCCCCCTGAGACAGGCTCTCCCCCGCCAGCAGCCGGGTCCGCAGGGCGGGCCCCAGCGCCCGGTCCTGGATGGCGGGAGAGAGGTAGACCTCGTCCCAGTAGGCGTCCAGCACGATGACGGCGCTGTCCGCGTTGTATTTCCCGTCGAACAGGCGGCCGAAGTGGCTGTCCGTCATGCGCATGGTCACATAGCCCGCCGTACCGTCCCCCAGCTGGACGGCGGCGGCCGCCCGCAGGCGGCTGCCGGAGGCGTCTCCCGACGGGACGTTCCGGTACACCACGCCGGCGCTCTCCCGGGCGGCGGCCAGCAGGCCCCAATTGGTGGACAGCGTATACTCCCCCGGCGCCGGCGCCGTGGTGTACAGCAGCTGTCCCTTCGCGTCGTACAGGGAGAAGTCCGCGTCCCGCAGCAGCGGGGTCACGGCCTGGTACAGGGTGTTATAGGTCTCCTGCCGCTCCCCGGAGGCGCGGCCCGCCAGGGCCCGGGCGATGTCGCCGTTTCGGCGCAGGGCGTCCATGGCGGTCTCGCAGGAGCCCATCAGGCGCTCCATGTCCTCCGTCATGGCGGCCAGTTGGGTCTGGGCCGTCTCCTCCGCGCTTCTGGTCAGGGAGATGCGGAACACGTTCAGCAGCAGCGCCACGCAGGTCAGCAGGGGCACCACGCCCACCGCCAGGAACGCCGCCAGGAGCTTGCGGCGGAAGGAGGCGCGCATCCAGTCTCTCATGGCGCTCCCTCCCCGAACAGGGCCGACCACCGCGCCAGCAGCTCCTCCGTCAGCGCCGAGGCCCACGCCACGTCATAGTCGATGAAGCGGACCTCGGACTCCGGGAGCATGGTCTCCCGGTCCGCCACGTCCACCCGGACGGAGCGGCGGGCGAAGTCGTTGACCACCAGCTCCTGGACGTCCCGGCTCTGGGTGAACTCCAGAAAGGCCCGGGCGTTTTCCCCGTGGGGCGCCCCCGCCGCCAGGGCCGTGCCGTCGGGCAGGTTGCTGGTGCCCTCCTTCGGATAGACGATGGCGATGTCCGCCCCCTGGGCCTGCTGCTTCAGCGCCGTCTGCTCCAGAGTGACCCCCAGGCTGGCGGTGCCCACGGTCACCGCCGCCACCACGTCGCCGGAGTCCTCCAGCACCGTGCCGTCCAGGTTTTGGGCGAACCGCTCCAGCACCGCCCAGTCGTCCCCCGGCAGGCAGGAGAGCATGGTGGCCAGGGCGGTGTAGCTGGAGCCGGAGACCGCCGGGTCCGCGAAGGCGATGCGCCCCCGCCACCGGGGCTCCAGCAGGTCCGACCAGCCGGCGACGGCCCCGTCGGCCACCAGCTTGGTGTTGTAGATCAGCACGATGGGCAGGGCGGAGAAGGGCGTCCAACGGTCGCCCTCCGGCCGCAGGCCGGACTTCAGCTTGTCCGCGCCGGAGCAGGTGTAGGGCTCAAAATAGTCCTCATAGGCCATCAGACTCTCCACGCCGCCGCCGAACATCACGTCGCACGCCGGGGCGTCCGCCTCGGCGGCGATGCGCTCCAGCAGCTCGTTGGTGCCGCCGGTGACCACCTGGACCCAGACGCCGGTGCGCTCCTCAAACTCCTTGACGATGGGGCCGTAGACCTCCTCCTTGTGGGAGGTGTAGACCGTCAGGCGGTGGGTCTCGTCCGGGGCAAAGGCCGCCGTCCCGTCGTCCGGCCGGACGGCGCAGGCGGACAGCAAAGCAAGGAGGGCGCAGAGCGCCGCCAGCCGCAGCGTTTTCATCCGCATCCCTCCTCTCGTTGTGATTCCATTGTAGCACCCAGGGAATTTTTTGTAAATCACTCCCTGTCCTCCGCCACCTGCCGCAGGATGGCCTCCAGCACCTCCGGCACGGCGGCGCACTGCCGGGGGAACCGCTCCCGCAGGGCCGGGGCGGCGGTGTCCATCAGCCAGCTGGTCCCGGCGGCCTCCAGCATGGGCACGTCGTTCCAGTTGTCGCCGAAAGCGGCGGTCTCCGCCGGAGAGACGCCCAGGGCCCCGCACAGGCCCAGCAGGCCGGTGCCCTTGTCGGCAAGGCCGAAGTCCAGCCAGACCGGGCCGGCCTCCGCCATGTGGTACGCCTCCCCCCACCGGGGGCCCAGGACCGCCGCCGGACCGTCCAGATTTTCCGGGCAGAAAGCGGTGACCTTCAGGATGTCCCCGGTGATGTCCTCCACCCGCTCCACACGCTCCACCAGATTGCCGTGGAGGTCCTCCATCCGGCGGACGAAGTCCTCCCCGCAGCCGCAGACGTAGCTGACGTTCCGCCCGGAGAGCAGCACCTCGCACTGGGGGATGTCCATAATGGCGTGGGCCAAGGCCATGGCGTCGGCCCGGGGCATGGCGGTCTTGGAGAGGACCGGGGCGGTGTCCTCGGCGCCGGGGCCGAAGATGACGCCGCCGTTCTCGCACAGAAAGCACACCTCGTCCGCCACCGGGGCGAACAGAGCCCGCATGGAGTGGTACTGCCGCCCGGAGGCGGGGCAGAACAGGATCCCGGCGGAGCGCAGGCGGCGGATCAGGCCGAAGAGGGTCGGGGGAAGGACCTTTTGCCCGTAGGGCATCAGGGTGCCGTCGATATCACTGGCGATGAGTTTCAGCATAAAAACCTCGTACTACAAGCAAATCAGCTGCCCGGCGGGGCGAG
>CABSFC010000070.1 GCA_902476875.1 uncultured Oscillibacter sp. | reverse complement strand
GGAAGGGCGGCGGGTCCTCCCGCCACTTCCGGGCGGGCACCCGCTTTTCCGCCAGCCGCCCCTTCACAAAGCCCCGGAACAGGGCATACAGCACGGAGCACAGGGGGATGAAGAACAGCATGCCCGCAATGCCCATCAGCTTGCCGCCCAGGGTGACGGCGGCCAGCACCCAGATGGAAGGCAGGCCCACGGAGGAGCCCACCACATGGGGGTAGATCAGGTTGCCCTCGATCTGCTGGAGGACCAGGAAGAGGAAGATGAACATCAACGCTTTCCAGGGGTCCGTGATGGCGATAAGCAGCGCCCCCACGCCGCAGCCGATGAAAGCCCCCACGATGGGAATCAGGGCCGTCAGGGCGATGAGAACGCCCACCAGCAGGGCGTAGGGCATGCGGAAGACGGTCATGGCCACCACGAACAGCGTCCCCAGAATCACCGCCTCCAGGCACTGGCCGGAGAGGAAGCTGGAAAACGTCCGGTTCGCCAGCCGCAGGACCTCCAGCGCCCGGTCCGCGCCCCCCTCGGGCAGCAGGGCGTACAGCACCTGCCGGCCCTGGCGGGCCAGCTTTTCCTTTTGCAGCAGGATGTAGAAGGAAAACACCAGCCCGATGACGAAGGTACTGACGCCGCTGACCACGCCGACCATCAGTCCGCCCCCGGAGGTCAGCAGGCTGCCGCCCCAGGACCGGGCCAGGGCGACGGCCTTCTGGGACAGGGTCTTCCAGTCGATGGACAGGCTCTCCACCAGCTCCTGGAGCCGGGGCAGGTACCGCTCCAGGCCCAGCAGCTGCTCCTGGAGCCGCTCAAAGGCCCCGGGGGCCTGGCTGATGATGGAGCGCACGGCGTCCGTGACGCCGGGTCCGATGACGCAGGAGGCCAGCGCCAGCACGCCGACGACCGCCACCAGGGTCAGCACCAGCGCCAACGGGCGGCGCAGGACCGCGCCCCGCTTTCCGCTCACGCGCAGGCCGCGCTCGATGGCCCGCATGGGCACGTTCAGCACAAAGGCGATGGCCCCGCCCACCAGGAAGGGCGACAGGATGCCCAGAAGCCAGGCCACCGCCCCGGCCACCACATTCAAATGCTGCAGCGCGCAGTAAAACGCCACGCCGCCGCAAACCACCAGCAGAAGGCTCTTGATCGTGTGTTTATTCCACTCCATAGGGTTCCTTTCCGGCGCCGCCTCAGCCGCGGCGGTACCGCTCCGCCGCGTGGAGATAGCCCCGGGCGGATTCCCGGTTGCCCTCGATCTCCGCCTCCGTCAGGGGGCGGACCACCTTGGCGGGGCTGCCCAGAATCATGGACCCGGCGGGGGCGTCCATCCTGCCGGTGACCAGGGCCCCGGCGCCCACAATGCAATTGTCGCCGATTTTGGCGCCGTTCAACACCACCGCGCCCATGCCGATGAGGACGTTGTCCCCCACGGTGCAGCCGTGGACGATGGCGTTGTGGCCGATGGTGCAGCCCTTGCCCACCCGCGTCTCCTCATGGAGGATGACGCCGTCCTGGATATTGGTGTCCTCCCCCACCACGATGGCGCCCTCGTCGCCCCGGAGGACGGCGTTGTACCACACGTTGACGCCGCGGCCCAGGGTCACGTCCCCGGCCACCCGGGCGCCCTCGCAGATCAGGACGGATTCATCGGAAGCTCTCAGCTTGTATGCCATATCTTTCTCTCCTTTTCAAACGGGCCCGGCTCAGATGCCCGGCGCGAAATTGCCGTCCACGAACACAGGGATCTCTCTTCCATCGTGGGTGGTGCCCACGATGGAGAGGTCCGGCGTGCCCACCATGAAGTCCACGTGGGTGATGGAGTCGTTCAATCCCCGGGCCTTCAGCTCGTCCTTGCTCATCTGCTGGCCGCCCTTCAGGCAGGGATACGCCTCGCCGAAAGCGATGTGGCAGGCGGCGTTTTCGTCAAACAGGGTGTTGTAAAACAGGATGTTCTGGTTGGAGATGGGGCTGTCGTAGGGCACTAGGGCCACCTCGCCAAAGAAGCTGGCCCCCTCGTCCACGCTGATGGCGGCTTTCAGCGCCTCCTCGCCCTTCTCCGCGCGGGCTTCCACGATCTTGCCGTCCTTCACCACGAAGTGGAACTTGTCGATGATGGTGCCGTCGTTCACCAGGGGCATGGCGGAATACACCACGCCGTTGACGCCGGTTTTCAGGGGGGAGGTGAAGATCTCCTCCGTGGGAATGTTGGCGATATATTCCTGGCCGGACAGGGTCACGTCGTTGCCCGCCTCCCAGATGTGGCCCTCGGGCAGCTCCACCGTCAGGTCGGTGCCCAGGGAGTTGGTGTAGTGCAGGGACTTGAAGTTCAGGGCGTTCAGCTTCTCCATCCGCTCGTGGAGGGTAGCCAGGTGCTTTTCCCACTTCTCCACCGCCGTGCCGTCGCCGCTGATGCGGACGGCGGAGAAGATGGCGTCCCACAGCCTGTTCACAGCCTCGTCCTCACTGACGCCGGGGAACACGGTCCTGGCCCAGCTGGGGATGGGGATGGAGGCGATGCACCAGGGGAAGCCGCCGCACATCTGGAGGCGGTCGAAATCCTTCAGCGCCTTGCCGCTGGCCTGCTGGGCCCGGACGATGCGCCTGGAGTCCACGCCCTTGAAATTCTCCGGGTCAGAGGCGGAGATGGCCAGATACGCCGCGCCCTCCAGGGCGTAGTCGTTGAAGAAGTGCCGCCGCCACAGGGGCACCTCGCCGAAGATGTCCTCGTCGGCGTGGAGGTACTTGATCCGGGCCATGGCGTCGTCGTGCCAGTTCATGACCACCTCCTTGCAGCCGATGACGTAGGCCTCCTCCGCGCACATCCGGGCGAACCAGGCGCACTCCACCGGGGCGGAGATCACCAGCCGCTGCCCCTTCTGCACATTCAGGCCCACCCGCACCAGCAGACGGGCGTATTCCTTTTGCTTTTCTTCCATGAGAGCTCTCATCCTTTCGGTTTGTTTTTCCTAATATGCGCTATTTTAGAGCATTTTACCAGGAATGTAAAGAAAAGCCCGTCGGGATTTCCAAAACGTTCACGATTTCGGCGCAAACCTTCATGCGCGGTATGCGCGCCACGAAAAAAGCAAAAGCTGCCGCGCATGAAGTTTTTGCGCATCATGTTCGGTTGCCCGAAGGGCGGAAAACCGGCAAATCATATGATTTTGCTACGCAAAAGCATAGCAAAAACGGAGGGGCAAAGCCCCTCCGTTTAATGCTCGCCGGTCCTGTCCTTCCGCAGGCTCATCAGCGTGCCGTTCAGCTCCGCGCCCATGATCAGGGTCACGGCGCTCATGTTCAGCCAGATCAGCAGCACGATGACCGTTCCGATGGAGCCGTACAGCAGGGAGTAGTGGGCGATATGCTCCACATACCAGGCGTACAGCCAGCTCAGGCCCATCCACGCCGCCAGGGCGGCCAGCGTCCCGGGCCAGATGTTCCGCCAGGGCTGGCGGCTGTCCTGGGCCAGGGCGTACAGGAAGAACAGGGCGAAATAGCCCGCCACCGCCACCACGGGAAAGCGCAGCCGCGCCCACAGCTCCGCCGCGAAGGCCGGCAGGTGGAAGTGCGCCACGGCATAGGCCAGAATCCGGTCGCTGACGGTCATCAGCGTCAGCGTCAGGGCGATGGTGAGGATCAGGACCACCGTGTACAGCAGCGTCTTCAGCATATGGCCCACCGCCCCCCGGGGCGGCCCCAGGTGGTAGGCCGTCCGCACGGAGCGCATCAGGGCGTTGGTGGCCCGCATGGGGAAGTAAATGGAAAAGCACAAGCCGAACACCAGCAGCTGGGGGCTGGGATTGGCCCCCACGTAGTTGAGGTACACGGCCACAAAGCTGACGATCTCCCCGGGCAGAAACTCCCCCAGCGCCCGGAGAATGGCCGCCACGTCCAGCCGCAGCAGGCCCAGCAGGGCGCTGATGAAGATCAGGAAGGGGAAGATCATGAACAGCAGGTAAAAGGCCAGCGCCGCGCTCTGGATGGCCACGTGGTGCCGCAGATACCGCTGGACCATCAGGTAGAGGCCGCGGAGGAAGCGGTTTTTCGGCGGGGTGGGAAAGTTCATGGCGGCTCCTTTCATACAGTGTGAAGGCGGAGGCGTGGAGATGGGAGCGTGTGCCGAAACGGAGCGTTTGACATTCTCAAGCTCCAATCCTCGACGCGCCGTCTCACTCCCATTTTGCCCAGATGTCGGGACAGTAGCCCACCGTGGCCTCTTTTCCGTTGCGGACGATGGGCGTCTGGAACAGCTCGGGGTGCTCCAGCAGCTTTTCCTCCTGGGCGTCGGGGGCGATGTAGGCCATGTACAGCTCCTCGTAGGCCCGGCATTTTGTGTTCACCAAGGCCGCGAAGCCAACTTTTTGCTTGACGGACTGGTACTCCCGGGGGGATAATCCTTTTGAGGGAACATCAATATATTGGTATTTGATGCGGCGCTCCTTGAACCACCGCTCGGCCTTCTTGGTGTCGAAGGACTTGGAGGAACCGAATATCTGGATATTCATATGGGCGCTCCTTTTCTGGAAATGGAGGGATTTTTATGACGGAAACCATCAGGAAGCTGAAAGCGTGGACCGACAGCTCCGACAACATCGTCTTTTTCGGCGGGGCGGGCGTCTCAACGGAGTCCGGCATCCCGGATTTCCGCAGCACCGACGGGCTGTACCACCAGCAGTGGAAATATCCGCCCGAGGTCATTTTAAGCCATACCTTCTACGAAAGCAACCCCGAAGAATTTTTCCGCTTCTACCGGGCCAAGCTCCTCGCCCCCGACGCCAGGCCCAACGCCGCCCACCGCAAGCTGGCGGAGTGGGAGCGGCAGGGAAAGCTAAAAGCCATCGTCACCCAGAACATCGACGGCCTCCACCAGGCCGCCGGCAGCAAGCGGGTGCTGGAGCTGCACGGCAGCGTCCACCGGAACTACTGTGAGCGGTGCGGAAAGTTCCACGGCCTCGACTTCATCCTCCACAGCCAGGGCGTGCCCCGCTGCGCCTGCGGCGGGACCGTCAAGCCGGACGTGGTCCTCTACGAGGAGGGGCTGGACCAGAAGATTCTCAACGACTCCGTCCGGGCCATTGCCGAGGCGGACATGCTCATCATCGGCGGCACCTCCCTGAACGTCTACCCCGCCGCCGGGCTCATCAACTACTACCGGGGCCGGAAGCTGGTGCTCATCAACAAGTCCGCCGTCGCCCGGGACCTGGCCGCCGGACTGGTCATCACCGACCCCATCGGCGAGGTCCTCTCCCAGCTGTAAGGGCCCTTTTTGTGCAAAACAACAAAGACCCGTCTGAAAACGACGCCATTCCCCGGGGAATGGCGTCGTTTTTCACAAAAGCCCTCTTCCGCAAAATGCAAGTTCGCAACATTTTCATGCAAAATAAAGAAAAACGCCTCTGTTTTTCAGGCATTTTTTCGATTGAAAATGAAAGTTATCCGTGTTAATATTGCATCATCACCTGCCTCGGCGCCGAAAGGAGTCCTCTGCTATGATTTGGAAAGAGAACCGGGAAAATGCCTACTGCGAGATCACCCCTGCCATTTTGTCCCTGAAGGAGCAGTGGGAGAAGAAGAACTACATCGACCCGAAGCTGTACAAAGAGTACAACGTGAAGCGGGGTCTCCGGGATGAGGACGGCCGCGGCGTGCTGACGGGACTGACCCGCGTGGCGGAGATCCAGTCCTACAACGTGACGGCGGGGGAGCACATCGTCCCCACCGACGGCGTGCTGTACTACCGGGGCATCGACTGCCGGGAGCTGGTCACCGGCTCGGCCAAGCGGGGGCGCTTCGCCTTCGAGGAGGCGGCCTATCTGCTGCTCTTCGGCGAGCTGCCCACGGCGGAGCAGCTGCGGGACTTCTGTGTGCAGCTGGCCTCCTACCGGACGCTGCCCACCAACTTCTTCCGGGACGTCATCATGAAGGCGCCGCCCAAGGATCTGATGAACACCATGCAGCGGAGCATCCTGACGCTGTTCTGCTACGACGACAAGCCCAACGACATCGGCCTGGAAAACGTGCTGCGCCAGTGCCTCCAGCTGATGAGCAACATGCCGGTGCTGGCCATCTACGCCTATCAGGCCTGGCGCTACAGCCAGGGCGAGAGCCTGTTCATCCACGTTCCCCTGCCGGAGCTGAGCACGGCGGAGAACTTCCTGCGGATGCTGCGGGAGGACCGCGGCTACACAGAGCTGGAGGCCCGGACCCTGGACGTGGCCCTGGTCCTCCACGCCGACAACGGCGGCGGCAACAACTCCACATTCACCAACCACGTGGTCACCTCCTCCGGCACGGACACCTACTCCGCCATCGCGGCGGCCATGTCCTCCCTGAAGGGCCCCCGCCACGGCGGCGCCAACAGCAAGGTCATGGCGATGATGGCCGACATCAAGACCCATGTGAAGGACTGGAACGACGAGGGCTGCGTGGCGGACTATCTGACCAGGATGCTCAATAAGGAGGCCTTTGACCGCAGCGGATTGATCTACGGCCTGGGCCACGCCGTGTATACCAAAACGGACCCCCGGTGCGAGGTGTTCCGGGACTATGTGCAGCGGCTGGCCAGCGAGAAGGGCCTGGAGCGGGAGCTGGCCCTGTACGCCAACGTGGAAAAAATCGGCAAGGAGCTTCTGATGGAGCGCCGGCACAAGGAGGCCCTGTCCACCAACATCGACTTTTACAGCGGCTTCGTCTATGAGATGCTGGGCCTGCCCATGGAGCTGTACACCCCCCTGTTCGCCGTGGCCCGTATCTCCGGCTGGAGCGCCCACCGGATGGAGGAGCTCAGCGTTGGCGGTAAGCTGATCCGGCCCCGGTACGAGTGCGTGGAGGAGCACCGCAGCTATGTCCCCATGGAGAACCGATAAAACCGAACCCCCCGGGTGGCGAAGCCATCCGGGGGGTTTATGCGCCGAATCGGAAGGGGCACTTTCCGGCGCGGGCATTATTTCGCGCCGTTCCGGTTTTCGGAGATGTAGACCTTCAGCTCCTGCCGGGCGCGGTGATACTGGCCCGCGTCCAGCGCCACCTTGCCCCGCTCCGTGGAGATCAGGCCGTCTTTGCAGAACTTGGTCAGGATGCGGTTGATGGTCTTCACCGTCATGCCCACCTCCTCGCTGATCTGCTGGCGGGTCTTGCCGATGACCATCCGTCCCGCGCCGCGGACGCCGCCGCTCTCCGCCTGCTGGATGATGTATTTCAGCAGAACGTATTTTGCGGAGTAGAACAGCCGCTCACCCCGGTTGTAGCTGGAGCAGTACAGCTTGGCGGCCACGTGCTCGCTGAGGCTCCGCAGCAGCCGGCTGTCCTGCCGCAGCCAGGCGTCAAAGCCGGCGGCGGGCAGATAGGCCACCAGGCAGTCCGTCACGGTCTCGATGGTGACGGAGGTAGTGGAGGCCCCCGCCAGCAGGGCCACCTCCCCCACAAAGGAAACGGCGTCGTTCATCTCGATCATAAACACGTTGCCGTTTTCAAATTCGTTGACCACCCGGAAGGAGCCCTTCAGCAGGATGCCGATGGTCTCCAGCGGCGAGTCCTTCTGCCGGATAACCTCATGCGGCGCGTAAGACTTCAGACGGAACCGGCCGTCCAGCTCTTCCGGGATGTGGGCGGTAAATGCCTCCAACTTCGGGCAGATTTCCAGCAGTTCCGCGTAGCGCATAAGAACACCTCCGAAATCCATGATACCATGGATTTCGGAGGTGGACAAGCCTCCTACCAGCGGCAGAGCCATGGATTTTTTTCAAACAGCAGCTCCGCCTCCCGGCGGACGCGCTCCCGGTCCAATGTCAGCAGCTCCCGGTCCTTCATCAGCAGCGCGCCGTCCACGATGGAGTGGCGGACGTCGGCGCCGCTGGCGCTCTCCACCAGGGAGTGGACCAGATTCTGGGTGGGCCACAGGTGGGGCGCGTCGGTGTCGATGGCGATCAGGTCCGCCGGCGCGCCGGGGGCGATGACGCCCAGGCCCGGCTCGAACAGCGCCGCCGCGCCGCCCCGGGTGGCCATGCCCAGCAGCGTCTCTGCGGGCATGACGGAGGCGTTGGCCTCCGCGACGCCCCGCGTCACGTTCATGACGCCCCGAAACAGCCGCATCTCCCGGAACAGGTCCAGTCCGCCGTGGGCGGAGCCGTCGGTGCCAAAGCCCACGGAGGCCCCGGCGCGGAGCAGCTGGGGCGTAGGCGGCACGCCCTTGCCGCAGTTGGAGAAGGGGCAGTGGGCCACCCGAATCTGGCGGCGGGCTACGATTTCGATCTCCTCCTGGTCCAGGAAGATGCAGTGGGGCGCGGTCATGGGGGCGGAGAGCAGTCCCTCCCGCTCCAGCCAGGTGAAGGGCCGCTGGCCGTACCGCTCGATGAACTCCGTTACCTCGCTGGCATACTCGTTCATGTGGGTCTCCACCGGCACGCTGTCCGCCGCCGCGGCCTCGAACACGGCCCGCAGCAGGTCCTCGCTGACGGCGGTGGGGGTAGTGACGGAGTAAATGGGTCCCAGCCGTCCGCCGGACAGGGCGTCCCGCATGGCCCGCAGCCGGGCCACCGCCTCCGGTGCGGAGGGGGCCCGCAGGCTCTCCGGCGCGCGGGGGCTGTCGTTGGTCATGACGGACAGGCGGCCCCGCAGGCCGGACTGCCGGTAGACCTCCGCGAACACCTCCGGGTACCTGCCCCCGGCATCCACAAAGCCGGTGGTGCCGCAGGAGATCATCTCCATGGCGGCGAGCTCGGCGCTGAGACGGGACATCCCCTCGTCCAGGCGGCTCTCAAAGGGCACGTTGACCCGCTTCCAGATGACGGGCTTCTCGTCCAGGAGCCGCCCCCGCAGGAGCTGCTGGCTGGTGTGGGTGTGGCCGTCCACCAGACCGGGCATCCACAGCAGGTGCCCCCCCGGCAGGACGGTGTCCGCCTGATACGTCCGGTCTCCGGCGTCCACAATGTCCAAAATACGGCCCCGGGAGACGGCGATGGACCTGCCGGAAACGACGGTCATGTCCGGGGCCAGATAGCGGACGTCCGTTAACAGGATATCGCAGTGGATCGCTTGGTTTTGCATAAGAGAGCCTCCTATTTCAGCAGCATGTACAGGGAAAAGCAGATGGAAAACACGGCGACGCCCCGCTTCAAAAGGCGCTGTGGCACCCGGGCGGCGGTGGCGCTGCCGATGGAGACGCCCACGGCGTGGCTGGCGGCGGCCACCGCCAAAAAGGGCAGCAGCGCCAGCGGCGCGCACTGGCTCCCATAGACCGCGATGGCCGGCAGGGCGATGAAGACCGCGTCCAGCAGCGCGACGCCCACGGCCATCCTGGCCGGGACCCCCAGGGCCACCAGCAGCGGCATCACCAGCACCGGTCCTCCCGCGCCGGACAGGGCGCAGATCACGGCGGTGGCCAGACCCAGCGGCAGCAACAGCGCCGCACGGGGCATGGCCCGCTCCCGTGCGGCCAACGGGGGGCGCAGTTCCCGAACGGCGATGGCCGCGCCGGACAGCAGGACGACCAGGTACAACAGCACCTTGACGGTCTCCGCCGCCAGCAGCCCCCCCAGGGCCGCGCCGATCAGGCCGCCCGCCAGGCTCCCGGCGGAGAGGACCAGGGCGGGCCGCAGGGGCAGCTCTCCCCGGCGGTGGTAGTTGAAGGCGCCGATGGCGCCGGAGACGGCGAAGCACAGAAAGCTTGCCAGCAGGCTCTCCGTCACGGAGAGGCCGCAGACGTTCACGAACAGGATGGGCAGCAGGAATCCAGCCACGCCGCACCAGCCGATGCACAGCCCCACGGCGCAGCAGCCCGCGGCGGCAAAAAGGAGCGTCATGGCGTCAGATGGCCCCTGTCAGCCTGAGCACCACCTGGGCGATGCACAGCGAGCCGAAGAAGGTTCCGGTCATGACCAGAATGGTGATGAGGATCAGCTTCCAGCCCTGTTTGAGGAACGTCTTCAGCTGGTTGCTGATGGACATGCCCGCGAAGGCGCCCACCATGGTCAGCGGCGCGGTGAAGTTGATCTTGTTCGCCGCCTCGATGACAAAGCCGGAGACGGGGGAGAGCGGGCAGGCGGCCAGCAGCCCCAGGATGGAGCAGTAGGCCACGGTGGGGAGCTTCAGGGGAATGACGGCGGAGAGGCCCGCCGCGCACAGCGCCAGCGCCAGCAGTACCAGAACGCCGGGAAGAGAGTCCATGAACGCCACGTCGAAGCCGATGAAGTTGGCGGTCATCATGCCCAGGCCCGCGATGGCCAGGGTAAAAATCCATTCCTTGATACGCATGTTCGTCTCCTCCTTATTTCTTCTCGGCGGCTTTGCGGCCCGCCTTGGTCACGCGGCCCAGGGTGGGCTCCAGCTTGCGGTAGAGGACGTTGCACAGGGGGATGCCGATGAAGATGGCCATATAGATGCCGTCGATGCCGGAGATGGTTTCGCTGGCGGAGGCCATGGCGGCGATCTGGTCGGCATAGGCGGGCATGACCTCGGACAGCGCCGCCACGGCGGAGGACATCAAAATGCCCGCGCCCACGCCGGAGGCCATGCCCAGGGCATAGGGGTGGAACACGCCGGTGGAGGCGGCCATGGAGGCCATGAAGCCAAAGTAGATGGTGCCCACCATGCCGCCGACGATGTAGACGGAGAGACTGCCCTGGGCCTCCGGAGAGTCGGCGCCGAACATGTCCTGCATCAGGGCCAGGTTGGTTTCCCGGTTGATGGAGTGGACGGCGCCCACGGCCTCCCGCTTCAGCCCCAGCAGCAGGGCCACGGGCATGGCCAGCAGGATGGTGCCCAGATTGCCGAACTCCTGGAGCAGCAGGGCGGGTCCGGCGGAGATGACGATGGAGATGTTGGCGCCGGCGGTGATGCCCAGCTTGGCGACAAAGGGCAAAATGGCGATACCCACCAGGCCGGAGGCAGCCTTGACCAGCTTGTTGTCCAGGAGCCTGAGGATACTGGGGCCGGTCAGGATGCCCAGAAACAGGGCGTAGAAAATGGGGAAGATGATGAAGGTGCCCTTCCAGACTGGGATCTTGATCTGACCGATGGTGTCCGCGATGAGAATAAAGAGAAAGGCCAGCAGGTACAGTTTCCACTCCTCTTTGATGCGGGCAAGCAGCGACGGATAGGCGTGTTCAGCTTTTTTCACGGAAATCCTCTCCTTTTGTTTGATCGTGGCACCAGTATACCGGGCGGCTGGACGGCTTCGAAAGGACAAATGAGCAATTTGGAAAAAATTTTGTCAGGCTTTCTCCGGAGACATATCCGCGGCAGGCGGATGACATCGCCGTTCTCCCCGGTGATAGCGCGGACCCGCTCCGCCTCATGCTTTCCCGGAGTCACGGAGACAATCATCCGCTTTAAGGGGGACACTGGGCGCCGCCCTTTCCCTGGGCGGAAATCCCCGCCGGAAATATGAATCCCCCGGGCCGCATTTCTGTGGTCCGGGGGATTACGTATGTTCTTAATTCTTATTTCTCTTATTTCTGCCGCTTGGCGAAGACGTCCACCGCCTTGCCCAGGATGCTGCCCAGGACGCCGCAGACCACCGCCTCCATCAGGCCCTGCACGCCTACCACCAGCACCACGAACATGATCGGGTTGGCGGCGCCCAGCGTGGTCACCAGATTCTGCACATAGTCGCAGTGGTAGAAGACCAGACAGATGTATCCCATAAAGAACAGGGTGTTCAGCAGCGGAGCGCTGATCGCGCCCACCAGATAGCTCCAGGTGCCCTTGCTGTCCAGCTTTCTCACCGCTTTGAACACAAAACCGCAGCAAAGGCCCATCAGCATCCGCATGCCCACGCACAGGATGACGGTGTTCACCGGGTCGATGTTGAAGAAAAAGTTCGTCATGGCCGACCGGCCCGCGATGGCGTCCGTCAGGCTCAGCACGCCGAAAACGCCGCCCAGCACCAGACCGGCCAGCGGGCCGATGACGATGGCGCCCACCGCGATGGGCAGCGTCAGGAAGCTCATGACCAGCGGCCCCATCGGGACCGTGCCCAGGCCCAGGGCCCGCATGGCGAACTCGATGGCGACCAGTAAGGCCAGCTGTGTCAGTGTGCGCAGATTTGTGCTCGTGTTCTTCATATTCAATTCCTCCTGCTGTCGTTCCGCTCCCGGCGGATACAACGCAAATTTTCGCCGCGCCCCCCGGAATGGCCCCTGATTCCACCGCTGCCGTTCCGGAGGACCGGATACGGCGCCGTGGTTCGACCAGGCCGGGGAACACAACAGTTTTATTATACTGAAAACGAGAAGAAATGCAAGAAAAATCCGCCAGCTTGCCCACGCATCGAAAACTTGCTATACTGCAGCTGAAAACGCGGGAGCTTTTCAATTTTTCCCCAAACGGCGCAACAATTTTCCCGGGAAACGCATACAGGAGAGTAAAGGCCATTGGGAGAGGAGGCGTCCTGTGATGGATCAGCTGACTGCCAGGCTGCGCCTGGGGGACCCCGGCGCCCTGGAGGAGGTCATGGACCGCTACGCGGCCTACGCCGCCAGGATCATCGCGGCATTTCTGAACCGCACGCTGCCCGCCGAGGATATGGAGGAGGCGCTGTCGGACGTGTTCGTCTGCCTGTGGAACAGCCGGGACCGGCTGGAGGGGGACGTGAAGCCGTATCTTGCGGCCATTGCCCGCAACGCCGCCCGGCAGCGGCTGCGGCAGTTCCACCCGACGGAGGAATTGCCGGAGGACCTGCCGCTGGCGGACTCCTCTCCCCTGCCGGAGCAGCGGGCGGAGATGGCGGAGCGCACCGCCGCCCTGCGGCAGGCCGTCGACGCTCTGCCGCCGGACGACCGGGAGCTGTTCATCCGCTTTTACTATTTGGAGCAGACGGTGGCGGAGATCGCCGCCGTCACGGGGCAGAATCCCTCCACCCTGCGGGGGCGGCTGCGCCGGGGCCGGAAAAAGCTGCGGCAGACGCTGCTGGAAAGGGGTGTTTCCTGTGACTGAACATCAGATCCCCACGGAATGGGAGCTGGACGCGCTGCTGGACGGACAGCCCCAATTTGACCTGGACGCCGTGAAGCGGCGCACTCTCTCCCGCACGGAAGCGGCTCCGGAGCGGCCCAGGCGGAGGCGCGCGCCCCTCCGGGGCCTGCTGATCGCCGCCGTGATCTGCGTCCTGTCCATCAGCGCCGTGACCGCGGCGGACTATACCACCGAGGGCCGGATCAGCACGGCGCTGGGCATCCGGCGGGAGCCCGTGGCGGAGACGGCTGTGGAGCCGGAGACTCCGGCGGAGGCCGAGCCGCCCGTCCAGGAGGCCGCGCCCGTCCAGATCGCGGCGCCGGAGCCCGAGCCGGCGGAGCCGCCGGAGCTGGACGAACAGGTCGCCGCCGCTTTGCAGGTGGACACGGCCCAGGCCCGGCGGCTGCGTCCCGCCGTGCAGGCGGTGGAGCGGACCGCCGAAGACCAGGACATCCGCTTGACGGTACTGCAGACCCTGGGGGACCCCTCGTGCCTGTATGTAAAGCTGCGGTTCGACTTTCCGGCGGGTTCGCCGCTGGCGTCTATCGGGCAGGGCGAGGTCTGGGGCCCGAAGCGGCAATTTGAGGACTTTTCCGTCGAGATTGAGGGAACGGGCTACTCTTATGGCTGTACCGTTCTGGAGGAGAATGAGACATCCGTGACCTATCTGATGGAGATCACCGGCTTCCACGACAGCGGCCTGAACGGCCAGCCCGTCACAGTGACGGTGAAAAACTACGGTATGCCCCATCAATACACGGAGGACGAGGTCTTCCACCTGGCCGGAGAGGCGGGAAAGCCATTCACCACCATCATCTACGCCGACGGCTCCATGCTGTGGGAAGCGACAGAGGAGGATGTGGCGGCGGTGTCCGCCCAGGTCGTGGCTGTGCCGGTGAGTCTCCCCGCCGGCTTCACCGTCACCCGGCGGGCGGACGGCAATATCGTTGTGTCCTACGACGGTCTCCACGGCGACCAGATCGAGGACGCGTACTGGGTCCCCAGATTCGACACCATCATCGAAGGGACGTGGGAGCTGTCGTGGACGCCGCTCTATCAGGACACCTCCCTCTACTGGGAGGGGCAGGCCAGCATCTTCTCCCCGGCGCTGACCGTAACCGGTCTCCGCGTCTCGCCGCTGTCCTGGGAAATGGACATGACCGCCAGGGAGCTGACCGGGGAGGCGCTTGCGTGGGAGCTTCTGCCCTATAGCTGGACCATGCAGCTCCGCCGCCAGGATGGTTCGCTGACCGATATTCCCATGCGCAGAGCCGCCACATCCTACAAGCCCACGGAGGACGGCCTTTACACGGTCACCGAGATGACCACCGGCCAGAGCTTCGACCAGCCCATCGACCTGTCGGACGTCGCCGCCGTCGTCATCGACGGCGTGGAATTCCCCCTCAGCTGAGCCAAAACAAAAGCGGT
>CABSFC010000069.1 GCA_902476875.1 uncultured Oscillibacter sp. | reverse complement strand
GCGGCCGAAGCCGCACGCCGAAAAACGCACAACTCCGTTGCCGCGACGCAACTTTTCTACCACCCACGAGGATGCGAAAATGGAGAGTGCATTTTTACCGAAGTAAAATATGCACACCCTCATAGGTAGATATTCAGTTGCGTCGCAAAAGCATTATAGCATATTCTTTCTGGAAAAGAAAGTAGGCAGAGAGAGTTTTTGCCCTGCCTTACAAAACAGCAAAAAATAATTTTTCTTTTTAGGAACAAAAGGTATATACTTATGCCGTAAATAAATAGAGACAGAGAAAAATCTATTCAGAAGGGAGGTCAATTCTTTGTCCGTTACCTACAAGTTTCCCCACGACAGTCCCATTCGCTACCTGCCGCTGGTCTATATGCTCCCCTATGACCTGCTCGTCCGCTGTCCCACCCTCCGCAGATTGCCCCGTAGCAGAAAAGCGCTCATGGCTTGCCCGGAGTGGGGCGAGGTCATGATGAGCCAGCAGTTTCTAAACGAGGTCATGGACGCCGTGGCGTCGCTGGCCTTCCCCCACTTCGGCTTCGGCGGCTGGAAGGAGCATTACACGGGATATTTCCCCGTCTGGCAACTGTCCTATGTCCTGCCCCTGTGGGCCAAGGGGGTGGAGCGTGTGTGGGGCTGGGGCGTGCAGGCCCTCTTTGACTTGCCGCCCGAGTTCGAGATACCTTTCTTTGACCCGGACGATGTGCGCTCGGTGATGAAGCAGGTGGTAGAGCAGACCATCGAGGAACAGGGCTGGGGGCCAATGCTGGAAGTGATACGGGAAATGCCCTGTGACGAGGATTTTATGAATTGGGACACCAATGTCCGCAAGGACTTCCTCCGCAAGTGGTATCATACCCGCTCCAAGCGGGTGCAGACCGTTTCGCTGGAGGAGTGCATGGAGGACGAAGACAGCAAAATCCACGCCCTGCCCGCCCCGGAGGGGGACTTCACGGGGCAGGTGGAGGGGGAGGACTTCTGCCAGCGGTTCAAGGCCACCCTGTCCCAAAAGGATATGGAGATTTTGGAATTGCGGGTGGAGGGGTACACCTACGAGGAGATAGCGGACGAGCTGGGCTACAAGACCCACAGCGCTGTGGTCAAGCGCATGGAGGCCATCAAGAAGCGATTCATTCAGTACGAGAACGAAACAGGGCGGTAAAGCCACGCAAGCCGGGAGCGGCGGGCGTGGCTTTTTTGCGCCCAAAATGGTAACAGGCCAGCAACGCTGGACTGTTACCATTTTGGGGTCAAAAAGCCTTGTATTTGCAAGGGGTTCAGGCCCCGAAACAAGAGGGGGTAATACAATATCATTCCCACCCCAGAAAACGGGGAAATACCGTCAACAAGGAGGTACAATGGCACAAAAGGCACAGCACGCAATTTTGCGCTTCGCCAAGTACAAGGCGGGGCCAGCCGGGGCGCTGGAGGCTCACCACGAGCGCACCAAGGAGCAGTACGCCAGCAACCCGGATATTGACACCAGCAGGAGCAAGGACAACTTTCACATTATCCAACCCGCCCAGAAGTACCGACGGGAGATCAACAGTCGTATCAAAGCGGCGGGGTGCCGCACCCGGAAGGACAGCACCATGTTCGTGGACACGCTGATAACCGCAAGCCCGGAGTTCTTCACGGGCAGGAGCAAACAGGAGGTGCAAGCCTACTTCACGGAGGCCGTGGCGTTCATGGAGCAGAAGGTGGGCCGGGGAAACATCTTTTCCGCCGTGGTACACATGGACGAGAAAACGCCCCATCTCCACCTTTGCTTCACGCCCATCACCGAGGACGGGCGGCTGTCCGCCAAGGAGATTTTAGGCAACCGGGCGCAGCTCTCCAAGTGGCAGGACGAGTTTCACGCCCACATGAAAAAGGCGTTTCCTGTCCTCAAACGGGGCGAGAGCGCCCTTGTGACAAAGCGCAAGCACATTCCCACCTGGCTGTTCAAGCAGTCCGTAGACCTCACAAGACAGCAGCAGGCCATAGAAAAGGCCATTTCAGAGATCGGGGTGCTGAACGCCGGGAAGAAGCGGGACGAGGTTTTGGAGATGGTGGGGCCGTACTTCTCCCGGCTGAAAAAGCATTTGGGGCAGATGAAGAAGTACCAGGCTACCATTGATTATCTGACACAGGAGAACGAGGGCCTACGGGAAAAGGTCAACAGCGAAAAGAGCATACAGAAGCAGATGGAGGTGCTTATGCTCAAAAAGGAAAACGAACAGCTTCGGCGGTTTGTGAACAGCATACCGCCAGAGGTTAGACAGGCATTGAAAGAACAGCAAAGGGGGACTACTTATAAGAAGAAGTCTGAACGGTAAAGAGAAAGAGAACAGCGGCATGGATATTCCAGACTATGCCATTGAGCGCATGGCCCGGTGCCTGTTGCCGATGATACAGAAATACTATGAGAGCGAGGAAGGCCGCCGGGAATTGGCGGCCTGGGAACAGCGGGAGAGCGGGCAGGAGAAAAGCACCTGAACGGCAAGGGGGAGCGTCACCGACTGGTGGCGCTCCCCTTTTTTTGTTTATCTGCCTATGTCCTCGATTAAAACGAAAAATCCAAACCCGTTCCCGATTGGGATTAGGTTCGGATTTCTCAAGTATGGTGGACGATACAGGACTCGAACCTGTGACCTCCTGCGTGTGAAGATGCGTCAGGTGCGGAAAAACGGTTTATCCCATCCTTTCCGAATCTTTTGGCTCAGAATCACTTGCTGTCTGCTCCGTTGTTCCCGTTGTTTCCTGCCTGCTCTGATTCCAACCTGGGTCGCGGTTTGGGTCAAACGTTGTCCAGCATGAAATAAGCCCCGCGCTGCCGCGCGTCCTAAGAAATATCATGCCGCGCCGGATATATCTCCACAAAAAATATGGACAGCGGCTGCAATCACCAGCATAGTCCGGATCAGGCTTCCGGCGCGCTGAGAGGGCTTGAAGCGAGCGCATCCGCCAAAAAACGGGCCGTCTCCTGAATGACGGTGATCCTGCTGCCGCAGAGGCCATGGGCGACAGGCAACTCAATCAGACGCTGCACCGCGTTTGTTTTCCGGGCGGCCAGCCGGGACCAAAATGGCGTTATCATCCAGGGAGGCGCGATGGTGTCCAGCGTGCCTGTGAAACAGCAGATGTTCTGATCCCGAAGGTCGGGAAAGGCGTTTTCAAAGGCGTAGTCCTCCAAGTGCCCCCGGATATCCCGCAGAATGGCCTCCAGGCCGTCGCTGTGGAGAATACGCCCCGTGCGCAGCAGGGGAAGGATCGCACTCTCCTCTCCCGCGCGCAGAAAGCTGGTGGGATCATAGGGCGCCAGCAGGACCAGTCCCCGGACCTCTTTCAGGCGGCGGGCGGCCTGGAGGACGCTGTTGCCGCCCATGCTGTGTCCCATCAGGAATACGGCGCCGGGGTCTGTGTGATAGATTTCGCGGAACGCGGGACTTCGGACGTGGGCAAAGATGTTCACCACATCCTGCACACAGTTGGAGACCAGATAACTCCCCTGGCTGCCCCAGGCGCCCCGGTGGTGCATGACGATCACCACGCAGCCGATGCGCCGCAGGGCAAAAGCCAGGTCGTCGTTTCGGGCCACGCCGGGATAACCGTGGCACAGGATCACACAGGGTCGCTGGCCGCCCCAGGCGCTGTCCGGCCACATGATCTCGCCATACAGCTCGTCTTCTCCGCTTTTCACGCACAGCATGTCGTAGTCGGCGGGGGAAACTGCCGGATCATAGGGCCGATCCCTGAACAGGTATGCCAAGTCAAGCTGCTGTGTCATAGGCCCTCCTCCAATGCCCCGGCGTTGACCTGCTCCAGGGTCCTGATCAGATGATAAACGAACCGGCACACCGGCAGGTCCACGCCGTGAGCGCGGCCAAGCTCCAGGGCTTCGCCGATCAGCAGATCGATTTCCGTGGGGCGCTTTGCCTGCAGATCCTGGGCCATGCTGCACATGCCGTCGGCGGGATAGGGGAGGAAATATCCGTCCAGCGCCCGGATATCCGCCTGCGACAGGGGGATATCCATCGCGTTGGCCAGCTGGACGATCTCCCGCATGACGCATTCCAAAGCGGCACAGGCCTCCGGCAGCCGTTGAAACCACAGATGCGGACACCGCAAAATGGACTGCACGGTGTTGCAGGCCGCGTTGAACATGTACTTCCTCCAGATATCCACCACGATCTCCCGGCTGATCCGGCAAGGCACCCAGCCGTCCAGCAGATCGGCGATGGACTGGATGCGGCCGCTGACTGTTCCATCCTTCTCTCCAATATAGATTTGGCCCACAGGCTGGAACTCCACCCGCGGGCCGGTCTTTTTTGCGTTGAGACGGCTCATGCAGTAGATGACGCGCTCCGGCCCCAGGCGCTCGGAGAGGATCTCCTCGCTGGTAAGGCCGTTCATCAGGCTCATGACGACGGTCTCCGGCCCTGCTTCGCAGGCGATGTCCTCCAGGGCGTCCGCCAGCTGGTAGCCCTTCACCGCCACGATCAGGAGCTGCGGGGGCGGCTCCTGACCGGGACAGGACACATGGAGGGAATAGTGGACGCCGTTGATGGTGATGCCCTGGCGCTTCAGCCGCTCCGCCCGCTCGCCTTTTGCGAGAACACGGACCTGACAGGATGTGTCCGCCAGGGCGCGGAAAGCAATGCCGCCCTCCGCGCCAAGCCCCAGAATACTAACGGTTTCAATGCGCAAAGCACTCACACCTTTTTCACAGAACTTCCCGGAAGAAGCGGCCCATGGCGGCCATGCCCTGGAGCATATGCTCCTCCGAGGCGTTGGAAAAATTCAGCCGCAGGCAGCAACGGACGTCCTGACCGGCGAAGAAGGACTGGCCGGGGATGTACGCCGCGCCGCGCTCCACCATGGCGGGCAGGAGGGCGGCGGTGTCAATGGACTCCGGCAGCGTCACCCACAGGAACAGGCCGCCGCATGGATGGGTCCACCTGGCCCCGGGGGGGAATTCAGAGGCCAGCAGGGACAGCATCAGGTCCCGGCGCTCCCGGTACAGGCCGTTGAGCCGGCGGATGTTTTCGTCCAGGTCATTGTCCTCCAGATAGGCGTCCACTACCATTTGAGAGATGGTGCTGGACTGGAGGTCGGTGCACTCCTTGGCGCTCTCGTATTTCTCAATGAGCTCCCGGGAGGCCAGCAGCCAGCCCAGCCGGACACCGGGACTCAGCACCTTGGAAAAGGAGCCCATGTAGGTGACGATGCCCGCGGTGTCCATGGACTTCAGGGAGGGGAGGAAGGTACCCTCGTAGCGCAGTTCCCCGTAAGGATTATCCTCCAGAATGGGGAGACTGTACCGCTCCGCGATGGACAAAACGGCCTTCCGCCGGGCCAGGGACCAGGTCCGGCCGGTGGGATTCTGGAAAGTGGGGATCAGATACATGAGCTTTGCGCTGGGGTTTGCCGCCAACTTCTGTTCCAGGTCCTCCGGAACCATGCCCTCGTCGTCGGTCTCAATGGGCAGGATGCCGCACTCATAGGAGCGGAATACCGTCAGGGCGGCCAGATAGGTGGGATTTTCGCAGACCACCAGGTCCCCAGGCTCCAAAAACACCTTGCCCGCCAGGTCAAGGCCCTGCTGGGAACCGCTGACGATCAGAAAGTTGTCCGCCGAGCAGGAGATCCCCTGCCTCTGATGGCGGCTGGCCAGCTTTTCCCGCAGGGGGAGAAAGCCGGCGGAGGGGCCGTATTGCAGCGCGGCCCGGCCATTGGCGCGGTATACCCGGTCGGCGGCAAGGCGCATAGCCTCTACCGGGAAGGACTCCGGGGCGGGAAGGCCGCCCGCGAAGGAAATAACGTCCTGCTGGGCGGCCAGCGCCAGGGTCTGCCGCACGACGGCGGTATCCATCCGCAGGATCCGTTTGGAGAAACGCATAACCATCCTCCTCTTACTTGACGAACAGCGGAAGGGCCTGCCGGATAAACTCCACGCAGCCGTCCTCCCCCAGAACGTCAGAGTCCAGACTCAGGTCATAGCCCGCGGCATCCCGCCACTCTTCGCCGGTGTAGTAGTGGTAATAGGCGGAGCGCCGCTTGTCCTCGACCCGGATATGCTTGGCCACCTCCCGTTGGCTCCAGGCCAGCGAGTAGGACGACACCCGGGCCAGACGGGCCTCCACAGGCGCGTGGATGAACAGCCGCAGCACGTTCGGACGGCCTGCCAGCAGATAGTTGGCGCAGCGCCCCAGGATGATGCAGCTCTCAGTATCCGCCAGCTCCTTGATGATCTTGGCCTGAAAGCTGAACAGGTTCCGGGTGGAGATGTAGTCGTCGCTGTCCGGCGGGAGGGTCTCGCCGGTATAGACCTTTTCGGCGGCGGAGAGCATCTCCTTCAGGCCGATACGCTCGTCGGCGGCGCCGAAGAGCCGCTCGTGGATGCCGCTGACCTCCGAGGCCTTCCGCAGCAGATCCCGGTCATAATAGGGGATGCCCAGGGCGTCGGACAGCTTGCGGGTGATGTTGTGGCCGCCGCTGCCGGTCTCACGGGCCACTGTGATAACGAATTTTTCCATACTGCCGTACCTCCTTACGCGCCCAGATAGGCCTTGCGGACCCGATCGTCGGTGGCCAGGTCGGCCGCGGCGCCCTCCATGGAGATGGTGCCGGTCTCCAGCACATAGGCCCGGTCGCTGACCGCCAGGGCCATCTTGGCATTCTGCTCCACCAGCAAAATGGTGATGCCGCTTCTGTGCAACTCCTCGATGATCGAGAAGATCTCCTTTACCAGCAGCGGGCTGAGGCCCATGGACGGCTCATCCATCAGCACGATCTTCGGGACGGTCATCAGCGCCCGCCCGGTGGCCAGCATCTGCTGCTCGCCGCCGGAGAGGGTACCTGCCAACTGGCGCCGCCGCTCCCGCAGGCGGGGGAAGTGGCCGTAAACCTTTTCCAGGTTTTCCGCGATTTTCTTCTGATCCTTGATGATATATGCGCCCATGCGGAGATTTTCCTCCACCGTCATGCGGGCAAAGACATGGCGGCCCTCCGGCACATGGGCCAGGCCCAGATTGATGATGGTGTTGGGACGCACCTTCTGCAGATCCGTGCCGTCCAGGGCAATGGAGCCGGAGGACGCCCGCAGCAGGCCGGAGATGGTGTGAAGCGTGGTGGTTTTCCCAGCGCCGTTGGCGCCGATGAGGGAGACCAGTTCGCCGTCGCCCACGGTGAGGGAAATGCCCTTCAGGGCGTGAATGGCGCCGTAAAAGACGTTCAGGTCCTTGATTTCCAGCATATGCGCTCCCTCCTTATTCGCCCAGATAGGCGGCAATGACCTTGGGATTTTTGGAGATCTCCTCCGGCAGGCCGGCGGCAATGGTCTGACCGTAGTCGATGACCTGGATGCGCTCGCACACGTTCATCACCAGGGACATGTCGTGCTCGATGAGCAGGATGGCGATGCCGAAGCGGTCCCGGATGGTGTTGATGCAGGAGAGCAGCTCCGCCGTCTCCGTGGGGTTCATGCCGGCGGCAGGCTCATCCAGAAGCAGGACCTTCATATTGGTGGCCAGGGCCCGGGAAATCTCCAGCTTCCGCTGCTGGCCATAGGGCAGGCTGGAGGCCAGAACATCCGCCTTGTCCTCCAGATGGCAGATGGCCAGCAGCTCCATGGCACGCTCCGTGCTCTCCTGCTCCGCTTTCCAGAACCTGGAGGTGCGGAGGACGGCGTCCAGCAGGTTGTAATGGATATCCTTTGTGCAGGCGACTTTGACATTTTCAAGGACGGTCATGTCGTTGAACAGCCGGATATTCTGGAAGGTGCGGGCGATCCCGGCCTCCACGAACTGATGGGTCTTTTTTCCGTTCAGAGGCACGCCGTCCAGCAGGACGGTGCCCTCCGTGGGGACATACACGCCGGTGAGCAGGTTGAACACGGTGGTCTTTCCAGCGCCGTTGGGGCCGATCAGGCCCACCAGTTCGCCGGAATGGATCTGAATATTGAAATCCTGTACCGCGTGGAGACCGCCAAAGGAAATGCCAAGTTTTCTCGTTTCCAGAACGGGCACGGTTTTCTCAGCCATGGCGCGCCGCCTCCCTTCTGGCGGATCTTCCCGCCGTGCGGGCCGCGAAATGTGTCCGGATCCACCCGGGCCACTTGGGGATGTCGCACAGCGCGAACTCCCGGCTGCCCATAATGCCCCGGGGGCGGAACATGATGACCGCGATGAGAGCGATGGAGTAGACCAGCATGGGATAGGTGAACACATTCTGCAAAAATGTGGGAAGCGCCGCCACCCACGCGCCGTTTTTAATGGTGTAATTCAGCAAAAACAGCACTACTGCGGCGATGACCGAGCCGGTGAGAGAGCCCATGCCGCCGACGACCACCATGACCACGATAAACACGGAGTTCAGGATGGAACCATTGGTAAAGGCGAAGGAGGTGGTGGCCAGCGCCGCGTTGCAGCAGGCGTACAGGGCGCCGGTGATCCCGGCGAAAAACGCGGAGATGGTGAAGGTCATCACCTTGTAATAGCTGACGTTGATGCCGGAGGCGGAGGCGGCGATCTCATTGTCCCGGATGGCCCGGATGCAGCGCCCGTATTTGGAACGGACGAACATGAACATGGCCGTCATGCATAAGATGACCACCAGCGCCGCCACCCACAAATACTGCATTTTTTCATCGTTGGAAAAACCCAGGCCCGTGGCGTAAAGCGCCGAGGAGGCGGAGCCCTGGGAGAGGCCCTGCTGGCCGCAGAAGGGAAGGTTGTTGATGAGGTTGACGATGATCATGCCGAAGCCCAGGGTGATGATGGCCAGATAATCGCCCTTCAGACGCAGGGCTGGGATGCCCACCAGCAGCCCCAGCAGCGCCGCTACCCCGCCGGCGGCGAGGATGCTCAGCAAAAGCACCAGCAAAAACGCCGGCCCCGCTTTTTCGGTGTAAAACCCCGCCCGCTGAAGCGCCAGGGAGAGCAGAGCCGCCGTATAGGCGCCCACGGCCATAAAGCCGCAGTGGCCCAGGGACAGCTGGCCCAGAAAACCCAGCACCAGATTCAGCGAGGCCGCCATGATGATCAGGTAGCTGCACTGCCAGATGGAGGGGGTGATCTTCAGCTTTACCGTGTTGCCGCCGGTCATCCCAATGACCACGGCAATGGCGAAAAGCACCAGGACCGCCGCGAAATTGATGAGATAACGGCCTTTGTAAGCGTTCTGTTTCATACTTTTTCACCCACATTCTTTCCGAGAATACCGGCGGGCCGGATCATCAGCACCACAATGAGGATCAGATAGACGAAAGTATCGGACATGGAGGAGCTGATATAGGTGTTGGCGCCGGACTGGACGATACCGATCATCAGTCCGCCCAGCACCGCGCCCGGCAGAGAACCGATGCCGCCCAGCACCGCCGCCACAAAAGCGTAGATGCCCAGAGTGGCGCCCATGGTGGTGAACACCTTGGGATACTGGGCGATATACATCAGGGCGGCCACCGCGGCAAGCCCCGCGCCGATGCCGAAGGTGATGATGATGGTGTGGTTGACATCAATGCCCATCAGCGTGGCCGCCTCCTTGTCCTCCGACACGCAGCGCATGGCGCAGCCAATCCGGGCCTTCTGGGTGAAGAAATACAGGGCCGCCATGATGATGGCGGAGACTGCCACGGTAATGATGGTGGCGTGGCTGATGGCGACGCCGCCCACGGAGACGGTCTTGGCAAAGAGCGTGTAGGGCACCTTGGGATCCGGGCCGATGGCGGGAATGGCCTGGGCCAGGTTTTCCAGCACGAAGCTCATGGCAATGGCGGTGATCAGGCAAGTCAGGTTGTTACCGGTTTTGCGGACGGGGCGGTAGGCCAGCAGCTCCACCAGCATGCCCACGCAGGCGCAGATCACGATGGCGGGAACCACTGCCAGCCAGCCGGGCACGCCCAGATTCAGCATGATGGGAATGGTGAAAAACAGGGAGTAGCCGCCCACCATGATGAAGTCGCCATGGGCGAAGTTGATCAGCTTGATGATGCCATAGACCATGGTATAACCCAGAGCGATCAACGCGTATACGCTTCCCAGCCGCAGCCCTGTGATCAGGAACTGGATGAATGTAATCATAGAGGTATCCCCCTCTTCCTTGAATTCGTACAGTATGCGGGGAAAATCAAAGAGGGGGAGGCGGAGCGCCTCCCCCTTTGGTGCATGTATCGGGATGCTGTGTGCTTCAGGCGGTCAGCTCAGGCTCAGGGCTGTGACAGTGATCTTGGTGACAGCCTCATCGCCGGCGGTATAGGTATAACCCATCAGCACGCCGTTCTTGATGGGGGTGCCGGTGCCGTCAAAGGAGAAGGTGCCGCAGGTGGTATCGTAAACGGCGCTGGTGTCGGCCAGGGCGGCCTGGACGCTGGCGGCGTCAGCGGCGCCGCAGGCCTCCATGGCGGCTTTATAGACATACACGGCGTCGTAGGCCAGGGCGTCGAAGTTGTTGGGGGTCTCGCCGTACTCAGCCTCGTAATTGGCCACAAAGTCGGCGGAGACGCCGCTGGTAGCCAGCTCGGTGGAGTAGTGGTTCACAAAGTACACGTCGTTATACACAGACAGATCCTCGCCGGCGGGAATGGTGGTCTCGGTGTTGTCCACGCCGTCGGCGCCCAGCAGGACGCCGCTGAAGCCCACGCTGCGGGCCTGGGGCACCAGATAGGGGCCCATGACGTCATAGTAGAAGGGAGTGAACACCAGCTCGGCACCGGCGGATACCATTTTGTTAAACTGGTTCGTGTAGTCCACCTCGGTCATGGTCGCCACGGATTCCTCCGCCACGATCTCCAGACCCAGCTTATCGCAGGCGGTGGTGAAGGCGTCCCGCAGGCCGGCGGAGTAGGTATCGGCGGAGCAGTAGACAATGCCCACCTTGGTGTAGCCCTCATCCTTGGCGTACTGGGCCGCTAGCTCGCCCTGGAAGGAGTCCCGGAAGCAGGTGCGGAACACATAGTCCATGGCAGTGGTCAGAGAGTCCGCCGTGCCGGAGGGGGTGATCATCACGACGCCCTCGGAGTTGGCGATGGAGGTAATGGCGCTGGTGCAGCCGGAGGTGGCGGAACCCACCACCAACTGGATGCCGTCAGAAATCAGGGCGTTCATGGCGTTGACACACTCCGTGGAGTCGCCCTGGTCGTCCTTGGTCTCCACGTCCAGCTGATAGGTGCCGTCGCTGAGACTGACGCCGCCGGCCGCGTTGATCTCCTTGATCGCCAGCTTCACACCCTTTTCAATGTGGGTGCCGTACACGGCCAGGCTGCCGGTCAGAGGGCCAATCATGCCCAGGGTGATGGTGGCGTCCCCAGAGTTCTCTTCAGAGGGGGCCGCGGTGTCGCCGCCGCTGGACTGTTCCACGGTCTTGCCGCCGCAGGCGGTCAGACTGAGTGCCAGACAAAGAGCCAGAATCAGGCTCAGCAAATTCTTCTTTTTCATCAAAATTCCTCCTTAACACAGTTGGTACGCTTCTAAAAAAACAAAAGGAGCGCGAACGGAAAACCGTTCACACTCCTTTGTGATGCACACATCATAGAAGATCTTCGTGATTTTGTCAATCGCCATAATGCAAAAAAAGAGGCGATATTTGGATATTTAATTTGTAATATGAAACATATTTTTTCTTTTGCGTCCGGCAATGTAAAGTTTATTGGCATTTTGACGGTTGAAATTTCAGGAGTGTTCACAGACTTGGAGTTCTCTATTTTGAGGGGGGACACCACTAGTTGAAAATCGTGCGGCATAAATCCTAAATTCGCATCTTCCCGTAGTGCAGTCAGCAAGGAACTTTTCCCAAAAATTTCCGGTCCGTGCCGAAGCGTTTACCCACCCATGGGTGGGTAAATACTGTTCGGGCGCCAACTGCACTGGGGAAGGTCATAAGTCAACTTTATCTCGCGCCATTTTCGTTCCCTCTCTCCACCGAAAGAACAACATACGATGGCTCGCGGATAATTGAGCTTGTCTTCCGATGAACCCTCTGTTGCGTTTTTCCCCCGTGTATGCTTTACTCTAAAAAAGCCATTTCTCTGAATTTCAAAAATTTCCAGGACGCTGTAATACTTTTCGTTTCTTCACCGTTTAACAAATAGACCAGCGTCAATTTCACATAAGGGAGGGGTTTTATGCTCGCAATATGCCTTGCCATGTTGGAGACCGAACAGGACCAGCAGCGGTTCACGCGGCTTTTTGAAGCCCATGAGAAAAAAATCTATGCGGTGGCCCTGCGTATCCTGGGAGACCCAACGCAGGCGGAGGACGCTGCTCAGCAGACATGGCTCAACCTCGTGCAGAACTGGGAGCGGATCTCCGCTCTGCCCTGGAAGGAGACGGAGGGCTATGCGGTCACCACGGCCAAAAACGCCGCCCTGGATATCCTCCGGGCGGAGCGGAAAACCACGGCTTTCCCGGAGGACTGGGATCCGCCGGCCCGGGAGGACAGACAGCCGGAGTACAACTACCTTGTTTCCCTGATCCGGGCCCTGCCGGAAAACTACCGGCGGATTCTGGAACTCAAATGCGTCGAGGAGCAGACCAACCGGGAGATCGCCCGGCGGCTGCGTATCAACGAGTCCACTGTGGCGGTCCGTATCCTGCGCGGCAAATCCATGCTGCGGGAACGCCTTGAAAAGGAGGGGTACATCTATGACGCGGTTTGACGCCCTTTTGCGCCAGGGCCTGATGGACGCCAACCTGGCCCAGTATGAGCGCGTCCTTCAACAGGCTGAAACGGAAGACCCGGAGTTCTCTCCCCAATATCTCCGGGCGCGGATGCGGCTGCTGGCAGATCCCTGGAACTGGGGAAAGAAACAGCCCCGGCCTGTGCTGCGCCGGGGGATCTCCCGCGGTATCGCCGTGGCAATTGCGGTCCTCCTGCTGGCTACGGCAGTGGTGGCCGTCACTGCCCCGCTGTGGATCACCTTCTTCGGCGGACTGGACCAGCGGCAGCAGGAAATTGTGGACGACATGGCAATCGGCGGCGGAGAAGCAGAGGAAACGGCTGCCGACGGTTTTTTGCCGGCGCCGGTGGAGCATGACGGCGTCACCGTCACGCCCCTGAGTATTCTGGGGGCAAAGAACCAACTCTATATGGTGCTGGAAATTCGTGCGCCGGAGGGAACGGTGTTCCGCCAGGAGGACGACTACTATCTTTTTGCATCGACGAAACGGCCTGCGAACGCACCCGCGGGGATGCTTGCGTCCAGCGGCAGATTTACCGTGATGGAGGCCGGAACAAAAGAACCCAACGTACTGCTGGGAGTTGTAGAGGAAAAAGCGGCCCACGACATCAGCGGCTGTACCTACCAAATCAGGGCGCTCTATCGATTTGCGCCGGATGGAGAGAAAGAAGCGATATTCGAGGCGTCGGACAATGTGACCTGGAAAACCGGGACTTGGGACATCCCCCTCCCGGAGGAGCTGAATGGAGACCAGGTGCTGGAGCTCCCGGTAGAGGGCATATCTATGAGTGACGGTCAGAAAACCATGACACTGCTTTCCATGAACGTCTCGCCTCTGGGCGTCTGGTGGAAATACCGTTTGGATGGCGATGATCCGTGGCCCCAGGTTCGGATCGCGCTGCGGATGAAGGACGGCGCCGAGATCGAAGCGGATGCAAGGCAGCTGACGATGGGCGATATGGGCTCCGGCCTCACGGGAACCGTGAACTTTGAAAAGCCGATGGATCTCAGCCAGGCGGAGGCTGTCCTGTGGGGCAATGTGGAAATCCCCTTGGAACAGCCCGCGCAAACTCAGGACTGAAAAAATTTTTGAAAATCGTGTAATACAATTCCCTCCCCCTCCGTTTCATAAGTAGAACGGAGCGGGGAGGGCGATTCTTTCCTCCCCCGCCGGAGAAGAAAGGAAGGATCATCATGAAAAAAAGAATCATATCTCTGATGCTTGCGGCATGTTCCGTGCTGGTGCTATGCACCTCGGTCTTCGCTGCTGAAGCAAAAACCTTTGCGCACTGGAATGTGTACATGGGAAATGCAAGCCTCGTCTGCGCCGGTTCCGGAACCGCTGATCCCATCAATACGCCGGCCCCCGTCTATCGGCCCGGTTGGCTTCCGGAAGGTTGGACACTGGACTCCGCTTCTATTATGGGCAGAGCACGTCCTGTAACAGATTGGACCTATAGTAATGGAGAAGAATCTCTGAGTTTTCGTTGCTGCGCTCCTTTTTCGTACTCTTTCGCTGTCTGGATGGACGAGGATGCCGGCGTGAAGACGCTGAAGAAGACGACCAAAATTCAAGGATATCCGGCGATCTTCTGGCAGGTAAAGCAAGAGTCGGCGCTGGCCTGGGAGGATTCACAGGGGAGGCTGTTCTTGTTGCTCCACACCGGCTCCCTGACGCAGGCGGACCTGGAGAAGATCGCGGGCAGCGTCGCGGAGCTGA
>CABSFC010000068.1 GCA_902476875.1 uncultured Oscillibacter sp. | reverse complement strand
CCCAATGCCGTCGTCACCGTGGTCGCCCTCTACGACGCTCCCCAAATTCTGCCGCTGCCGGATATGTACGGAAAAAATCTGACCTTTAAAACCGGCGGCGTAGACGGCTGCAACTGCAAAGAGACCCTCGACCTTATCGCCGAGGGGAAGCTGGACACTGTTCCGTTGATCACCCACACCTATCCGCTGAAAGATATCGACGAAGCCTATGCGCTCTTTGAAAGCAAGCGGGACGGAGTAATCAAAGTGGCAATCATGTGCGGCTGATCCCCGCGTCTGCGGGCAGCTGAGCCCTAACATAACAGGAGGAATGTTTTATGCGCAAGAATTTTGGAGCAAAACCCTGGACCTATCCACAGCCGGTCTTTATTCTCGCCACCTACGGAGAGGACGGCACGCCCGACGCCATGAACGCGGCCTGGGGCGGGATCAGCGATGACAATGAGTTGTCCATGTGTATCAGCGCCGGCCACAAGACCACCGCCAACATTCTCGCCCGCAAGGCTTTCACCGTCAGCATGGCCACCATGGAACAGGTGGTAGCCTGCGACTATGTGGGCATGGAATCCGGCAACAAAGCGGCCGACAAACTGGCCAAGGCCGGCTGGCACACCACCAAGTCGGAATTTGTGGATGCACCTCTCATTGACGAACTGCCCATGGCGGTGGAGTGCCGCTTGGTCAGCTATGACCCGGAGAGCTGCCGTCTGGTGGGTGAGATCGTCAACGTCAGTGCTGACGAGTCCGTGCTGGACGCCGACGGACGCATTGATCCGGACAAGCTTCAGCCCATTACCTTTGATCCCATCCACAGTGCCTACCGCAAGTTGGGTGAGAAGGTGGGGAACGCTTTCAAAGACGGCGCCAAGCTGAAATAATGGCAGTGCTGCCGCAGAGATGGAAGAGAGCCGGTATACTCCCGGCTCTCTTCCATCTTTTTACCCTCGGTTTTCTGCTTTTCTCACGCTCTCCCCAGCATCCCCCGGATCATCTCATAGTGTTTCGCCACCGTATGTCGATTCACTCCAGCGCCTTTGGCGATAGCGCTCAGGTTCGTTTCCTCTGGGTGGAATTTCATATATTCCCAGATCTGCCGTTGCTTCTTGTGAAGTTTGTCCGGCGGGACGATTCCCCTGATTTGATCCTGAAGTGACTTGCGTTCTGTCTGCATTTCCCGGATGAGCACTTTCAGCTTCTCTTCGCACTCCTCTCGAGTTGTGGCGTAGATATTCCTGGCGTGTCGTTTTCCATCAGGCCATACAGGAGAGTAGCGTCCCTCAAATAAATGGTCGTTGATCTCAGTGATGCACCCGGTGCCGGCTCTGCGGATTTTTCCCTGAGTGGGCTGGAAGTCTGTCATCCGGGGCAGTTCTGGCTCAGATTTATCCCGCATCTCTTGTGTCTCATTCCCCAGCCCTCGGTCTATCTTTGCCGCCGCCTCGGTCTGCATATCATCGGTGATGTGAGTGTAGATGTCCAACGTGGTGGCCACCGACACATGGCCCAGCATGGCGGAGAGGGTCTTCACATCCATACCGCTCTCCAAGGACAGCGTTGCGAAAGTGTGGCGCAGGTCATGAAATCTTACGTGCTTGCACCCGGCGTGTTCCAGAATCCGTTGGAGCCTCCTGCGCACCACGCCGGGGGAGATGGGGGTGTCCTCCTTCACCGGGGAGGGAAACAGCCACCGGGAATCCACATTCTTTCGGTACTCCCGCAGCATCTCCACTACTGTGGGCGGCAGGATTATCTTGCGGATGGAGGATTTGGTTTTGGGCACGCTCAGCTGGAGCTGCCCTTTCACATCGTAGACCTGCTTATTGACCGTCAGCACCCCGGTTTCAAAGTCCAGATCGTCCCACTGGAGGGCCATCAGTTCGCCCCGCCGCAGGCCGGTGCATAGGTCCAGGAGGAACAACTCGTAGCAACCCTCCGCCTGAGCCTGGATGAGAAACCTCTGGAGTTCCTCCCGGTTCAGCACCTGCATCTCCCGGCCCCGCTTGGGCGGCAGCTTACAGCCGATGGCCGGGTTGGTTCGGAGCAGTCCCTCCTGCACCGCTTTCTCCAGTGCGGAGCGGCAGGTGGCGTGGCAGCCCCGCACCATGGTGTCGGAAAGCCCCTCTCCAAATTGCTCGGTGCGGATGAGCCGCCCGCCCTTTTTCAGCCGGGCGTAGAACTGCTGGAGGTCTTTCTGTGTCAGTTGGTTTAGAGGGATCTTCCCCAGCTCCGGGATGATGTGCTGATAGATCTTCCCCTCATAGCAGGCCTGGGTGGTGGGCCGGAGTTTGGGCTTGGAGTAGTTCTGATACCAGAAGTCCAGCCACTCCCCGAAGGGCATCTCTGATCGTATCTTCTCAGATTTGGAGTCGCTCACCGACTCCATGAGCTGTTTCAGCTTCTCTTGACACTCCCGTTTGGCCTTAGCCAAGACGTTTTTCGTTTTGGGCAGGCCCTTCTCATCGTAGCCGATGACCGTCCGACCCTCCCAGCGGCCGTCCTTCCGCTGCCTTAGTGTTCCGGTGCCGCTCTTTCGCCTGTTTGCCACGGTTTCAACTCCTTTCCAAACAAGTTTTCCAGAAAGCCGCCGACGATATTGCTGGCCTCCCGTTGCATATCCGGCGTTACATGGGTGTAGGTGTCCAGGGTAAAGCTGGCGTTGGTGTGGCCCAGAATACCGGACAGGGTCTTGGCGTCCACACCGCTGGTGAGGGCGTGGGTGGCGAAGGTATGACGCAAATCGTGGAACCGGATGCGGGGCAGGCCAGCCTCCTTCAGGATCTGCTTCATCCAGTAGTAGGCGGCGCTGGGGCGGACTGGCTTCTCTGGGGCCAGAGGTTCCGGGAAGATCCATTGACTGACGGCATGCTTCTTCCGTTCCCGCAGGCGCTGGACCGTACTGGGAGGCAGGTGGATGGTCCGCCTGCCCTGGTTGGTTTTGGTCTCGCCGATCTCCAGCACTCCCGCCCGAGGTGTGTTCACTGAGCGGACGATCTTCAGCGTCCCGGCGGTCTCATCGAAGTCCTGCCACATGAGACCACAGATTTCGCCCCGGCGAAGGCCGGTGGTCAGCTCCGTGTAGAAAAAGTCCCTCCAGACCTCGTTCTTCTCCACCGCCGACAGAAAGGTCTCCATCTGCTCCCGTGTTAAAATCTGCTTGGGTTTGTAACCAGCCTTGGGTACCGTTGCCCCGTCTGTTGGGTTCCGGGGGATGACGTGGGCGGTCACCGCGTCTTTCAAGCAGCGGTGAAGCATGGCGTGGATGCGGAGCACCATGGTGTCGGACAGCTCGTGTCCGTGCTCCGGGTGGTCGTGAACACGCCCCTCCTGTTTTAGCTTGGTATATAGTTTCTGAATGTCTACTCTGGTGACCCGTGAGACCACCTTGTCCCCCAGGTAGGGCTTGATGTAACACCGGATGTACTGCTCATAGCTGCGCAGGGTGTTGGGCCGCAGAGTGTCCGCTGCGTACTCATCCAGCCAGTGGTCCAGCCATTCTCCCAGGGTCATGCGGCTGTCCTCGGTGAGTTCCATGTCCTGGTAGACTTCAATATCCCGGTGGAGCTTGTCCAACAGCTCCTTTTGTGTCTTGGCCAGCACATAGCGGAAGATGGGTTCGCCGTTTCGCTTGCGGCCCACCACGATGCGCCCCTCCCAACGGCCGTCCCCCCGTTTGCGCACCATGCCGTCGCCGGATGGTCTGCGTTTTGCCATAGGCTATTCCTCCTTGTTGATGTCGATCAGGCTGCCATCATCCTCATCCAGTGCCTCCAGAATCAGCCGCACGCCCAACCGGAAACCCATGATGAAGTTTTCCATAGCCAGGGTGCTCCCAATCTCGTTCTCCGCGGTGACGAGGTTCAGCAGCAGAGTTTGCGCGTCGTCATCCAGCAGGTCAATAAGTTTTTCCTCGCATTCCGCCGCCTGTTTCATGGCCCTTCTTAGCGGAGTACCCCGCTTGACCTGCTGATCGTTAGGGATGATATTTCCATAGTACAGATTTTCCAGTGTGGTTCTCATGTGTGCCGCCTCCTTTTTCAGCAACACACAATATCTTAACTCGCAGTGAATAGCTATCCCCAACGGGAACTTTTTTCAGAAAGTTATCATTTTCTGGCGGGGTTTTATCTTTAGATTTGCGATGCAGACTTTGACTGGGATCACATCCCGCTCATCTTCATGCCGCTCTGGTTCTGTTCCTCCTCGTGGTCATCCGGCTTGTGGCCCATGGCGATCTTCTTTTTCTGGAGCTGCCGGCGGCGTTTTCGGTCAATGTGCAGACCTGTGCTGGACTGGGGCAGGGATCGCTCCTGAAATATCCTGCTCATGTGGTGCAGCAGTCTGGTGACGGACAGCATCACTGCGGGCGGACGCAGATCATTTTGCCGCTCCAGAAGAAATTGGGTATATTGATTGCCCTGGTCCGCTGACTGAGTCAGCCAGTATAGGCCCCGCTCTTGATCCCGTGGAACATCCTGACCTGTGAGATATAGCTTGCCCAGCATATACTGTGCATACTGGTTTCCCGCTTCTGCCGATTGAGTGAACCACTCCACAGCTTTTTCGGCATCTCTGCGCACCACATCGCCGTTGAGGTAGTTGGTAGGCGGCATAGTGATTTCCTCCTTGGGCGGCCTGCTTCAGCCATCGGAGCCCCTCATCCGGATCTCGTACTTCTTCCTCATCAGAGAGATACAGCTTGCCCAGCGCATACTGCGCCAGCGCTGATCCCTGCTGTGCCGCACGAAGAAAATAATACCGGGCGTTCACCCAGTCCGGCATCAGCAGAGGGCCGTCCCGGTAGAGTTTGCCTATAAGGTATTGGGCGTGTAGTTCGCCGCCATCCGCCAGTCGTTCCAGTTCCGCCACGGCGTTGTCCCGATCCTCCAGCGGTAGTGATTCATCTCTGACGATCTGCCGGAGCTCCCAACAGGCGTAGGACGCATTCGGTGCTTCTCCTGACTCATCTCGCCGGGGTAGGTCGCTATCCTCAAAGGTGATCTCGCCAAGGCGGATGCGCTCTGCCTCGCGGATGACCGCGTTCATGATCTGGAGGAACTCCTTCTCCTGGGACAGCTTTTTCTTCTCTGTGGGTTTGTCGTGGTAGTAGCTCTCTATCTCATTTTGGAGAACGCACCATTGGTCGTAACACTCACGGACTACTGGTAACTCCTCCAGCTTGTCCACTATCTCATCCACGGTTTTCTTCACCGGCTTGGACAGGTAGCCATAGGACTTCTTGCCCTTGACACTTTCCAGTTGTCCGGCCAGCTGTTCCATCTTCTGCTCGATCTCGGGAACCGAACAGATGCTCTGTGCCATCTCACGGGTCAGCTGCTGAATGACCCTGCGAGTCTCCTGCACCAGCTCATCCCGTGACTGGGACTTTTGCTCATAGGTGTGGAGCATCTCGTGACGGAAGATCTGGTTGGTCAGCCTGGACTTGATCTGTCGGATGCCGTCCTTGGACAGATACGCCTGTCCCGGTGTCACAGACCACGCCATCATGTGGACGTGGGGGTGCTGGCCCTCATCGTGGAAGGCGGCGTACCAGTGGAAGTCCTGGGGAGGAATGTTCATCGCGGCGGCGATGTCGTTGCGGTTGGCACGGAGCAGATCCCGCCATGCCTTGGCGCTCTCATAACCCAGCCGGGCGGCGTCCTCGCGTTTGAGTGAGATGATGTGCGTCCACACATTTCCGGTGTAGTGTTCCAGTTCCGCCATAGCCTTGTTCAGATCCACAACCTCCTCGTCACCGAATAGCCCGTGGTTGCCCAGCCGCTCTACTCTGGGACGGGTGGCGATGTACTTCATGTACCCATCTGTGTCCTGCGCCGCATCCCAGTTGGACTCCAGTGCCATCATGATCAGTGCAGAGGCGTTGGCTTTGGTAGGCTTGTTCAGATAGTCACCGTATTCATCCAGCTCTCTAACCGTCGGAAAATCTTTGACCAGCTTTGTGATAAGCTGCTCCTGCTTTCGTGTGGGCGGGCGGTCATCCGGGACGATCTCCACCCGCTCCCGCATGGCGATATATTTCATATAGCCGCTGACCGCACCATCGCCGCCGCACTTGATGTAGGGACTCTTGACGATCAGTCGAGCCACTCATCGCCCTCCTCCCAGGCTTTCCACACTCGGTTTTTAAACGAGATACGGCCATTGGTTCGTTTCACATTTTTGACGCTCTCAGCACGCCGGCGGCGCAGGTCATCTTCGCTGAGCTGAAAGCTGTCTGCTATGATGCCAGAGTGTATATCCAATTCCACTGACTGCTTGAACAGCAGGGAGGATCCCGGTCCTCGAACTGATCCAGCCTGCCGTCCAGATAGGATTTGATGGAGGCAGGAAGAAACAGCCCCGCGTCATTGGCACTGAGATAGTCCAGGTAGAAATCGATGGCTCGCTCAATAAATCCGGTGAGGCTCCGACTGCCGTCATCCTGATACCGCCGTTCCAGGAGAGCTTTTTTCTCAGGAGATAAATAGAGGGCAAATTTCTCTTTTTTGCTCAAATTGGACTCCTTTCCGGGGTTTGACCCCTATTTTTTCCTTGTGGGAGTGGGCTTTCGGGGATAATGACCGCAGAAGTGATAGCACTTCTCTGTTTTTGACCCCATTTCCGGTCACCCGAAAAACTCCCGTCACTGCCCGCACCGCAGGCAGTTGTGACCGGCGGGAGCGTCACTTGTGACGCCGCGCTTTTATCCTGCTATAAATAAAATCCTCCCAACCATCAGATAATTATGCGATTTCTTTGCATATTCTCCTTACGTTATCCTCGTCCAGACGGGCGATGATATAATTTCCTCATGCAGACAGAGGTTCCCTGCTTTATCCCTGCTGTCTGAGCTGGAAAAAGAGGAAACGGCATGACCCATAGGCCATGCCGTCCCTCTAATCACTTATTACTTTCTTATGACGCCCCCGGCCTATGCGGCAGGACTTTTTTCGCCTATTCCTCCGTCTCCGGCTGGATCAGCGCCTCCTGGAAGCCCTGCGCGCCGGGGCAGAGGATATCTCCCGCCACCGGCAGATCCTCACAGACGTACAGGTTGGCCTGGACGCCGGCGGGGCGCCCGGGGTAGTTGGTGACGGCGTAGATGTACCGGGCCACCTGCTTGCCGCAGCAATTCGACTGCCGCCTGGATCGGGCAGATAGTGTAGAGCAGGTTTCCGTTGAGCGTCCTGCCGTCTTTGCTCCGCACCATAGTCGGTTCGGTGCGGATGAGACCTTTCTCCTCCAGACTGCGCACATACTTACTCACGGTGTTCTCGCACATACCCAGCGCTTTGCCAATGGTCTTGTAACTGGGATAGCACTGGTAGGTTTCTCTGTCCTCGATGCTCAGCAGGTAGCAGTAGATGGAGATCTCCGGGTAACTGAGACCGATGTGAAAAACTTCGTTGGGAACCATGAAATAGTTTTTGTTGGGATCGCGTTTGGGCCATTGTTGAAACTTCATATAGCACCTCCTGTCCTTTCTCCGTTTGTCGCACGAACATCATCAGCCATACATCGTTCACTCATTCAGACACGGGAATCACCTCATTTCCGATTGACCGTTCTTTGAAAATACTCCCTCACTACTTATCCCAACTACTTAGCAGACTGACATAAAATTGACAGAAAAAGAGCGCCTGCCATTCGGCAGACGCTCTGGTACTTATGCAGGTGTATCAAGTTGTTTTTGGCTGTAGACGACAAGTCCCGTCCGCTTCATCCCGTTCTTTCAGTAGCTGCGCCAGCGCGATGAGAAGTTTCTTTTGTAGATAGTCCACGCTGCCGCGGTTCATCTGATGCGCCTCTGCATATTCGCGGATGGACAGACCGTTTACGAACCGCTCCTGGAAATACTTTTGGTGATCCTACAGCACCGTCTTCAGCGCATTGTCCAGAAACTGTATGTCCTCTTTCAGTTTGGCAAAGTCATTTCGGCTGATGGCGGCATACTGCTTCTCGTTCATACAGAGACGATACTTGGACAAAGCAAAACGATAGTTCTCGCAGAGGTCTTTTGCGTATGCGAGGGAAGTAGGCGCAGTTTGATAGACGCGAGAGGCGAATTCCACATTCCGTTCCACTCTTTTTACGGATCGGTCCACGCATGCCGTCCTCAGCGAGATTGGAGATGAGCGCTTCGGTGATTTTCATATTCGTGAGCCGCTTGTACTTGGCCTTCCGTTCACCGTCTATCTCTACGAACGCACAAAAGGATTTGAGGAAAAGCCGAATTCGGCTTTTTCTGAAGTCTTTCCGGGAATTCGCGCTGTTCCTCCATGATTTCGCCCTGCTGTTCGACCGGAAGGGCGACCCGCTGCCCCCCGGAATACCCCGTCTCCGACGACGACCCCGGCGTCATGGGCATCAACTACCGCTGCGACTCCATGCCGGAGCAGCTAAAGCTCAAAAACGATCCCGCTCACATTTTCAGTTCCTTCGTATACGGCGACCCGGTCTCGCCCCTGGCGCAGGCCCAGACCATCGGCATCTCCGAGGTGTTCAACCTTCACATCGACGAGCCCTACGCGGCGGGGGATTACCTGTATTACTCCGGGGGCATCGACGATCTGTGGCTGGGCCTGTGGGGAATTATCCGGGCCCATGCCACGCCACAAAAGGACCTCCTGCCGCCGTGCGGCATCCGGCCCATCGCCGCGCCCAAGGCGCCGCCGGCCAGCGCGGTGGTCCGCAAATTTGAGATCGCCGCCATTCAGAAAGCCCCGGTTTACAACCGCTTCGGTGACCACGACCCGGAGGGGCTGCTGTTCGTCCCCCTGGAACAGGCCCGGGACGTGCTGCGCGGCTGCAGAAAGCCGGTCCCCCTCATCCTTCGGGCCAACGCGGGAGACTGGATCGAGGTCACACGGCACAACCTGTTTGACCCCAAGGTCCCCATCCAATTCCATGATTACCCCTCCGTGCCAGTGGCCTTTCCCCATGTCCCCGGCGACCGGGTGTCTCTCAGTCCCCGGTTTTTGAAGTTCGACCCGGTGGCATCCTCCGGCGTCACGTGGGCTATGGAGCAGACCGTCGGACCGGGGGAATGTGTCGAATATCTCTGGCACACGGACCGGGAATACGGGGCCTGTCTGCTGACCTCCTTCGGCGACCTGCGGAACCACCGGCATCACGGGCTGTTCGGCGCCGTGATCGTGGAACCGCTGAAAGCAAAGTATTACAGCGGCATCTGTCCCATGGACGAGAATTACAAGGAGGAGGCCGTTATCACCGCGCCGGGAACGGAGACCTTCCGGGAATTCGTCCTGTTTGCCCACAACGGCATCCGGCTTCTGGACAGAGACGGAAATCTGATCAAGACGACGGAACAGGGCGCCGAAGAGGGGGGCCACGACGCGCCCGACCACGAGGACACCGGGGAAAAGAGCTGCAACTACCGCTCGGAGCAGTTCTTCAACCGCCTGAAACGGGTTCCGCTGATTGAGAAGGTCTTCGACTCCAAGGTCCACGGCGACCCGGCTACGCCGCTCTTCCAGACGTATGCTGGAGAGCGGGTGATCATCCGCCTGCTGATGCCGGCGGATAAGCCGAGGAATATCAGCTTTGCCCTTCACGGCCACCGCTGGCGGGCCCAGCCGGAGGCCCCCTTCACCCGGGGAATCCCCGTCCAGGGAGCAATCAGCGTGGGCAATGTGTTCAACGTCGAGCCGGAGCCCGTGAAATGCCCAGTCGACTACCTGTACCGCTCCGGTTCCCCGCGGTGGGATGTGGAGTCCGGCATGTGGGGCCTCCCGCGCCTTCTGCGCCGCAGCATCCGGTATCAGTGCGAGAACGCCTGCCGGAACGTGCGGCGGTGGTGGGAGAGACAGCGGCGTGAAACGTGAGCCGCGCCTTCTTTGTAAAGACGATCGCCAGCTCGCCGTGCCAGATGCCGCAGGCCATCATCGCCGCGCCCAGAGCGGTCGCGGCCACGCCGGCCCGGCGGGAGGAAATCAGCCACCGCATCACGCGTCGCCCTCCAGGGCGGCCAGATCCTGCTCAACGACCTCCAGCCAGTCCCCCAGGCTGCCGTTGCCAACGTAGGATTGCCGTCCCGGTCCACAAAGAAGGTCTCCAGGATGGCCTCGATCCCGGTCAGGCGGCCGTTCAGGCCGGTGGTGTCAGGCGGCAGGACGGGATAGGTGACGCCGGTCCGCTCCACCAGCTCCCGGGCCCGCTCCAGGTCCTCCTGGGCAATCTCGCCCTCTTCGCCGCGCACATCCAGGACAAAGCCCACCGCCTGTACGCCCTGCTCCTCCATCTGCTGGCACAGCGCCTCCGGTTCGGGCATCTCCGTCACGCAGGGGGAGCGCCAGGTGGCGAAGATGTTGACCAGCGTAAGGTCATAGTCCGCGAACAAGTCCCGCGTGTATTCATTTCCGTTGATATCCTGGGTGGTGAACACGCCCAGAGAGGATCCGACGAATTCGCTCCGCGGCGTCTCGCCGGTGTCCTCCGGCAGCTGCTGGCTCGCGTCGGAGCCGTCGGCGGACGGGGACTCCGGCTGCGCGGAGGAGCACCCGGCCAGGAGGGCCGCAAGGATTTTTTGGCTCTTCATGATCAAAACTCTTTTTGTTTTGCTGTGAACAGCTTCGCATATCCGGGGCCGGATTTTTGCGTGGAGAAGCTGACGTTTTGTCAACAGAGATTTTATGCCGGAAACGCCGTCCTGTAAAGGGAGGACGGCACAGGGCGGTTTCCGAAAAAATCCCGCCGCTGTCTGGCGCGGCGGCGGAAACTGTGATAGAATAGCGAAAAAGAAGGAGGGACGGCTGTGCGGGGAAAACGTGAGCTGCGGCGGAAGCACAATCCGCTGCTGATCCTGAGCGTTGTGCTGGCGCTGGTCATGGCGCTGGCGGCCGGCCTGATCGTCCTGCGCCCTGTTGACCTTGGCCGGAAGATGGCCGCGGCGCCGGAGAACCTGACCGCCCCCGCTGAAAACGGGCCGGAGGGCTCCGGGCCGGAGCACTTCGCACCGGAGCCGGAGAGCGGCGCGGCGGCCCCGGCGGAGCGCGCGGAGGAGCCGGTGGCGCAGAGCCGGTTCGTGATCTCCCTGCTGGGGGACTGCACGCTGTCCTCCAGCCACTATACGAACCATTTTGAAAGCGTGGTGGGGGACGACCTGGCCTATCCGTTTTCCAACGTGGCGGACATCCTGACGGCGGACGATCTGACGCTTGCGAATCTGGAGTGCAGCTTTTCAGACCGGCGGCTGGAGTCCGCGTCGGAGTACGCCTTCTGCGGACGGAAGAAGTACGCCGGGTCCCTGGTGCTGGGCGGCGTGGAGTGCGTGTCCATGGCCAACAACCACACCAGCGATTTCGGCAGCGCCGGCGTGGCGGACACCATGGCGGCGCTGGAGGATGTGGACGTGACCGGCATCCAGGGGAATCAGGGCGTGTGCTTCGACCTGCGGCATGACGACGGCACGACGCTGCGGGTGGGCGTGTATGTGCTGCCCTTCAACGGCTCCACGGAGCAGATGAAAAAGGGCGCGGCCGCCCTGCGGGAGGACGGCGCGGACATCGTGATCACCTGTATGCATGCGGGGGCGGAGAAGATCTACGTGCCCACGGCGCGGCAGACCTATCTGGCCCACGCGGCCATCAGCGGCGGCGCGGACGTTGTGGCGGGGACACACCCCCACGTTTTGCAGCCGGTGGAGGAATACCGGGGCGGCGTGATTTTGTACAGCCTGGGCAACTTCTGCTTCGGCGGCAACCGAAATCCCGGCGACAAGGACACGGTGATCGCCCAGATCGTGGCGGACGTGGGGGAGGACGGCGTCGTCTGGGAGATGGCGTATGTGCCGTGCCGTGTCAGCAGCGTGGCCAACACCAACGATTACCGCCCCACGCCCTATGAGGAGGGGACGGAGGACTACCGGCGGTGCCTGAGCAAGCTGGCGTCGCCCTGGAACACCACCACCGCCGAGGAGGCCTCCGCCGCGAAAGCGGCGGAGGCGGCGAGGGCGGAGAGCGGGCAGACGCCCTGACAGCGGGCTTTTCAAAGATGGAATGGAGATCGCGAGAAAAGGGGAGAGACGGCATGAAAACACCGGAGCACTATGCGTCCGACGTTCTGTTTTTCTTTGACGGCAGGCCGCTGGAGCTGGCGCTGTACGAGGCGCTGTTCCGGCGCATGGACGCGGCGTTCCCCGACGCGTCCGTCAGGGTGCAGAAGAGCCAGATCAGCTTTTACGGCAGGCGTCTGTTTGCCTGCGCGTCGCTGCCGGCGCGCAGGCGGAGGGGGTGGCCGGAGCGCTGCGTCCTGGTGACCATCGGGCTCTCCCGCCGGCTGGAGTCGCCCCGGGTGGCGGTGGCCACGGAGCCGTATCCTGGCCGCTGGACCCACCATGTGCCGGTGTCCGACGCGGGGCAGATCGACGGCGAGCTGCTGGCGTGGCTGCGGGAGGCCCATGCGTTTTCCGAGAGCAAGCGCTGACGGAGGAAGAGATGGAGACTTACACCAGGGAAGAGCTTTTGGAGGCCAGGCGGGCCATCGCCTCCACCATGAGCAAGTGTGAAAAGGCGCTGGGGAAGCTGGAGCCGGGGAAGTCCCAGCACACGCTGACGGTCCGCCGCATCCGGGCCTTTCAAATCGCACTGGACCTGATCGACCGGGCGCTGGGGGACGATGGGGAGCGGACGACTGAAAACACGGGAGGCAGATGATGACAGACTATGAACTTCTGAACCAGCAGATGGCGGCGCTGGTCCACAATGTGCCCTACAAAACCGCCAGTCTCGCCAACGCGGCGGCGCTGCTCTACCACTCGCTGGACGGCCTGAACTGGGCGGGATTCTATCTGATGGAGGGCGGCGCGCTGGTGCTGGGGCCGTTCCAGGGTAAGCCCGCCTGCATCGAGATTCCGGTGGGGCGGGGCGTCTGTGGCACGGCGGTGGCGGAGGACCGGACGCAGCTTGTCCGGGACGTCCACCGGTTCCCCGGGCACATCGCCTGCGACTGCGCGTCCAAATCCGAGATCGTCGTCCCCATCCACGCGGGCGGCCAGGTGGTCGGCGTGCTGGACATCGACAGCCCTCTGGCCGGGCGGTTCACCGAGGAGGACCAGGCAGGGCTGGAGGCGTTCGCGCGGATTCTGGAAAGGGAAGTCTGGCATCAGCCGGAGGCCCCTCGGCACTGAAACATGCATATGGCGCAGCGAAGACCCCCTCCGAAATCGCGGATTTCGGAGGGGGTCCCGCCGTGGCCGGAGGCTCACGCGTTCAGCAGGCGGATATAGTGGTTGGCCTCCCGCAGGACGTGGTCCGCCAGAAGCGGCAGGATGACGGACCGGATCTCGCAGCCCTCGATGCCCTTGACCCCGGCGGTCTTGAAGTCCCGGAACCGCAGCGTCTCGTTCAGGGATTCCCGGTGGAGCGACGACGCGTCGCAGGCGGCTCTGGCCCGGTCCAGCAGGGCCCCGTACTCCCGGGCAAAGCGGTTGGAGGTCTCCACCAGTTCGTCCTCGGCGGGGTCCAGCAGCCCCCGGATGAACAGCGCGTGCTCCATCATGATCTGGTTCCAGAAGGTCTCCGTCTCCCGCATGGTCTGTTCGTCCAGGCAGCCGTCCCGCTCCGCGCCGCGGAGGAAGGTCTGGTAGAGCTTCGCCTCCCGGATGATGTGCTCGATCAGCAGCGGGTAGTTCATCGTGAACATGCGGCAGTGGAGCATCCCGCTCAGCACCCGCTCCTTGAAGCCGATGAGGCTCCGCAGCAGGCGCAGCGCCGTCCGGTTCAGCTGCCTCACCTGGCGGCACAGCGCGGGGTGGACCCGGGCCGGACTGCCGCAACGCAGCATGGACTCCATCCGGGTGATCTCCCGGTCAATGCCGATGCCGGTGAAGCACTGGGTCTTTCGCTCCGCGTCGGCGGTAAATTCCGTCACGATCTCGCCAGAGGCCAGCGCCTGCCCGCTCACCACGCCGTTGCTCAAAACGACGGCGCGCCGCAGCAGCGCTTCAAAGCCCCGCTTATAAAACTCCGCCTCCCTGGCAAAATCCTGATTCGCGGGAGTGAAGCCCGCCTCCAGGAACAGGGCGTGCTCCTTCATGATGCGGGCGAAAAACAGATGCAGCTCCAGGGATAAAACCACGTACCTCTCCATATCCATCAAACCCCGTTCCCCCCTTATTGTGTGGTCAGGACCAGTATATGCGCCCGCGTTTCCCATCGTGCGGGCGTTTCTTGACAAGGCGGCTTTGGCGTACTATGATGCTGAAAAGAACAATCCGCCCGGGCCGCTGCGTGCCCGGGTGAGCTGACGGAGGTGCTGTTATGTATGATGAACTGACGGAGGTCGACATCAAAAAGATGCGGGAGGAGATCGATCACCGGGTGCGGGTCCTGCGGCCCCAGCTGATCGAGGAGGTCCAGACCGCCCGGGCCTTCGGCGACCTCAGCGAGAACTTTGAGTACAAGTGCGCCAAGCAGG
>CABSFC010000067.1 GCA_902476875.1 uncultured Oscillibacter sp. | reverse complement strand
CGGGGGCGCTTTTATGTAGGAAGGGCTCACAGCGGGCTCCGGGCGTTGGCCATGGACTCCAGCACCTGGTAGCGGTCCATCTGGAAGGACTTTACCATCCGCAGGGCCTCCTCCATGTCCAGGTCCACGATGCGGCCGTCCTGGGTGGCGATGATGCGGTTGCCCCGGCCCTCCGCCAGGGACATGACCGCTTCGAAGCCCATGCGGCTGGCCGTCTCCCGGTCCCGGGCGGAGGGGGTGCCGCCCCGCTGGATATGGCCAAGCACGGTGACGCGGGGGTCGATGCCGATCTCGTCGTGGATGCGGGCGGCGATGTCCATGGCGCTGCCCGCGCCCTCGGCCACCACCACCATGTAGTGGGTGGTGCCCGCCAGACGGGCGCGGCGGATCTTCTCCACGATGTCCCGCTCGAAGTCCACCTCGTGTTCCGGGATCAGCACGGCGGTGGCGCCCACGGAGATGCCCACGTACAGCGCCAGATAGCCTGCGTGGCGGCCCATGACCTCCACCACGGAGCAGCGCTCGTGGGACTGCATGGTGTCCCGCAGCTTGTCGATACACTCCACGGCGGTGTTGCAGGCGGTGTCGAAGCCGATAGTGTAGTGGGAGCAGCCGATGTCGTTGTCGATGGTGGCGGGAATACCCACCACCTGGAGGGCGTGGCCGCCCTCCGCCGCCTGCCGGCTGAGGGCCAGGGCGCCCCGGAAGGTTCCGTCGCCGCCGATGGCCACGATGCCGTCCAGTCCCAGCAGCTTGCAGGTGGCCAGGGCCTTCTCCCGGCCCGCGGGCTCCCGGAACTCCTCGCTGCGGGCGGTGTACAGCATGGTGCCGCCCTTGTTGATGATGTGGCTGACGCTGGAGGCATCCATTTGGATGAAATCACTGTTGATGAGGCCGTTCCAGCCCCGGCGGATGCCGATGCAGTCGATCCCGTGGTTGACCGCGGTCCGCACGACGGCCCGGACCGCCGCGTTCATGCCCGGGGCGTCGCCGCCGCTGGTGAGAACGCCGATACGCTTGACCTGTTTCTCCATAGGTTGTTTTCGCGCTCCTTCCGGTTTTTCATACAATTACGATACGGTGGAAACCTGACGAATACAGACGGCCCTGTGGCAGCGGAGGCCGTCTGCCCACATCATAGCAGACCTGTATTTTTGCTGTCAATATCCTTCCGAAAAAAAGAAAACTTCCTAACGAAAACGATTCAACTTTGTGAAAATATCAAAAAAAGATGGACGAAAACCGATGACGGACAAATACCCAGCAGTTTCCTATGTTGATTTTCCAAATTCTGTAGGATACTATAATAGTAGGCACGCCGGTGTGAGGCGGGCCAATGTGGGCCGCCCCGGACCGGGGCGGAGAAGAAATAGGGAGGAAAACATGAAAAAACTTTTCAGCAGCCTGCCATTCCGCCTGATTTTGGGCATCGTTATCGGCATCCTCTGCGGACTGGTGTTCCCGGAGGAGGTCATGAAAGTCATCGTGACCCTGCAGTATATCATGGGCCAGCTCATCACCTTCTGTGTGCCCCTCATCATCATCGGCTTTATCGCGCCGTCCATCACCAAGCTGGGCGCCAACGCCTCCCGCCTGTTGGGCGTGGCGGTGATCATCGCCTACGTGTCCTCTATCTGCGCGGCGTTCATGTCCACCGCCGCCGGCTACGTCCTGATCCCCCACCTGTCCATCGACACCAGCGTGGCGGGCCTGCGGGAGCTGCCCGGCGTGGTGTTTGAGCTGAACATCCCCCAGATCATGTCCGTCATGAGCGCCCTGGTGCTGTCCATCCTGCTGGGTCTGGCGGCCACCTGGACCAAGTCCCAACGGATCATCGACATTCTGGCGGAGTTCCAGAACATTGTGCTGGACATCGTCGGCAAGATCATCATTCCCCTGCTGCCGTTCTATATCGCCACCACTTTCTGCAACCTGAGCTATGAGGGCATGATCACCCGCCAGCTGCCCGCGTTCCTCCAGGTCATCATCATCGTCATGATCGGCCACTACATCTGGCTGGCGGTGCTGTATCTGCTGGCCGGCGCCTACTCCGGCAAGAATCCCTGGGAGGTCCTGCGGCACTACGGTCCCGCCTATCTGACCGCCGTGGGCACCATGTCCTCCGCCGCCACGCTGGCCGTGGCTCTGGACTGCGCCGGCAAGAGCAAGGTGCTGCGGCATGACATGGTCAGCTTCGGCATCCCTCTGTTCGCCAACATCCACCTGTGTGGCTCCGTGCTGACGGAGGTGTTCTTCTGCATGACCATCTCCAAGATGCTGTACGGCTCCATCCCCAGCATCGGCACCATGATCCTGTTCTGCATGCTGCTTGGCATCTTCGCCATCGGCGCCCCCGGCGTCCCCGGCGGCACGGTCATGGCCTCCCTGGGCCTGATCACCGGCATCCTGCTGTTCGACGACGCCGGCACCGCCCTGATGCTGGCCATCTTCGCCCTGCAGGACAGCTTCGGCACCGCCTGCAACGTCACCGGCGACGGCGCCCTGACCCTGATGCTCACCGGCTACGTGGAAAAGCACGGCATCAAGGACGAGAACATCCAGTCCCCCATCCTGTAAGGAATCTGAGAACCCCAGCCGGGGCCGCGAAAGCGGCCCCGGCTTTTTTATTGCTCCGCGAAAGCGGCCGGGGCTATTTTTTCGCGCCTTTTTGGGAACCCTGAGGTTTAACACAGACTTTACAGACGGCTGGTGACGGATTTTACGTGAAACTGTCTATACTGGGACCGTACCAAGCGAACAGAACACAGTAAGACATATCAAAAGGAGATCATCAAGATGAAAAAAGTATTTGCACTTTTGCTGACCCTGGCGCTGTCCGCGTCCCTGCTGGCCGGCTGCGGCTCCAAGTCCGCCGAGACCCAGCAGCCCGCTGACAACACGCAGACTGAACAGCAGCAGCCGGAGGAGACCCCCCTCAGCGGTTCCGTCTCCACCAACGGCTCCACCTCCATGGAGAAGGTCATCGGGGCTCTGAGCGAGCAGTTCATGGTCGACAACAGCGGCGTGAAGGTCACCTATGACGCCACCGGCTCCGGCACCGGCATCGAGGCCGCCAAGAACGGCACCTGCGACATCGGCCTGGCCTCCCGTGGCCTGAAGGACGAGGAAGTCTCCGCCGGTCTGGTGGGCACCACCGTGGCCCTGGACGGCATCGCTGTCATCGTCAACCCCGCCAACGGCGTGGAGGACTTGACCGTGGACCAGATTGCCAAGATCTTCTCCGGCGAGATCACCGACTGGAGCGAGCTGGGCGGCGCCGCCGGCACCATCTCCTGCATCGGCCGTGAGGCCGGCTCCGGCACCCGGGACGGCTTTGAGTCCATCACCGGCACCACCGACGCCTGCAAGCTGGACCAGGAACTGACCTCCACCGGCGCCGTCATCGAGGCCGTGGCCGGCAACCCCAACGCCATCGGCTACGCCTCCCTGTCCTCCCTGAAGGACACCGTCAAGGCCGTCACCGTCGGCGGTGTGACCTGCTCCGAGGAGACCGTGCTGGACGGCAGCTATGAGATCCAGCGTCCCTTCGTCCTGGTGACCCGGGACGGCGTGGCTCTCAGCGCCCAGGCCCAGGCGTTCTTCGACTTCGCCACCTCCGCCGCGGCCAACGACCTGATCCGCGCCGCCGGCGCCGTGCCTGTGGCGTGATCGATACAAAAGCCCTTTTGGGCCAGCCCCCACCCACATCGCAGCGGGGTGGGGGCTGGCCCCGCAGACATGAGAAAGGAGCATTTCCTGTGGAACATGAAATCGCGGAAGCCATCACGGACGGAGTCCTGTTTGCCGCGCCGCCCCGCGGAAAGCGGTCTCCCACCTCCGCCGGAGCCCGGAATGCCATGGAGCTGTTCTTCCACCTGCTGTTTCTGCTGTGTGGTGTGGTGGCCGTGGCCTTTGTCCTGTTCATCAGCATCTATCTGATCGTCTCCGGCCTGCCCGCCATCCGGCAGATCGGTCTGGCGGACTTTCTCTTCGGGCAGGTCTGGGCCCCCACCGCCACCACGACGGAGCCGTCCTACGGCATCCTGCCCTTCATCCTGACGTCTGTCTACGGCACCGCCGGGGCCGTCCTCATCGGTGTGCCAGTGGGCCTGATGACCGCCATCTTTCTGGCAAAGGTGGCGCCGCCCAAGGCAGCCGGAGTCATCCGAACCGCCGTGGAGCTGCTGGCGGGCATCCCCTCCGTGGTGTACGGCCTGGTGGGCATGATCGTGCTGGTGCCCGCCATCCGGGACCTGTTCGGCCTCAGCTCCGGAGCCTGCCTGCTGGCGGCCATCGTGGTGCTGGCCATTATGATCCTGCCCTCCATCATCAACGTGTCGGAGACGGCCCTGCGGGCCGTGCCCCGGGAGTATGAGGAGGCGTCCCTGGCGCTGGGGGCCACGGAAATCGAAACCTACTTCCGGGTGTCCCTGCCCGCCGCCAGCAGCGGTGTGGCCACGGCGGTGGTGCTGGGCGTGGGCCGCGCCATCGGCGAGGCCATGGCCATCATCATGGTCTCCGGCAACGTGGCCAATATGCCGGGGCTGTTCACCTCCGTCCGCTTTCTCACCACCGCCATCGCCTCGGAGATGTCCTACGCCTCCGTGGGCAGCTTACAGCGCGACGCTCTGTACTCCATCGGCCTGGTGCTGTTTCTGTTCATCATGCTGATCAACGTGCTGCTGAACGTGTTCATCAAGAACAAAAAGGAGGACTGACCTGTGGAACAGAAGTTATCCCCCCGCCGTCAGGTCTACGACAAAGGCATGCGGGCCCTGCTGTGGCTCTGCGCGGGCCTGACCTGCGCCCTGCTGGTGTTCCTCATCGGCTATATCTTCTACCGGGGACTGGGCAACATCACCTGGGAGCTGCTGACCTCCCAGACCAGCTATATCAAGGACACCATCGGCATCCTGCCCAACATCCTGAACACCCTGTATATCATTGTCGTGGCCATGGTGATCGTCCTGCCCCTGGGCGTGGGCGCCGCCATCTACCTGACGGAGTACGCCACCAACCACAAGCTGGTGTCCGTCATCGAATTTGCCACCGAGACGCTGACCGGGATCCCCTCCATCATCTTCGGCCTGGTGGGCATGCTGTTCTTTCTCCAGCTGGTAGGCTGGCAGGCCGGCATCAAGGCCGGCGGCCTGACGCTGGTCATCATGGTCCTGCCCACCATCGTCCGCACCACCCAGGAGAGCCTGAAGACCGTGCCGCAGTCCTACCGGGAGGGGGCTCTGGGACTGGGGGCCGGCAAGTGGCACATGGTCCGCACCGTGGTGCTGCCCAACGCCGTGGACGGTATCGTCACCGGCTGCATTCTGGCCGTGGGCCGCATCGTGGGCGAGAGCGCGGCGCTGCTGTTCACCTCCGGCTTCGGCCTGGTGCTCAACAGCTTCTGGGGAGCCATGGAATCCTCCTCCGCCACGCTGACCGTGGCACTGTACGTCTACGCCAACGAGCGGGGCGAGACCGGCGTGGCCTTTGCCATCGCGTCCATTCTGATGGTCCTGACGTTCCTCATCAATCTGGCCGCCAACCTCGCGGGAAAGAAACTGAAAAAGTGATAGGAGAATCTTCCATGTCAACGATCATTCAAGTGGAAAATCTGGACCTGTACTACGGGCAGAACCACGCGCTCCACAGCGTGAACATCGATATTCCGGAACATGAAATTACAGCGTTTATAGGCCCCTCCGGCTGCGGCAAGTCCACCTTCCTGCGGGTGCTGAACCGCATGAACGACCTGATTCCCTCCGTCCGTATCACCGGCACGGTGAATTATCAGGGGCGGGACATCTACGGCCCCGGCGTGGACACCACCTGGCTGCGCAAGCAGATCGGCATGGTGTTCCAGAAGGCCAATCCCTTCCCCATGAGCATCTATGACAACGTGGCCTATGGTCCCCGGACCCACGGCGTCCGCTCCAAGGTGAAGCTGGACGAGATCGTGGAGAACTCCCTGCGCGCCGCCGCCATCTGGGACGAGGTGAAGGACCGGCTGAAAAAGAGCGCCCTGGGCCTCTCAGGCGGCCAGCAGCAGCGCCTTTGCATCGCCCGGGCCCTGGCCGTGGAGCCGGAGGTGCTGCTGATGGACGAGTCCACCAGCGCCCTGGACCCCATCTCCACCTCTAAGATCGAGGACCTTGCAATGGAGCTGAAAAGCAAGTATACTGTGGTCATGGTGACACACAACATGCAGCAGGCGGCCCGCGTCTCCGACAACACGGCGTTTTTCCTGCTGGGCGATCTGGTGGAGTTCGGGAAGACCGAGCAGCTGTTCTCCACGCCCGGGGACAAGCGCACGGAGGACTATATCACCGGCCGGTTCGGCTGAGGAGGAGACGGAGATGCGAAACAAATTTGACCAGCAGCTGGAGAAGCTGCATGTGGAATTGATCCGGATGGGCGCCCTGTGCGAGGAGGCCATCTCCGCCGCGGCGGAGGCGCTGCTGAAAGACGACCGGGACCTGGCGGAGACCGCCATGGAAAAGGAGCGGGAGATCGACCAGAGCGAGCGGGAGGTGGAGAACCTGTGCCTGAAGCTGCTGCTGCGCCAGCAGCCGGTGGCCCGGGACCTGCGGACCATCTCCTCCGCGCTGAAGATGATCTCCGACCTGGAGCGCATCGGCGACCAGGCGGCGGACATCGCGGAGCTGACCAGCTATGTGCGGATGCCCGACGGCAGCCGTACCCTGCATGTGGCCGACATGGCCCGGGCGGTCATCCGCATGGTGACGGACAGCGTGGACTCCTTTGTGAAGCAGGACCTGGCGCTGGCCCGGGCGGTCCGCGCCGCCGACGACCAGGTGGACGCCCTGTTCGAGCAGGTGAAGCGGGAGCTGATCGCGCTGATCGCCGCCGACGCCGCCTACGGCGAGCAGGGGCTGGACCTTCTGATGGTGGCGAAGTATCTGGAGCGCATCGGCGACCACGCCACCAACGTGGCCGAGTGGGTGGAATACAGCATTACGGGGGTCCACCCGGCGGGCGATTGAATGAGGCCCGCGTCCCCGTCTTTGAAGGAAACGGGGGCGCGGCCCCCTGTCCCGGGATGGACATCAAAGGAGGCACACCCATGATCTACTTACTGGAAGACGACGGCAGCATCCGCGACTTCGTGATCTACACCCTGAACAGCCAGGGCATGGAGGCCCGGGGCTTCGAGCGGCCCTCGGCGTTCTGGGCGGCGGTGGAGGAGACCGTGCCCTCCCTGGCGCTGCTGGACATCATGCTGCCGGAGGAGGACGGCGTGTCCGTGCTGAAAAAGCTCCGGGCCAATCCCCGCACGGCCAGACTCCCCGTCATCATGCTGACGGCCAAGGGCACGGAGTACGACAAGGTGTTGGGCCTGGACGCCGGCGCGGACGACTATGTGGCCAAGCCCTTCGGCATGATGGAGCTGCTCTCCCGCATCCGGGCGCTGCTGCGGCGGCCGCCACACCGTGACGGTGGACGGCAGGGAGGTGGTCCTGACCCAAAAGGAGTTCGAGGTGCTGTGCCTGCTGCTGAAAAGCAAGGGGCAGGTCCTGTCCCGGGAGCGGCTCATCGAGGACGTGTGGGGCTATGCCTTCACCGGCGAGAGCCGCACGGTGGACGTCCACGTCCGCACCCTGCGCCAGAAGCTGGGGGAGGCCGGGGCCTACATTGAGACCGTCCGGGGCTACGGCTACAAGATTGGCCGGGAAAGCTGAGGCGGCCCATGACGAAACGCATTTTCCGGGCTGTTCTGGCGTCGTCCCTGGCGGTGCTGCTGGTGAGTCTGATGCTGATCGTGGGGGTGCTCCACGGGTACTTTCAGGAGCGGATGACGGCGGAGCTGGCCCGGAGCACCGCCTACCTTGCCCACGGCGTGGAGCGGGAGGGGATGGACTACCTGACCGACCAGCTGCCGGGAGACAGCCGGGTCACCTGGGTGGCCGCCGACGGCACGGTGCTCTTCGACAGCTGGGAGGACCCCGCCGCCATGGAGAATCACGCCGGGCGGGAGGAGATCCGCGCCGCTCTGCTGCTGGGCCACGGCACCGCCGCCCGGTACTCCGACACCCTGGCCCAGAAGACGGTGTACTACGCCCTGCGGCTGAATGACGGCACCGTTCTGCGGCTGGCGGACACGCAGTACTCCGTCTGGCTGCTGGTGCTCCAGGCCATGCAGCCGGTGGCCCTGGCGGCGCTGCTGGCGGCGGGGCTGGCGCTATGGCTGGCCCGGCGGATCGCCCGGCAGCTGGTGGCCCCCATCAACGCCATCGACCCGGACGACCCCGGCGAGACGGAATACGAAGAGCTGGCGCCCCTGCTGCGGAAGCTCCGCAGCCAAAACCGCCGCATCCGCCGCCAGGTGGAGGACCTGCGCCGGCGGCAGGAGGAGTTCACCGCCATCACGGAGAACATGAGCGAGGGCCTGCTGGTCATCGACCGGGAGACCCGGGTGCTGTCCCACAACACCGCCGCCCTGCGGCTGCTGGGGGCGGAGACGTCGGCGGCGGAGGGCGGCAGCGTCCTGGCCCTGGACCGGGAGGCGGGCTTCCGCCGCTGCGTGGAGGAGGCTCTGGCGGGCCGCCGCCGGGAGGAGCTGCTGGAGCGGGACGGCGTCTGCCGCCGCGTGCTGGCCAGCCCCGTGGAGCAGGACGGCGCCGTCACCGGCGCGGTGCTCATTGTGTTGGACGTGACGGAAAAGGAGCAGCGGGAGACGCTGCGGCGGGAGTTCACCGCCAACGTGTCCCACGAGCTGAAAACGCCGCTGACCTCCATCCTGGGCACGGCGGAGATTCTGGAAAACGGCCTGGTACGGCCGGAGGACATCCCCCACTTCGCGGGGAACATCCACCGGGAGACCCAACGGCTCATCGGGCTGGTGAACGACATCATCAAGCTCTCCCGTCTGGACGAGGGCGGCCCCGCCGGGGAGTGGGAGACGGTGGACCTGTACCAGCTGAGCCGGAACGTCCTGAACCAGCTGGCGGACGCGGCGGAGAAGAAGCAGGTGTCCCTGTCTCTGGAGGGCGGAGCGGCCCCGGTGCGGGGCGTGCCTCAGATCGTGGAAGAGATCGTCTACAACCTGTGCGACAACGCGGTGGCCTACAACCGCCCCGGCGGCAGCGTCACCGTTACGGTGTCCGGCACGGCGGAGGGGGCGCGGCTGACGGTGCGGGACACCGGCGTCGGCATCCCCCGGGAGTCCCAGACAAGGGTGTTCGAGCGGTTTTACCGGGTGGACAAGAGCCGCTCCGGCGGCGGGACGGGACTGGGCCTCTCCATCGTGAAGCACGGCGCCGCCTATCTGGGCGCCAGCGTGGCGCTGGAGAGCGAGCCGGACAAGGGCAGTACATTTACACTGACATTTCCTAAGATCTCCGCATAGATATGAACAGAGCCGCCGCCATTTGGCAGCGGCTCTGCTCATGTGTTCAGCAACGCCAGAACTTCCGCAATGTCCCCGTCAACGCAGACGGACCTGGCCCCGATTTCCCTGGGGGCATACGCCTCCCCCTGATTGACGCAGGCGTAGACGGCGTTTGGGTTCCGGGCGGTCATCCGCCAGAAGGGGTACTTGATGATGACCGGGGTATTGGTTCCAACGCCCAGCTCCAGATACAGGACCCGCAGTCCCTCGTGGCGGCGGAGAAAGGCCGCGTACCGCTCCGCCGCCGCGTGCCAGCCCGCGTCCTGGACAAAGGCGTCGTCGCACCGGAGGTTCGGTACCATCGGCCTGCCGCAGACGGGACACCGGGGCACCAGCTCCGTGGGGACCCTCATATCCCGCTGTTCCGCCACCATGCGGCGAACGATCTCCTCGTTGTCGCAGGTCGCCTGATGACAGGGCAGGGAGCACTGCCACAGGCCGTAATCCCCCTGGGTGTAGAACAGACGGTGCTTGTCGAAGCCCGCCTTCTGGAAGCAGTGGTCCACATTGGTGGTCAGCACGAAGTAGTCCCTGTTCCGCACCAGGGCCAGCAGGTCCCGGTAGACGGGCTTGGGCGGGTCCACATAGCGGTTCAGAAAGATGTGGCGGCTCCACCAGGCCCAGTATTCCTCCGGGGTCTCAAAGGGGTAGAAACCGCCGGAGTACATGTCCCGGATACCGTATGCTTTGATGAAATCCGAGAAGTTCTCCGTGAACCGGGGGCCGGAATAGGTGAAGCCCGCCGCCGCAGACAACCCCGCGCCCGCCCCGATAACCACGGCGTCGGCCCGCTCCAGCTCAGCCCGCAGACGGGCGGTCCGGGCCCAGCAGCTGGCGGTAGATGGCCGCGTCGATATCCTTGAAAACATTGAAAATCACCCTCTGGATGGAAGTTTCCGCTTGTAAAAAATCCGTGACGGCGTTCACCGCGATCTCCGCCGCCTCCCGGTTGGGGAAGCGGAACTCCCCGGTGGAGATACAGCAGAAGGCCACGGTCTGCAAACCCCGCTCCGCCGCCAGGGACAGGCAGGCGCGGTAGCAGTCCGCCAGCTCCCGGCGGTGGCGGTCCGTCAGCGCCCCCTGGACGATGGGACCCACCGTGTGGAGCACATATCGGGCGGGCAGGTTGTACCCGCCCGTCAGCCTGGCGCGGCCCGTGGGCTCCGGGTGGCCCTGGGCCTGCATGACGCGATGGCACTCCTCCCGCAGCTGCAGCCCCGCCGCCGAGTGGATGGCGTTGTCGATGCAGCCGTGGCAGGGGATGAAGCAGCCCAAAAGACCGCTGTTGTCCGCGTCCACAATGGCGTCCGCCGCCAGCCGGGTGATGTCCCCCTGCCAGAGGGCGATTTGGGGATGAGCGGCGGTGACGGGCAGGGCGACGGCGTCCACCACGCCCTTCTCCTCCCGCTCAGCTGACAGCAGATCGTCCTGCACCCGCAGGAAGTCCTGCCGCAAGGGTTTGGGCGGCCGGACGTTCATCAGCGACCGCAGCAATCGGCGCTGGGCGGCGTCATTCCGGGGAAAGGCCCGGGCCTGGGCCCGGTATTCCGGCAGCTCCTCCAGAAGAATGCTGTTCAAAAAGCGAAGCTGTTCTGACCTGGTCATAGTACGCGGCCTCCTCTCCTGTATCCAGTGTGTCCGCTTTGCGCGGGAAACACAGGCCCCGCCTGAAAAGGCGGGGCCTGCCGCGTTTTACAGATTGTACTCCCTGGGGGGATTGCCGGAGAAGTCGGCAATGACGGCATGGGCGTCCGCCAGATAGAACACCTCAAAGATGGGGTTGTCGGCGGTCTGGTACTGGCCCTTGACGATGGGATTGGCAAGGCACATCTCCTTGGCGGCGGCGTCATTCACAAACACGGCCTTGCCGTGGAGCCGAATCCAGGCATAGGTGGGGCTGGAAACCGTGACTTCAACATAGGGATTGGCCTGCATGTCCTTGTAGACGTCCTTCTGATTGTTGGTGCAGAACCACAGCTTGCCGTCCTTCTCGCCGGCGAACATGAAGGGACGGCACTTGGCCCTGCCGTCGCGGCCCACCGTGGCCAGATACTGGACGGGGTTCTCATTCAGGAATTTTACGACTTCGTTCATGATGCTTGCCTCCAAAAGATAATGTTTTTTCAGGGGGATCCCTTTACTGGCTTTATTGTATCAGCGCGCTTTCGCGTTGTGAAGTACGCACAATTTTGTGCCATAGTTACCCGGCGGTAACAATTGGCACCCAGTAATCTGCCGCTGGCGCTGCTTTTTTGGAAGGGACAAGCATGGAGATGCCTCAGGGCGGAATTTTTTGCCGGGACCGCTTGACAGCCCTTATGCCGCTTAGTTACAATAGGAAAGTAAGAATCAAATAGAAACTATTTGGGAGGGAGATTACCCATGGAGACAAGGACACTGCCCGCCTGTCCGGTGGAGACAACGCTGACGCTGATAGGTGACAAGTGGAAGGTATTGATCCTGCGGGACCTGCTGGATGGCACCAAGCGGTTTGGGGAGCTGAAGCGCTCCATCGGCACCGTCAGCCAGAAGGTGCTGACAGCCCAGCTCCGGGACATGGAGAACAGCGGCCTGCTGATCCGTACGGTCTATGCCGAAGTGCCGCCCCGGGTGGAGTACACTCTGACGGAGACGGGGTACAGCCTGAAGCCCATTCTGGACGCCATGTGGGCCTGGGGTGAGGATTACAAACGGAAAAACGCATAAGCCTGTGCAAAGCGGGCCGGAGGAGGATTTGAGAGATGATGCGGGAGGTTCGGAAAAAGAGGGCGGTAGCCACTGCGGCGGCCAGCAGAAAGGAAGTGATGCAAATTCAATAACGGAGGAATTCTATGAGCCATATCCCAGACCCCAACGCGGTGTTCCCCAACGAATACGGGACCACCTGCTTTTTGAAAAACGTGATCACCGCCCCCAATATCCAGGTGGGAGAGTACACCTATTACGACGACCCCGTGGACCCAACGGGCTTTGAGAAAAACAATGTGCTGTTCAACTGGCCGGAATTCGGTGACCGGCTTATCATCGGAAAGTTCTGCGCTATCGCCAGCGGTGTGCGGTTCATCATGGGTCCCGCGAACCACCGGACCAGCAGTGTGACCACTTATCCCTTCAACGTGTTCGGCGGCGCCTGGGCGGAAAACACACCGCCCCATCTGCGGCAGCTGCCCTTCAAGGGGGACACGGTAGTGGGAAACGACGTGTGGATCGGACGGAACAGCGTCATCCTGCCGGGGGTTCACATCGGCGACGGCGCCATTGTCGCGGCCCAATCAGTGGTGACCCGGAACGTGGCGCCTTACACCGTGGCGGGCGGCAACCCGGCGCGGTTCCTGAAAAACAGGTTTGATGAGGAGCTGAAGGCCCTGCTGCTCCGCCTGCGGTGGTGGGACCTGGAGGGCGAAAATCTGGTGACGCTGCTGCCCCTGCTGTGCGACCCGGACCTGGAAAAGGTCCGGCAGACCCTGCGGGCGCGGCTGACTGAGACGGACATATAGGGCAAAGGGACGGCGGTCTTTGAAAAACCGCCGTCCCTTTATATGGATATGCCGCCCATCTCCGGTACATACTACCCCTATTGACGGAGGTGGAGCATGGAGAAACTGTCAAACGATTACATGGAAAACGTGCGCCGGTTCGACGAGGTACTGGGCGTGGGCCGGAGCTGCGACATCGTCAGCCGGGACTACGTCATCGGCGGGAGGCGGGCCCGACTGTGGGTCATCGACGGCTATGGCAAGGACGAGACCCTGGAGCGGATGGGGGCCTTCTGGCTGTCCCTGACGGCGGCGGACGTGGAGCGTCTGGCGGAGATGCAGGCCTTCGCGGACCGCTTCATCACCTTTTCCGAGACCAACGTAAGCTTCGACATCGACGACATTGTGACCTCGGTGCTGCTGGGAAAATCCCTGCTGCTGATGGAGGGGCTGGCCGGCGGCGCCCTGATGGACTGCAAGGACTACCCCGGCCGCGGCGTTGGGGAGCCGCTGGACGGCAAGGTCCTTCGCGGCTCCCACGACGGCTTTATCGAGGCGGTGGTGCCCAATATGGCCCTGCTGCGCCGCCGCATCCGGGACCCCCATCTGACTATGGAGGGTCACAAAGTGGGCACCCGCTCCCGTACCGACGCGGTGCTGTGCTATCTGGACGACAGGGTGGATCAGAAGCTGCTGGCGGAGCTGCGGGCCAAGCTGGAAGGCATTGATGTCAAATCCTTGACCATGGCCCAGGAGAGCGTGGCGGAGGCCATCCGGCCCAAGCAGTGGTACAATCCCTTTCCCAAGGTCCGCTACACCGAGCGGCCCGACAGCGCCGCCGCCAGCATCATGGAGGGCAACATCGTTCTGATGGTGGACAACTCCCCGTCGGTTATGATCCTGCCCACCACCTTTTTCGACTTCACCCAGGAGGCCAATGAGTTCTACTTCCCGCCCCTCATCGGATCCTATCTGCGGCTGCTGCGGATCATCGTGTTTTTGATCTCCCTGTTCATCACTCCGGCGTGGTATCTGATGGTCAGCGAGCCAGGGCGGCTGCCGGAGTGGCTGGAGTTTTTGTCCTCGCCGGAGCCGGCGTCCCTGGGGCTGCTGTCCCAACTTCTAGTGGTGGAGTTCCTGATTGACGTTTTGAAGCTGGCGTCCCTGAACACGCCGGACTCCCTGTCCAACTCCTTCTCCATGCTGGGCGCCCTGATTCTGGGCGACTTCGCCGTCCAGTCCGGCTGGCTGGGACCGGAGGTGCTGGTGTATATGGCCTTTGTGTCCGTGGCGGGGTTCGCCCAGCCCAGCTATGAGATGGGCTACGCTTTCAAGCTGCTGCGGGTGGCACTGCTGCTGGTGACGGCGGTGTTTGACGTGTGGGGCTTTGTGCTGGGCGTCGTGGGTATCCTGGTGCTGCTGGCCACTACAAAGCCGCTGGTGGGCAGGGGATATCTGTATCCGCTGATCCCCTTCAACGGCAAGGCCCTGTGGCGGCTGCTGGTCCGGGAGCCCATCAGCCGGGACAATACCTGAACCCCTCCGCGCCCGCCCCTAAGCCAGGGACAAACAAGAACCCTTGACACAAACCCGGAGCGCGGGCCGCCTGACCCGCGCTC
>CABSFC010000066.1 GCA_902476875.1 uncultured Oscillibacter sp. | reverse complement strand
AGCAGGCCGCCCGCCCGGTGTGTCCGCGATCAGCAGACAGGAATTACTTCTGGTTCAGCCAGTAGGTCCACATATCCTGCACGTCAGGATAGATGGCGTAGATGGCGTCCAGGTCGTTGGCGCGGGCGCCCAGCTCAGACAGCTGCGCGGGGTTCTTCTCGTCCTCAACGTCGTCACGCAGAGGCCAGTTGCCGACCTTGGTAAAGGGCTTCAGGCCGCCGCTCTCACCATCGGCGCCGCCGGTGATGTAGCGGATGAACAGGCGGGCGCCAGCGGGGCTGTCGCAGCCGGCCACGGCGAACATGGACTCGGTGTTCAGCAGGGCGGTGTAGGGAGTCAGGTTGATGCACCAGGCGATGTTGTAGCCGGACTCCTCCTGGTTCTCGATCTTGCCGGCGGAGGCCAGGGCCAGAGCGGGAGCTTCCTTGGTGGAGTTGTGGACGGCCAGCACCAGCTCGTCGCCGTCGCCGATGAAGGTCATCTCAGCCTGGGTGAAGCGCCACAGGTACTCCACACCGGCGTTGTTCTCGGGAACCTCGAAAGCGAAGCTGGAAGCGTCATAGGTGTACTCCAGGTCCTCGCCGTAGATCTCCTTATAGGAGGCCTCCATCTCGTCAGCGTTGTTGATGAAGCTGGCGAACAGGGACAGGTACGCGGTCTCCTGGCCGATCTCCTTGGTGTACAGGCGATACTTCTGGCTGCCGTCCTCGTTCTTCTCGATGATCTGCCACCAGCTGGTGATGGGCTGACCGTCGGGATAGACCTCGGTGTTGTAATACCAGAAAGCCTGAGAGGCATACAGAGGATAGCTGTACTGCAGGTTGGCCTTGTCGATGTGGGAGCAGATGTCGCGGGGATAGAAGGGCTCGATGATGCCCAGGCTGTAGTACTCATAGAACACGCTGCCGTTGACGTCCTTGGTCTGCAGCACGTCGGCGGTGATATTGCCGGTGTCGTTCTCGATCTGCGCCTTGCTCAGGACTTCGTCGGAGTCCAGGTCGGAGACCACCAGGTCCAGGCCGGGATACATCTCCTCAAAGGGTTCCTCGGCCTTCAGCATCTTGGAGGAGGTGGCGTAGACGTTGATCGTCTGATCCTCGTCCTCTTCCAGGGCCATCTTGTAGAGCTCCTCGTCGGTCAGGTCGCTCCACTCGTCATAGCAGGGGCCGTAGAATTCGTCGCCGGTGGTGGGGTCATAGCCCAGGTGCAGGGTGCTTTCAGCGGCGGTGTCGCCGTCATCGGTGCCGCTGGCATCGGGGGTGGTCGTTTCAGTCTTACTGCCGCAGGCAGCCAGACCGAGGACCATCACTATAGCCATCAGCATTGCTAAGAGTCTCTTTTTCATCGGTTCTTCTCCTTTCGTTTTGAAAAGCTTCTGGGGATTTGCCGTTGGGGGGATCTATAAACTCGCGGTCACACCGCGCGCTTAATGAGACGGGTGGTTTCCTTATTATACACGTTGATCTTATCCTGGTCAATGACGGCCCAGACCTTCTGGTCCAGCTCGTAGTGGACCTGGCCGATCTCCTTGGCGAGGAACTCCTCCTCGCCGGCCTTCAGGGTGGTGATGGTCTCGGAGCCGGCGGCCTGGTTGGCGTAGATGGTGACAGGCAGGGCGCCCTCCACGGGCTCCCGGGAGATCAGGATCTGCTCGGGACGGACAGCCAGCACGCAGTCGAACTCGCCGCTGGCGGGCCGGTCCTCGCTGGTCAGATGCTCGGCGGGGAAGGTGTGGTCGCCCAGCTCGCTCTTGACCACCAGCTGGCCGTTCTTCATCTCGGCCTTGCCGGGGATCAGGTTGATGCGGGGGTTGCCGATGAAGTCGGCGGCCTCCAGGTCGATGGGGTTGTTGTAGATCTCGGCGGGGGTGGCCACCTGGTTCAGCTCGCCGGCCTTGAAAAGGGCGATCTTGGTGGACATGGTCAGCGCCTCGGTCTGGTCGTGGGTGACGTAGATGATGGTGGTGCCCAGCTCCTTGTGCAGGCGCTGCAGCTCGGCGCGCATGTCGATACGCAGCTTGGCGTCCAGGTTGGAAAGGGGCTCATCCAGAAGCAGCAGCTTGGGGCTGGAGGCCACGGCGCGGGCGATGGCCACGCGCTGCTGCTGGCCGCCGGACAGCTCGGTGGGATAGCGGTCCTTGTACATATCGATGCGCATCATCTTCAGGGAGTCCATGACGCGGCGGTCGATCTCCGCCTTGTCCATCTTCTGGATCTTCAGGCCAAAGGCGATGTTGTTGTAGACCGTCATGTGGGGCCACAGGGCGTAGGACTGGAACACCAGGTTCAGCCCGCGCTTGCTGGGCTCGGCGTAGTAGGCGTCGTCGGCGTTGATCATCTCCACGCCGTCGATGGTCATGGTGCCGTTCTGGGGCTTTTCCAGGCCGGAGACCACGCGCAGTGTGGTTGTCTTGCCGCAGCCGGAGGGGCCCAGCAGGGTCATGAAGTCGCCGTCCTCAATAGTGAGGTTGACGTCCCGCAGGACGTGGTTGCTGCCATAAAATTTATCAATGTGTTTTAATTCAATACGACTCATGTTCGTTCTTTCCTTTCTGTCATGTCAGTCATGAGCGCCCGTCCGTTACCAGCTCTTGCTGATATCGGCGCCGCCGATCTTGTTGGCCGCGATGTAGCAGAGCAGGATATACAGCAGCACGCATACGGAGATGGCGTCGGACATCTGGTTGTAGCCCTCCTGGGAGTAGGTAAAGGCCAGATAGGACAGGGTCCGGGTGGTGGGGGTCATCATAATGATGATCAGGTCCAGCTCCTTGGCGATGGAGATGAACACCAGCATGAAGCCGGAGATGAAGCCGTTCTTTGCCAGGGGGATGATGATGGAGGTCATCCGCTTCCAGAAGCTGGCGCCGGCGATGTCGGCGGCCTCCTCCAGTTCCACGCTGATGGACAGCATGTTGGCGGTACCAGACCGGCTGGCAAAGGGGAAGTGCTTGACCACGGAGGTCAGAACGATCAGAGTAAAGGTGCCGTACAGGGAGGGGATCAGTCCGCCCAGGTGCTGGCGGCTGAACATGGAGAAGTACATGGTGGAGAATGCCACGCCGCTCATCAGGTAGGGGACGAACACCAGCTGCTCAGTCAGATTGCCGTACCACTTGCCGCGGCCACGGGAGCTGATATAGCCCAGGAACTGGCCGCAGAACGCGGTGATGATGGAGGCGATCAGGGACAGGCGGACGGTGTTCCACAGGGCGTTAATGAACTCGTCGTTGCGGAAGATGCCAGGATAGTTGGTGTACTTCACGGCCGCGTCAGGCGTGCCGATCCAGTTGTACAGCGTCAGGTTGTCCATGCCGTAGCCCGCGCCGGTGGTGATCTGGAAGGTCTCCATAATCAGCACGAAGAAGGGCATGACCATGGCCAGGAACAGGAAGACGAACAGGAAGGCCATCATGGGCTTCTTGGCGGCGCCCAGCGGCATCAGGGTGCTGCGGCCGCCCTTGCCGCCCACGGTGGCATAGGACTTGCGGACGCCGATGATGCGCTGGTTGCTCAGCAGGATCAGAGCGGCCAGGCCGACCAGAACGATGGACATGGCATAGCCGACACCCTGGGGGCCCTGGTCGATGAACACGCGCATCTTGGTGGCCAGGGTGTAGTAGCCGATGCGGTTGCCCAGGTTGGCCGCCACGCCGTATGTACCGATGGACTTGGAGATGGTCATGACCAGGGCGGACAGCACGGAGGGCATGATCAGAGGCAGGGTGATATGGCGCAGGATCTGGGCCTTGTTGGCGCCCTGGATCTCGCCCATCTCCTCCAGCTCGGAGTTGATGGAGCGCAGCGCGCCGGACACCTGGATGTAGGAGAATGCGTAATAGTGCATGGACATGCACAGCACGATGGCGATGGGGCCGTATGCCAGCCAGTCAGGGATCGGGATGCCCAGGCCCCATAGAAAGCCGTTGGCGCCGCTGGTGGGGGTGCGGAACACCGCCAGCCAGGCCAGAGCCTTGGTCCAGGAGGGGATCATGTAGGGGATGGTGACCAGCAATCCCAGGACCTTCTTGCCAGGCAGGTCGGTGCGGATCATCAGCCACGCCAGCACGGAGCCCAGAGGCACGGAGATCAGCGTTGTGAAGAAACCGCAGACCAGAGAGTTCAGCAGGGGCTCCCACAGCACGGCCTTGGACATGTTGCTCCACAGCATGTATTTCCAATAGTACAGGGTAAAGTCGCCCACCGCGGCGCCGGGGTTGCGGCGCAGCTCGGACTGCGCCATCGTGAAGGTGGACTTGATCATGGTCAGCAGGGGGATGACGATCAAGCAGAACAGCACGATCAGGCTGATCAGCACGATCATGTTGAAGGGGTTTTTCAACACGTTCAGGATCAGGTTTTTCAGCCTGGTCTTCGTCATGGGTTTCTTGGGAAGGTTTTTCTTTGACACGGTAACACCTCTTTCTCAATACTGCCGGGAATCTCGCCTGGAACAACAGTAATCTTTCTTTCCCTCACATCCGTTTCCCGTTTTGCCCGCACAAAAGAGCCGTGATCAGGGGCCCCTTTTGTGCAAACGTTTGCGCTTCGCTACTATAATTATAAAGAATCTTAACGGGATTTGTCAATTGATATGTTTGCCATTTTGAAGTGGTTTTTTTATTCAATTTCACAATTTTTATGAATTTAGCACAAAGTTTCGAGGGTCCTGACCAGCAATTCGCCAGTCCCGTTTTCCCGCTGCAAACGTAGCGCGGAATACGTTTTCGTGGATTTCCGCCCGTTCCGGTGTCCGGGGATACCCTCCCCGCCGGAGGTCCGCCACCGCCTCCCGGTCAAATTTCCGTGGAATCCGACCACTGTGCCGCGTACAGCCCGGCGTAGATGCCCCCCGCCGCCAGCAGCTCCTGGTGGGTACCCTGCTCCGCCACGCCGCCCTGGTCCAGCACCAGGATACAGTCGGCGCCCCGGATGGTGGCCAGCCGGTGGGCGATGACAAAGCAGGTCCTCCCCTGCCGCAGGTGCTCCATGGCCTTGCTGATCTCCCCCTCCGTCTCCGTGTCCACGTTGGAAGTGGCCTCGTCCAAAATGACGATGTCCGCGTCGGTCAGCAGGCACCGGGCGATGGCCAGCAGCTGCCGCTGGCCCTTGGAGATGCCCGCCCCCTCGTCGGTCAGCACGGTGTCGTAGCCCTCCGGAAGAGAGGTGATGAAGCGGTGGATGCGGGCGGCCCTGGCGGCCTCCACAATCTGCTCCATGGTGGCGCCGGGGGTGCCGTAGGCGATGTTCTCCGCGATGGTGCCGCCGAACAGCCAGGTGTCCTGAATCACCAGCGCCAGCCGGCGGCGCAGGCCGTCCCGGCTGTACTGTCCCACCGGCACGCCGTCGATGGTGATAGACCCGCCCTGAGGCTCATAGAACCGCAGCAGCAGGGACACCAGCGTGGTCTTCCCCGCGCCGGTGGGCCCCACCACCGCCGCCAGGCTCCCCGCCCGGATATGGGCGGTAAAGTCCTTCAGCACGGGCCGGGCCGGGTCGTAGCCAAAGTCCACATGGTCGAAGGTGATGTCGCCCCGGAAGTCCTCCGCCGGGACGGCATCGGGGGCGTCCCCCGCCTCCGGCAGCTCATCCAACAGGTCCAGCACCCGCTCCGCCGCCGCCGCGCTGGCCTGCAGCTCGCTGAGGAGGTTGGCCGCCTCCCGAATGGGGCCGGAGAACTTGCGGGAGTACAGCACGAAGGAGGACAGGCTGCCCAGGGACAATCCGCCGCCCAGGTACATCATGGCCCCGAACATGCTGACCGCCGCCAGGGATACATTATTAATAAAGTTTACCGACGGTCCCAGGGCCGCGCTGGCCCGGTCCGCCTCGTAGTAGGCCCGGGAGGCCCTGTCGTTGTATGCCTCGAACTGCCGCAGGTCCGCCGCCTCCACGCCGTAGGTGCGGATGGCCTGCTGTCGGCCCACCCGCTCCTCGGCAAAGCCGTTGAGGGCGCCCAGCTCCTTGGAGCGCAGGCGGAACAGCGGATGGATGCGCTTCATCTGGAACCGGGTCAACGCCACGGACAGGGGCACCGTCACGAAAAACACCGCCGACAGCCTGGGCGACAGCGCCAACAGGCAGACGGCGGACCCCACCACCGTCAGCACGCTGGTGCTGATCTGCAAGAGATCCGTGGAGATCGTGGCGTTCACCGTGTCCACGTCGTAGCAGATGCGGCTGATCAGGTCCCCCGCCGGATGGGTGTCGAAATACTCCACCGGCAGCTCGCTCATGCGGTCAAAGGCCGCCTTCCGCAGGTCGTGGGACACCCCCTGCCCCACCCGGATCAGCCGGGAGGCGATCAGGTAATTCAGGATGGCCGCCCCGCCGTAGCAGGCCAGCATCCCGGCGCAGTTCCGCAGTACGCCGGGAAAGTCCACTCTCCCGGCCTCCAGGCCCACCGCGTCCACCGCCCAGCCGGACAGCAGCGGCGCCGCCAGGGCCAGCAGGTTGGTGACCAGCATCAACACCAGCAGCAGCGCCAGCTGCCCGCCGTAGGGCCGCAGGAACCGGCCCAGCCGCTTCAAAACGCTCTGCTTCATACGCCGCCCCCCATCTGCAGCCGATCCATGCTGCGGTAGCGGGGACTGGCCTCCAGCAGCTCCTCATGTCGTCCCTGAGCGGTGATCTTCCCGTCCTCCAGCACCAGGATACGGTCCGCCTCCCGCAGGGAGGCGATGCGCTCGGAGATGATCACCAGCGTCACGCCGGGGCAGTCCCGGCGGATGGCGGCATGGAGGGCAGCGGCGGTGCGGTAGTCCAGGGCGCTGTCCGCGCTGTCCAGCACCAGGATGCCGGGCTTTGCCGCCAGGGCCCGGGCGATCAGCAGCCGCTGCCGCTGTCCGCCGGAGAGGTTGGCGCCCCGGATGTCCACCCGGGTGTCCAGCCCCTCGGGCAGGGCCTCGATAAAGTCCCACGCCTGGGCGGTCTTTGCCGCGGCGACGACGTCCTCCCGGGGCAGGTCCCGGAGGAAGGAGATGTTTTCGTAAACGCTGTCGTTCAGCAGAGCCTCGTTCTGGAACACCACGCCGAACCGGCCCCGCAGGTCCTCCCGGCTCTGGGAGGCCGCGTCCCGGCCACAGACCCACACCACGCCCTCGCCGGCGTCATACAGCCGCAGCAGCAGGCTGACCAGCGTGGTCTTGCCGCTGCCGGTGGGACCCAGGATGCCCAGGGTCTCCCCCTTCCGCAGGGTGAAGTCCGCATTGTCCAGATCCTTCTCCACCCCCAGGTAGGAGAAGGACACCCCCTCCATGCCCAGCTCCGCTCCAGACGCAGCGTCCGAGGGCCGGACAAGCTGGTCCGAGGGAGCCAGCAAAATCTCCTCAATGCGGCGGGCGGAGGCCGCGCCCTTGCTGATCTTCACAAAGAGCTTGGCCATGCCCAACGTGGCGGTCTGAATCAGGGCGAAATAGGACAAAAAGGCCACGATGTGGCCAGGGTCCAGCTTGCCGATGTTCACCAGCGCCGCGCCCACGGCCACCACCAGCACAAGGCCCGTGTTCAGCAAAAAGTCCGACAGAGGGTTCGCCGCCGCCATAACGCGGCCCGCCTTCTCCTCCGTGGCCCGGGCGCACTCGTTTGCGCGCTCAAACCGGGCCCTCTCCCGGCCCTGACAGGCCAGGGCCTTGATGACCCGGACGCCGGAGGCGTTCTCCCGGATGATACGAACCACATCGTCCACCGCCGTCTGGGCCTTTGTGTAGTGGGGGATGCCCCTCCGGGTCACCAGGGCGATGGTGCAGAAAGTCAGAGAGCAGACCACCAGCTGCACCAGCCCCAGGGCCGGGGCCTGCAGAAACGTCAGAACCAACCCGCCCAGCACCAACATGGGTGCCCGGATGCCGCCCCGCTGGATCTTGTCGAACATCTGGTGGACGTGATAGGTGTCGTTGGTCAGCCGGGACACCAGGGACGAGATGGAGAATCGGTCCATCTGGGCGCAGGACAGCCCCTCCACCCGGCTGTACACGTCCCGCCGCAGCCGGCGGGTCACCTCCATGGACACCCAGGCGGCCATTCGGTTGGCCGTGATGTTGCAGAACGCCGCGCCGAAAGCCAGCGCCATCATGAGCCCGCCCATGCGCCAGATGGCGTCCACGTCCCGGGCGGGGACGCAGACGTTGATGATGTGGGCCAGCAGCAGCGGCAGCGTCAGCTCCAGCACGGCGGCGGTGAACTTGATCGCCACACCGCAGCACACCCGCAGCGCAAAGGGCCGCAGATAACCGCTTACCGTCCGCATAGCGCTCCCCCCTCAAACGTTTACAGATAGATCAAATCATACCACACCCCTGCCACAAGTCAATTCGCATTTTGTTGCAAGTTACAACCAATTTTTGCGACATCTGCCCAATGTTCCCGGCGGCGAGGGCACGGTAAAGCGGCTCTCCCCCAGCGGGGAGAGCCGCCTGTCACAGGTTTCTCACACGAGCTGCGTCTCGACCCGCGCAGCGGGCGCCAGCGTTAGAACATACCGCCGCAAAAGCGCCTGCCGGGAGACGATCTCCTCCTCCGGCACGTCCGGCGTGCCGAACACGGGATAGAACACGTGGCGGCTCTCCGGCTTCGCGCAGGTTCGCTCGTCCGCGCCGGAGATCATGCTGAAAATGATGCCGCCGTCGTCCCGGCCACAGACGTCATTGGGATAGGTGTGGACCTCCTCGCCCCGCAGCCCGGTGAAGGGCGCCTTCTCCGTGCCGGAGAACAGCCGCAGCGTCCCCCGCACCGCGTCCGCGTCGTGGGTACCCATCAGATACTGGGTGGTCAGCTCCGCCAGGAAGGGCACCTCCGTCACGGGGTTCACCTGGGGGAAGGGCCGTCCCTTCAATAAAAAGGACTCAAACTGCATCAGCACGGGATAGGTCTTTTTGAACTTCTTGAAAAAACGGACGTAGGGGTTCTCCCCAAACACCGCCCTGCGGTCATAGTCCGCGTATCGCTCCCGCAGCCCGGCCAGCTCCGCCGCCTCCAGCGCCCGGAGGGCCTCCACGTCCCACGCCGCCGGGTCCGGATACCAGACCTCCACCAGGCCAAAGGGGATGTTCCGCGCGGACAGCGTTTCTTCCTTTTCCAACATCAGCATATCGCCATTCCCGCCTTTAAATAATCCGCGGGCAGCGCCCGCTCTTGTTTGCATTGTACCCACTTCCGGACGGAAAGTCAATCGCCCCGCTTTTCCTTTGCAAAACGGCACACGGCGTGGTATACTGCTGTCAAGACAGAAAAGGAGGTCTCCCCATGCGCGCCGAAGAACGCCGTCAGGCCATTCAGGATATTTTGCAGCAATCCGCCCAGCCCATCAGCGCGGGAGCGTTAGCGGCGCGGTTCTCCGTCAGCCGTCAGGTCATCGTGGGAGACGTCGCCCTGCTGCGGGCGGCGGGAGCGGACATCTCCGCCACGCCCCGTGGCTACGTCTCCCAGCCCTCCCCGGGGGGCCTTATGCGTCAGGTGGCCTGCCAGCACGACGCGGCGGGCATGGAGGCGGAGCTGTACGCCATCGTGGACCAGGGCTGTACGGCGGTGGACGTTATCGTGGAGCACCCCATCTACGGTCAGCTCACCGGACCGCTCCAGCTGTCCAGCCGCTATGACGTGGCCCAGTTCATCGCCCGCTGCGCCCAGGCCGAGGCCCGCCCCCTGTCCGATCTGACCGGAGGCATCCACCTCCACACGCTGGCCTGCCCCAACGAGGACGCTTTCGCCCGGGTGCGGGCCGCCCTGCGGGACCTGAAGGTCCTGCTGGAGGGCTGATCCGCCTGTATCACAGGAAATCGCCTCTCCCCACCGGCCAGCAGCGGAAAAGCGGTTGACAAGCCGGCCCTTTCCGTGTATAGTGTGGTGCACAGGTGTCAAGACACCTGTGTACCACATTTATCTTACATAAGAAACAGGTGCTTTCCATGGAACATGTAAAGGCTTTCCTCAAGCGCAAAAATATCGTCTTCTCCGCCAGGCGGTACGGCATCGACGCCCTGGGCGCCATGGCCCAGGGCCTGTTCTGCTCCTTGCTCATCGGCACCATCATCAAGACTCTGGGCCAGCAGCTGGGGGTCCAGTACCTGACGGACATCGGCACCTACGCCATGTCCGTGTCCGGCCCCGCCATGGCGGTGGCCATCGGATATGCGCTGAAAGCGGACCCCATGGTCCTCTTCTCTCTGGCCGCCGTGGGCTGGGCCGCCAATGCCGAGGGCGGCGCAGGTGGGCCTCTGGCCGTTCTGATCATCGCCATCATCGCCGCGGAGTGCGGAAAAGCCGTCAGCAAGGAGACGAAGATCGATATCCTGGTGACCCCCGCCGTCACCATCGTGATAGGCGTGGCGCTGGCCAAGCTGATCGCGCCGCCCATCGGCACGGCCGCCAGCGCTTTCGGTACCATCATCGACAACGCCACCAAGCTCCAGCCCTTCTGGATGGGCATCGCCGTCTCCGTGCTGGTGGGCGTTGCCCTGACCTTGCCCATCTCCTCCGCCGCCATCTGCTCCGTGCTGGGGCTGACGGGTCTGGCCGGCGGCGCCGCCGTGGCGGGGTGCTGCGCCCAGATGGTGGGCTTCGCCGTCATGAGCTTTCCGGAAAACCGCTGGGGCGGGCTGGTCAGCCAGGGCCTGGGCACCTCCATGCTGCAAATGCCCAACATCGTGAAGAATCCCCGCGTCTGGATCGCGCCGACAGTGGCCTCCGCCATCACCGGCCCTCTGGCCACGTGCCTGTTCAAGCTGGAGATGAACGGCGCCCCCATCAACTCCGGCATGGGCACCTGCGGCCTGTGCGGCCAGATCGGTATCTGGACCGGCTGGCTGGCTCCCAGCGAGGACGCCGTCGCCAAAGGCGCCGCCGCCATCTCTCCCACGGGGTTTGACTGGCTGGGCCTGGTGCTGATCTGCTTTGTCCTCCCCGCCATCCTGGCCCCCGCCATCAACCAGGTGTGCCGGAAGCTGGGCTGGGTGAAGGACGGCGACCTGACCCTGGCTTGATTTTTCCCGATCCGTGTGCTATGCTGGACCCATCATATACAACGGAGGAACGCCTATGGACTACCGGAAATTTGGAAACACGTACATCGTCCGCCTGGACAGGGGCGAGGAGATTTTGGAGCAGGTCAAGGCCCTGGCGTTAAAAGAAAGCATCAGGCTGGCCTCCGTCCAGGCCCTGGGCGCGGTGAACGACTTCACCGTGGGCGTTTTCAACACGGCGGAGAAGAAGTACTACGCCAACAGCTTCCAGGGCAGCTACGAGATCGTCTCCCTCACCGGCACCATCGACACCATGAACGGCGCGTTTTACTGCCACCTGCATATGAGCGCCGGCGACGATCAGGGCCGCGTGGTGGGCGGCCACCTGAACCGGGCTGTCATCAGCGCCACCTGCGAGATGGTGGTGACGGAAATTCCCGGGACAGTAGACCGGGCGTTCAGCGAGGAAATCGGGTTAAACCTCCTGAAATTTGAATAAGCCTATAAAAACGCGGCCTGTGCAAAAAGCACAGGCCGTTTTTTATGCGCAGGGCGGGGCGCCCCGCCTCAGATCAAATCCCCTTCGGCATGGTCCCGCAGGTCCAGCTCCCGGAAGATGGCGGCCTCGATGACCTCGTACTCGCCGGGATTCCGGAACCGCCGCAGCTTCTTGTTCAGCCGCTCCGCGTCCTCGAACAGGTGGATCAGGTAGAACCAGACCTCCCGCATCCGCTGGGCGGCGGTGCCCACCTGTCCATAGTAGTCCTGATACGCCCGGTACAGCGCCTGCGTGAACGCCTGCAGCTCCTTCTTCGTGGCGGCGGGCCCGCCCCGGAGCTTCCGCACCAGCGCCGGGTCCGCCACGGCGCCCCGACCGATCATCACCGCGTCCACCGCCGGGAAACGGGCCTCCAGGGCCCGGACCTCCTCCACCGTCCGCAGGTCGCCGTTGTAGCACACCGGGTTCCGGCTCTCCGCCAGAGCCCGGGCGAAAGCGTCCAGGTGGACGGGTCCCCGGTACTTCTCCTTCTGCACCCTGGCGTGGATGGTCAGGCAGGCGATGGGGTAGCGGTCGTAGACCTCCAGTAACCGTCCGAACTCCTCCGGGCTCGCGATGCCCAGCCGGGTCTTGACGGAAACGGGTATGTCGATTTTCGCAAACACCTCGTCAAAAAAGCGGTCCAGCTCCTCGGGCTTTGCCAAAAACCCGGCCCCCTTCCCCTTGGCGGTGACGGTGCCGGAGGGGCACCCCAGGTTCAGATTCACCTCGGTGTAGCCCATATCCCGCACCTGCTCCGCCGCCCACAGGAAGTCGCCGGCCACCCGGGTCATCACCTGGGGCACCAGCGGCATGCCGCCGTTGACCGCCGGGTCCAGCTCCCGCCGGTCCCGGTCTGTCAGGATATGCTGCCCGGTGGGGGAGAAAAAGGGGATGAAATACCGGTCCGCTCCGCCGAAGTGCCGGTGCCACACCCGCCGGAACACCACCTTGGTGATGCCGTCCAGCGGCGCGAAGTCGATGCGTTGGATCATCCCAGCCGCGCTTCCCACTCCGCCTGGCGGAAGCCCGTCAGCACAAAGCCCTCGCCCACCAGAATGGGCCGCTTCACCAGCATACCGTCGGTAGCCAGCAGCTGAAGCTGCTCCTCCTCGGTCATGGACGGCAGCCTGTCCTTCAAATTCAGGGCCTTGTACTGCAGGCCGCTGGTGTTGAAGAACTTTTTCAGGGGCAGGCCGCTGGCCTGCCACCACGTCCGTAGCTCGTCGGCGGTGGGATTTTCCAGCTTGATGTCCCGAAGCTCGTAAGCGATGCCCTTCGCGTCCAGATAGCCCCGCGCTTTCTGGCAGGTGGTGCACTTGGGATAGCAGAGAAATAACATGATGGTCTCCTCCTTTGTGTTATGTAAACAAGTCCAACTGTTCGCCCGCCTGCCTGTCCTCGAATTCCGTCAGCCAGGCCATGGCCCGCTCCGGATCGCAGATGACGCCGCGGGCCCGGCACTCCGCCCGGAACACCTCTGTCAGACGGGCGGCGTTGGGGCTGGGGCAGTCGTAGCGGTCCCCGAAGGTCCTGACATACCGCTCCTTCAGGCCGGGGAAATGAGCGTCCAGTTGCCAGTAGAAATACTGCCGGTCCCCGTCCCGCAGGGTGACGCCCATGCCGAAATTGACGATGACCTCCACCCCGGCGGCGAAGCAGTAGTCCAGCAGTCCCCGCAGGTTCTCCTCCGTGTCGTTGAGGAAGGGCAGGATAGGGCACAGCCACACGCCGGTGTGGATGCCTTGCTCATGCATGGTCCGCAGCATCTCGAACCGCCGCCGGGTGGTGCAGACGTTGGGCTCGATCACACGGCACAGGTCCTCGTCAAAGGTGGTGAAGGTGGTGCAGACCACGGCTTTCGTCTGGTCGTTGATGTGTTTCAGCAGCTCCAGGTCCCGTAAGATCAGATCGGACTTGGTCAGCACCGACACGCCGAAGCCGTGGCGGTCGATGACCTCCAAACACCGCCGGGTCAGGCGGGTCTCCCGCTCCAGGGGCAGATAGGGGTCGCACATGGAGCCGGTGCCGATCATGCACCGCCGCCGCTTCCGCCGGAGGGCGTCCTCCAGCAGCTCCGGGGCGTTGCGCTTCACCGCCACGTCCTCAAAGGCGTGGTCCATCTGGTAACAGGTGCTGCGGGAGTCGCAGTAGATGCACCCGTGGGTGCAGCCCCGGTAGACGTTCATGCCGTTGCGGGCGGAGAGGATGGACTTTGCCTCGATCTCGTGCATCGCCGCTCCCCCCCTCTGCTGTCGAATATGTGTATCGCAATGAGTATAGCAAAAAGCCGGGGCGGGAACAAGCCCCGTTTTCCGTCCCCGGACGGAAAAATCCCGGAGCGCAAGGCTCCGGGACGCGGTTCAATGGCCCCTGTGCTTCTCCCGCCGCTTTTCCCGGCGCAGGGCAAGCTGGCGCTCCGCCTCCGCCTCCCGCTCCGCGCGGGACTGGCGTTTGCGGGTCTCTTTGCCCTGCTCCCGCCGCAGCTTCAGCGCCTGCCGCGCTTTCGTGCCGGTCCCCGCGCTTTGCAGCTCCCGCTTGATCTGCCGCCGCATACGCTTGGGATTGACACGCCGCTCCACAGGCCCCTCCGCCGCCATGGATGGACTGAACCGCAGCCGCCGCCACTGCTCCAGCAGGAGGGCGTAGACCTCCTGATCCCTGGGCTCCGCGCCGAAGACGATGCGGCAGACCTGATAGGTCCCGCCGCCTCCCCGCTCGTAGAGTCCCACCCAGAAGGGGTCCTCGAAATAGACGGTCAGCCTGGCGTATCCGGTTTCCATGTGCGTGTCCTCCTTAAAAAGTTCGTTCGGAGAACGGACAACCAAGGAGGCAGGTTACTGATACCCGCTCGATACCGCGGATACGCCTGGACTACCAACCAGGCCGTGTTTTTATCTCCGCCTCTTCATGATAACCGGATTCTGTGCAAGCGTCAAGGAAAAGCGCCGCCATTCCCGGCGGCGCCGCGCGTTTAATAGGAGCTGATCTCCATGGACTCGTCGTCCTCGCCCTTTTCAATGGCCCGGATCTCCACAAAGTACTTCATCTCCGGGCCCACCTCCACCTGGACCCGGTCCCCGACCCTGCGGCCCATCAGGGCCCTGCCCACCGGGGACTCCTTGCTGATCAGGCCCTTCAGCGCGTCCTGACGCAAGGTGGTGACGATCTGGACGGTCATCTCCCGCTTCGCCATCTCGTTGAAGATCGTCACCTTGTCGAAAAGCCCCACCGCGTCCCCCTGGGGCTGGACCTGGATGACCCTGGCGGTGCGGATCATCCGCTCCAGATAGCGGATACGGCTCTCGTTGCGGTTTTTCGCCTGCTTGGCGCACTTGTACTCAAAGTTCTCGCTGAGGTCGCCGAAGGCCCGGGC
>CABSFC010000065.1 GCA_902476875.1 uncultured Oscillibacter sp. | reverse complement strand
GAAGATAGGTAACGCCAACACTGAGCGGCAGTCCAAACGGACTGTCGCTTTTTTGCTCTCTGGAATAGCGTGCTTGAAGAGAAATCTTTTGTTACAATTTGTGATTCTTTTGAGATTTATTGCGCTTGTTTCTTTGATAAACTCATAAAAAACATGCAGGAAATCGGGGAAATCCTATGAAAAAGAGGAAACCTGGCAAGGATACGCTTACCATCTTGGAAAAATATTTAATTTTTTTAGAGGTCCCGTCTGTATATGGTTGCTATATGGGCGATTGACCACGGAGTTGGCCTATGACGCGGAGCGGGGAGCCATTGTCCGCTCAGCGCCAATTGTAGTGTTGTTTGGCAGGAAGGGGTACGATGACAGCTTTGAAAAACCAACAACTCCGCCCGCCCATTCGCCGCAGCTGGCTGCGCCTGCGGTTGGGGAAAGCGTATTATACAGGAAAGCGCTACCTGCTGTGGTGCTCCCCCAGATTTCACTGGGCAAGGGAACGAAGGACGGACCGCCTGCCTTGCGTCCAGTTTACCCATGCCACCCCGCTGACGCGCCAGCTGCGGGGCGAGGAAATGACATGGCAGCGGAACAAGGTCACGAACCTGAAGCTGGCCGTGGCCCGGCTGGACGGGCTGGTGCTGCACCCGGGCGAGACCTTCAGCTATTGGAAGCTCATCGGCAGACCCACCCGCCGCAAGGGCTATCAGGAGGGCATGGTGCTGTTCCTGGGGCGCATCGGCGGCGACATTGGCGGCGGGTTATGTCAACTATCCAACCTGATTTTCTGGATGACGCTCCACACGCCGCTGACGGTGGTGGAGCGCTACCGCCACTCCCACGACGTGTTCCCGGACGCCAACCGGACCCAGCCCTTCGGCAGCGGCGCCACCTGCGCCTATCCCCACCGGGACCTGATGATCCGCAATGATACGGACCAGAACTTCCAGCTGTGCCTGCGGGTGGGGGAGACCCACCTGGAGGGCGAGTGGCGGGCAATGCGGCCGCCGGAGCACCGCTATGAGATCGTGGAACGGGAAGCACGCATCGAGCAGATGTCCTGGGGTGGCTATGCGCGCCACAATGCTCTGTACCGCCTGGTGTACGGGACCTATGGGGAACTGCTGGAGGAGCAGTTTTTATGCACCAATGACGCCATCATGATGTACAGTCCGCTGCTGCCGGAGAAAAGCTGAAAACCGTATTGACAAACCTCGGTCATCTATGTATGATAAACATAGATGACCGAGGTATTATTTTCCCGCAGAGGTGAAAGGCTTGCTGGAATTTTACAAGTGGCGTGAGAATGTGGTGGAGCAGGTCCGCTTCAAGCCGGACCGCAAGCGCATCCGGGAGGAGCTGGACGCCCACTATGAGGACCACGTCAGGGACCTGCAGCGCATCGGCTACGACTACGAGCTGGCGGAGCAGCGGGCGCTGGGGGCCATGGGCGACGCGGAGGAGATCGGCCGGGCGCTGGACCGGGTACATAAGCCCTGGCTGGGCTGGCTTTGGATGGCCAGCCGGTGGGGCGTGATCGTCTGCGGAGTGCTGATTGCGTTTTTCTGCCTGGCGGGGAGCTTTGACGGACTGATGAATAACCTCACGCCGGTGCAGCGGGAGGGGGACTATGAGCCGGACGGCTTTTTCTTCTTCGGAGAGGGAAGTCCGGAGCGGGATGACTCCGTGCGAATCGCCGTGGGACAGGGGGACGCCACCGTGGAGCGGGTAGGATATACACTGTCCGTGCCCTATGCGGCGGTGTGGAAAGATTCCAGGATCGTGGAGACAACTGGTGAGCCCTCCTATGTTCAATACTGGTGCACCATCGTTGTGGCGGCGGACGACCAGCGCTTTTGGGGCACTGGGCCTGTTGGGTCTATGCCGTATATGCTCACAGCTGTAGACGACGCGGGGCGCACGTATGATACGGAGTGGGACCCCGATGGGGGAAATCTGGTCCCGGCGCGGCGGTATTCCGACATGTTCCGGTCCCTGTATTATTTATACATTTGGAGTCCGGAGCCGCCGGGGGAATGGCTTGAGATATCCTATCCCTATGGCGAACCCTGGAGCATCCGCATCCCGTGGGAGGAGGTGACGGCGTGAGGTTCTTGAGACTGAACCGCAAACAGAAGATCATCCGGAATTTTCTGCTGATCGCTTTGACATTTCTGCTGTTTGAATGGATGCTGGGTTTCCCGGTGCTGACGCGGGAGGGCGTGCTCCGCCGGGCGGAGCGAGGCTATCTGATGGAAGGGTCCGAACTGCTGTTTATTGGGCGTGAGGAAGGCGAGAGCGATTTTCTGGAGGGGACTATCTTTGCCCGGAACGGGAACCAGTTTCTGGCGGTGAACTATTACAGAACCCCGCTGGGGCTGCAGGGTGGCGTTCCCAAGTTCTACGACGAGCCAGACGGCATTTGCGTCCTCAGCCGGGACTGGTGGCCGTTGGAGGTCATGGCCATGGGCACCCTGGAAGGGGCGGACCGGGCGGAGCTGGAGATCACCATTCACTGGGACGGCAGTTCCGGCGGCAGGCGGTGGAACACCCAGCGGACCTACACAGCGGAGGGGGAGCGGCAAAACGACTACTGCTTTACGTTCCGATTGGAGCCCTATTACAGCGAGGAGGACGGCAGTCCCGAGGCGGAGATGGAGCGGGCGTTTTTCAGTGGTCAGGGCCCCACGTTCACCCAGGAGCCGGTCCTGCGGCTCTACGGCGCGGACGGAGAGCTGCTCCACGAAAAAAAGATGGAATATATCGATTGGGAATTTAATTTACACTGGTAAAGGAGGAGACGGTATGAAAATCGACAAGAGCCTGATGTCAGGGAGCACGACGCTGCTGGTGCTGTCCCTGCTCTCCCGGGAGGAGATGTACGGCTACCAGATGATCACGGAGCTGGCCCGGCGCTCCGACCACACCTTTGAGCTGAAGGAGGGGACGCTCTACCCCATCCTCCACGCCCTGGAGGCGGACCGGCTGGTGACGGTCCGGGAGAAGGAGGCGGAGACGGGCCGGATGCGGAAGTACTACCGCATCACCCGGAAGGGCCTGAAGGTCCTGGAGGAGAAGAAGGAGGAGTGGAACGTCTTTACGGAGAAGGTCAACGCCGTGGTCTGCGGCATCTCCCCGGCGTGACAGGGAAGCACTTGGCATTGGGGGGAGGCGAGCGGCCCATGAGAGAGGTAAAAGCGGATATCCGGGTGGACCCCGCGTGGCGGGGCTGGGTTCGGGAGGTCTTGGAACAGGTGCGCTTCCGGCCGGACCATCAGGCCATCCAGAAGGAGCTGCTGGCCCATTTGGAGGACGGCAGGGCGGATCTGGAGCGGCTGGGGTATCCCAGGGACCTGGCGATGGAGCGGGCCTTGCGGGCCATGGGAGACGCCGGAGAGGTGGGCCGCGCTCTGGACCGGGCCCACAAGCCGTGGCTGGGGTGGCTGTGGCAGGTCAGCCGGTGGCTGGCGGCGCTGGCGCTGGCGCTGGCCCTCTGCAATCTGACGTTTTGGGGATGGCCTGATTGGGGCCAGTCCGCCATACCGCTCAATACGCCTGCGCAGGGGGTGCCGGAGGCGGGCATCTATCCAAGGTCTTTCCAGGCGGGTTCGTATCAGGTTCAAATCAACGGGGCGCGCTATGAGGAGACGGACATAGAGGGCCGGTATATGCTGTCCTTGGAACTGACCGCGTCCACGCCGAAATTCTGGCTGGACGGGCCAAACTTCAACGGTTGCCTGGAGGCGGAGGACAGCAATGGCGTACGGTATGAGGAGAACAAGTATCCCTATGTCCAAGGCAGCTCCCCCAATGACGGCCGCTGGAAAAACGACTGTTGGATACAGCTTTACGGGGTGGAGAACGACCCGGAGTGGGTGGACATCACCCACAAGACCGCCGGGTGGACCATCCGTGTCGACCTGTCCCAGGGAGAGGAGGGAACGCCGTGAAGCTGCCTCATTGGATACCGAGGCTGAGCCGGAAACAGAGAGTGGCCCGCAATCTGCTGGCGGCGGTCCTGCTGGTGTTCCTGGCGTGGGGAATCAGGGATTTTCGGGCGCCCACCGCTGACCTGGCCCTCCGCTGGAAGGCGGAGACCTACGGCCTTCCCCGTCCAGAGGTCCTGTACCGGACGGAGTGGGGCAATGGTGGACCGGAGCGGCGCTGCGTCATCTTCCGCGCGGGGGACACGTTCGGCACCGCCACGGAGTTCTCCGGTTGGCTGGACTATACTGTGGGTGATTTTCAGCTGGTGAAGCCTATCGGCCCGGCGGCATTCTTTGTGGAGAACGTAAGGCTGACAGCCCCACCGGAGGCGGTCTACGCCTGGGCGGACCTGCCGGAGACCGTCCGGGCGGTGTGCGCCCTGCGGATGCGGGATGTCGTCGGGATCAATCCCAAGAGCGAAGAGGACTATTTCGACTGGGACGAGACGTATACCATGGAGGCCGCGCCCGACGCCAACGGCGTCTACCGCTTCCCGCTGGAGCGGAAGTACACGGACGGCGGCAAACAGGAGGAAGCGGAGTGGACGGAGCTGTCCCTCCTAGCGTCCAGAATCCGAAGCGGCCCAAAGGTGGACTTTAGCTGTGATGTGACAGTCACATTCTACAATGAAAGGGGGGAGGTGGTCCATGTCTATGAAGAAGTTCTGGCGGAGGCGGCGTACCGCACCGACTGATCCGCCGAAACGGGAAAACCCCGCCTGGAACGACTGGTGCGCCGCCGTGCTGCGGGAGGTCCGCTTCCAGCCGGACCACAAGGCCATCCGCAGGGAGCTGCTGGCCCACCTGGAGGACGGCCGCGCCGATTTGGAGCGTTTGGGCTACGACACTGCCCTTGCGGAGCGGCGGTCCCTGGACGCCATGGGCAGCGCCTTTGTGGTGGGCTGTGCCCTGGATAGCGCCCACCACCCCTTCTGGGGCTGGCTGTGGCGGCTGACCCGGTGGCTGATGCTGGCGCTGCTGATCGCTGCGGTGGGGATCACCGTCAAGGACAGCGGCACAGTCAACGACGCCCTGAGACGGACGGCGGCGCAGCTGCAGTGGACGGAGCCCGTCGCCGGGGCGGACCGGGTGGAGACGGAATACGCCACCCTCTGGCTGGCCCCCGGGGAGATCACGGAGGAGGGCGGCGTCTTCCAGGCGGACCTGTATGTCTGGGTCGAGATGCATGACCCCTTTGGGTACAGCCCCGACGGTCTGTGGCGGTATCTGGAGGTCGCGGACGACCGGGGCGCGGTCCTATCCTACGCCCGGCGGGAAGACGGCACCTGGCCGGAGACCGGCTATTGGGGCTATTGGGCGGGAACTGGCACGAGCTGGACCCGGTATCAGGAAACCATTCGGCTGACCTTGGACCACCGCCCCGCCTGGGCGGAGATCACGTACCCCTACGGCATGAACGACTGGACCCTGCGGGCGGAATGGGAGGGAGCGGCATGAGAGGGCTTCGGCTGAACCGAAAACAGAAGATCGTCCGCAACCTGCTGATCTGCGCCCTGCTGGGCTTCTGCGTCCACGCCGCGCTGGGCTTCCCGCCCTACACGGTGAAGGGCATGTGCCGCCAGGTGGCCCGGGATTATTTTCTGGAGGACCTGGAGCCGGTGTATGTCCTGCAGGAGAAATTCCAATACTCCGGCGACTATCTCAGCCGGAAGAACACCTTCGTGCTGGCCCGCAGCGGCGGGACCTATGCGGCGTTCCAGTTTCAGCGGCACGGCCTGCAGAACATGCGGTACTATGTCTGGGACTCAGGCGTGGAGATGGCAAACGACGTGCTGTGCGTGGCCTGGGGCGGCACGCTGTACGTGGCGGGACCATTTGAGGACGCCGTGTCCGCCACCGCCGTGGTGACGGCGCGGCGGCAGTATGCCACCCTGGGGGAGGACGGCGAAGCGGTGGACTTCACGCTGGAGGGGAAGAAGCTGAGCGATGGGGCCTTTGCCTTTTCCTACATCAGCCCCGACCACAGATGGAGCCGGTTCGAGCATGGGCAGGACCCCCTCCCCGGGCAGGAGATCGACCTGCTGGACGCCATCAATCTGTGGTATTGGAAGCCGCTCGAAACCGGGAACGGCCACACCCTGGTCCACGCGGACCTCCCCTGTGCGGTGACGCTGTACGGCGGAGACGGCGGGGTGCTGGACGTCCTGGAGCTGAAGGTCGAGGTCTACGAACTGAACGACACCTGGTGAAAAAAGACACGGTATCTTTTGGTCCCCCTTAACAGGGGTAACTTCTTGAGTGTCTGGAACCCCGGCAGATATTGCTTCGGCAGTATCTGCCGGGGACTTTTCTGTCTATGCCGATTCTACCATATTCTGTGCGTCATTCAGTGTTGCACCCACATACCCAATGTCGTTATAGTGAATCTCCACCATCTGCCGGGCGTGCTTGCTCCACTTCACGTCCTTCTCATGGACCACGATCTTTCGGATAAACAGCCGCAGCAGCTCCGGGGTCAATTCCTGGATGTCGGTGTACCGTTTTGCCAGAGCGATGAAATGGTCCGTGCCGCACACCTTTTCCCGCAGGGCCTGGATAGTCGTCTCCTGCGCCGGGATCTTTTCCTTAATCCGGGCCATCTCCTCCGTGTAGCCGGCAGAGAGGGCCTGGAACTGCTCCGCCGAGATGCGGCCCAGCACACTGTCCTCGTACAGCCGCCTGAAGATGGCGTCCAGCTCCCCGGCCCGCTTGTTCAGGGCGGCCAGCTCCTTTTCACGGCTCCGGATGTCCCGCTGTACCTCCGCCGACTGCCTGCCGCTGATGTACTCCGCGAACTCTCTGGTGTGCTCCCGGGCCCGGGCGGTCACCCGCCGCAGGTCCTCCAGTACCACCTCGTCCAGGATGCATTCCCGGATGTAGTGGGCTGTACACACCTCACCGCCGTCCTTTTTATAGGTCCGGCAGGTGAAGTGGTTGTAGGTAGCCGCCATAGTGTGTGCCCGGTGCAGCACCATAGCCCTGCCGCAGTCGGCGCACACCACCAACCCGGAGTACTTGTTCTGCTCCTCCATCTTGGTGGGGCGGCGTTTGTTCTGCCGTACCCGCTGGACGATGTCCCAGGTCTCCCGGTCTACGAGAGGCTCATGGCTGCCCTCGATCACCAGACAGTCCTCCCTGGGGTGCTCCATATGCCGCTTGTCCTTGTAGGACCTGGTGCTGTACTTCATATTGACGGTATTGCCCAGATACAGCTCGTTCTCCAGCATATTGGCCACAGTGCTGCTGGTCCAGTGGTATGGCTTTTCCAGGTCCAGGCTGGTGTGGTTCACGCCGAACTTCCGGTAGGCATAGACCGTGGGGCACAGCACCTGTTCCCGTTTCAACATCCTGGCGATTTGGCTGGGGCCGTTCCCGGCGGCGCACAGGGCGAAGATCCGGCGAACCACCGCCCCGGCCTCCTCATCAATGACCAGCTTCTTCTGCTCATCTTTCATATAGCCATAGGGTGCTCTGGTGCCCAGCCGCTCCCCGCGCTCCGCTTTTGCCCGCTGGACCGCCCGGATCTTCCGGCTGGTGTCCCGCACAAACCATTCGTTGAACAGGTTTTTAAAGGGCATCAGGTCATTGCTCTCGCTGCTGTCCGTATCCACATTGTCGTTGATGGCGATGTAGCGGACGCCGAACATAGGAAACCGCTCCTCAATGTACAACCCGGTGTGCAATTGGTTGCGGCCCAGGCGGCTGAGGTCTTTGGTGATGATCGTCCCGATCTTCCCCTCCTCCATATCCGCCAGCAGGCGCTGGAAGTCCGGGCGGTTGAAGCTGGCCCCGGAGTACCCGTCATCCACATAGAACTGCGGGTTGGGGAAGCGGTGCTCAGCGGCGTACTGCTCCAATATTTTCTTTTGGAAAGAGATTTGTCAAGGGGGATTTCTCCATATACAAACGAAATAGATACTCCGTACTTTTATGACATCCTTTATTACAATTAAAAAAGCAATATTTCCCTTCGGTTTTCACACATGAGGGAAATATTGCTTTCGATTTATTATCTTGAGAAAATTTCTAAATACTTCGCTATCCGGGCTGTATCGGCACTTTCCGTTTACAGACACAGCTCATGCAATGTGGCACCAACATCCCTATTGATGCAGACAGCCCTCGCTTGAATTTCCTTGGGGCAGCAGGATTCAGACAGATTGATGCAGATATAAAATGCGTTGGCGTTCTGATAGGTCATCTTCCAGAACGGGTACTTGATGATGACCGGCGTATTGCCGCCCACACCTAATTCCAGATAGACCACCTTTGCGTTTCCATGCCGACGAAGGAAATCCTCGTAGCGGGAATAAGCGGCATACCAGCCCTCGTCCTGGACGAAGGTGTTGTCGCACCGCAGATTCATGGTCATGGGCCCGCCGCAAACCGGGCAATGCGGGACAAGTTCTGTGGGGACACGCATATCCCGCTGCTCTGCCACCATGCGCCGGACAGTTTCCTCGTTGTCCCAGGTCTTTTGACAGCATGGCTCCGAGCATTGCCACAGGCCGTAGTCTCCCTGGGTATAGAACAGCCGCTCCTTATCAAAGCCGGCCAGCTGGAATTGATGGTCCACATTGGTGGTAAGGACAAAGTAATCTTTATCATGGACCAGCTTCAGCAGTTCATCATAAACGGGCTTAGGGGCTTTCTCGTATCGGTTTATCATAATATGGCGGCTCCACCATGCCCAATGTTCTTCCAGAGTTTCAAACGGGTAAAAACCCCCGGAGTACATATCCTGGATTTTGTATTTCTGAATAAAGTCTCCGAAATGTTCCTGGAACCGGGGGCCGGAATAGGTCAGTCCCGCAGAGGTTGACAGGCCGGAGCCTGCCCCGATCACAACGGCATCCGCCTCGTGCAGCGCCTGCCTTACCTGCTCGATCTGCTCAGAGTAGGTCATCATAGATTTTTGCGTCAATATCCTTGAAAACATTGAAAATCACCTTTCTCACCGTCGTTGGTGCTTGCAGGAACTCTTTGACCGTCTGAACAGCGATCTGGGCGGCTTCTTGATTGGGAAAGTGAAACTCGCCGGTAGAGATACAGCAAAATGCCACACTTTGCAGCTTATGTTCCGAGGCAAGTTTCAAACAGGAGCGGTAGCAGGAGGCCAGCAGCTCCCGGTCCTGCGGGGTAACGCGCCCGTGGATAATGGGACCTACCGTATGCAGCACATACCGAGCGGGCAGATTGTAGCCCCCGGTCAGCTTTGCCTGCCCGGGGGGTTCCGGGTGGCCCTGCTGCTCCATGAGGCGACTGCACTCGTCCCGGAGCTGAAGCCCTGCCGCCGAGTGGATGGCGTTGTCGATGCAGCCGTGGCAGGGAACGAAACAGCCCAGCAGCCGGTCATTGTCTGCGTCCACGATGGCGTCGGCTTTCAGCCTGGTGATGTCCCCCTGCCAAACAGCGATACCGGGATGACCGGGACGATCCTGGAGCGCGTCGGCCTCCACCACGCCCTTTTCCTCTCGTTCCGCCGAGAGCAAAGCGTCCTGCACCGCAAGGAACGACGGGTCCAGAGGCATCGGCGGGCGCACATTCATCAGACTGCGGAGCAGTCTCCGCTGGGACAGTTCATCCTGGGGGAAGGCCCTCGCTTGTTCCTGGTAGGCAGGCATCTCTTTGAGAAGCACCTGAATTAAATATTGAATTTGTTGGATACGGTTCATAAAGGGTCCTCCCTCAGAAATGCTGTTATTTTTTGGCTTAGCTTGCTGCCCCGATCCGTTCCACAGCACCTGCCGGACAGATGGAAAGGCAGTTTCCACAATGCAAGCAGTGGGCGGTGTCGATGCTTCGTGGGATCGTATTGCTGATACAATTCACCGGGCAGACGCTTCGGCAGCCCTGGCAGCCGATACATTTTTCAGGAATAATGCGATAGCCGTTTTCCTGAATACGCTCACCACCAAAAGAAAAGCTCTGTCGATAGGGCGGAAGCTGGGCAAGGTCGAAATATTCCCCCTGGCCTTTGTAGAGCTGAAACACTTCCAGAGCCTCCCGGCTTTTTTCGGTGGGATAGATTTTTTCCATATAGGGGTTCTTTTCAAAGATTTCTGCCAGCCGCTTTTCTCCGATATTCCGTACCGCCCCTCTCACGGAGATTGCCGTGGTGGACAGGGTATCTCCGCCTTTCATCCCCGAAAGAGAGACAAAGGGCTTTGCCATCAAACGGCGGTAAAATGCTTTGCCCTTTGCGGTCAGGAAATAAAGACCGTCATCATCCGCCAACATCAGGTCAATCACACAGGTCTGGGGCAGGCCGTGTTCGTCCAAAGTGGCAAACACCACGGAATGGATGTCTGACTGGAGAATGTTCAAAATCTCTTGTGTTGTCATAGCTTACCTCCCCTTGCTTGTCCCCCGGAGAACCGGTGTCAGTTTCGGATATACCACCAGTGTCACCAGAGCGATCCCAAGCCCTTTGAGCAGATTGAATGGAATCGCATTCCATAAGACCACATCCAACTTGGTATGTATGAAGGGGATAAATTCAGCGAAAGATGCAATCAGCGCATCCAGCGGCATAAAGGTTTCAAACAGCGGCAGCAGAATAAAATAGTTTGTCACAGCCGCCATAATCGCCATGCCGATGGCCCCCGTCAGACAAGCCAGCCAAGCCGGACGATGATTTTTATAATAGATCATGCCTGCAAGATAGACCATTGCGCCGCCCATCAGAAAATTAGCCAGTTCGCCCACACCGCCGGTACTGGTGCTGAGCAATCCCAGCAGGTTCTTTACCAGCTCCACCAATACGCCAGTCCAAGGCCCCATCGTCATTGCGCCGACCAGCGCCGGAAAGTCCGAAAGGTCCATCCTTGCAAACGAAGGGGAAAGCGGTACAGGGAACTCAAAAAAAGATAAAACAAAGGATACTGCCGCTAGCAGCGAAATCATGGTCATGGTACGGGTGCTGCGAAGGGAGGCTGCTTTCCTGCCTGCAACAGCAGCTACGGAAATAGACTGATTGTTCATAACTCTCCTTATGAGATGGGCTTTAGATTAAGGCCGCCCCGCATGATTGCAGGGCGGCCTTGGCCTATCTTCTATCATCCAGACTGTAACTGTCGGTGCCGGAATCACACCGGCTCATGCTATTCAGCTCGCGGACTCTACCGCCGGTGGGGACTTTCACCCCGCCCCGAAGATCGGTATGGATTTTTCAGGATTACAGGTCGTACACCTGGGGAGGATTGCCGGAGAAGTCGGCAATCACGGCGTGGGCGTCGGCCAGGTAGAACACCTCAAAGATCGGGTTGTCGGCGGTCTGGTACTGGCCCTTGACGATGGGGTTCTGGATGCACATCTCCTTGACCGGCATATTGTTCTCAAAGACCGCCTTGCCGTTCAGACGAATCCAGGCATACGCAGGGCTGGACACGGAAACCTCCACATAGGGGTTGGCCTGCATATCCTGATAGACATCCTTCTGGTTGTTGGTACAGAACCACAGCTTGCCGTCTTTCTCACCGGCGAACATGAAGGGGCGGCACTTGGCTTTCCCGTCCCGGCCCACGGTGGCGAGGTACTGCACAGGGTTTTCATTCAGGAATTTCACGACTTCGTTCATAATAGATAACCTCCAAACTGTTGTTGAGAAAGTGTTTGCTTTCTGTTTCTGATTTAATTGTAACAGCGTTCTTTAGCTGCGTGAAGTACGCACAATATTGTGGTATAGTTACCTGCTGGTAACAATGCTCAATCAGAACTTACCGTTGTCGTTCTGCCAGGTGGACTGATCGGCAATGGTCTCCATGACATCCCAATGCTCGGCAATCTTGCCGTCCTCCACACGCCACAGGTCGTAGTAGCTGGTGGGAGAGCCGCCGTAGGTTCCCTCGCTGACCGCCAGGACAAAGTTGCCCTGCGCCAGAATCAGATGGGTTTCATCATAGATCATCTGGATGCCCTGCTCGGCCAGAGCAGTAAGTGCGGCATTCAGGCCGGAAACGCCATCCGCAATCGCGGTGTTGTGCTGGATGTAGGTGTCACCGTCAAAGTAATCGGCGGTCTTGTCGGGATTGTTGCCCTGCATCACATCGTAGAGGAAGTTCTTCACCAGTTCCCGGTTTTCCTCAGTCTTGTCCAGATCGGTCACTTCCATTGTACCGTCGATCTGGGTGTGGCCGGAGGGGTTCGGCTCCGCAGCAAGGGCGGCCAGGTTGTCCCAATGCTCGGCAATCTTGCCATCTTCATCAAAGCGAAAGATGTCAAAGGCCACCTGCTCGCCAGCACCGGCGAAGTTATAGACGGTCTGGAGGAACACATAGTCCCCGTCCTCAAAGGAACGGATGTTTTCCACGGTGGTCTTTACATCGGCAGACGCCAGGTATTCCACGGAGCTGATAAAGGCATCCTCCCCCGTGCCATAGGCCAGATTGTGCTGGATGTAGTTCTCGTCCAGCAGCTCACGGGCAGTCTCCGTATCGCCGGAAGCGAAGGTGCCGATCAGGGCCAGGGCCTTTTCGGTGTTGGTCTGTTCCTCCTGGGTGTTGCTTTCCACCTGGCTGCTGGGCGTGCTGCTTTCGGGAGCAGAACCGGGGTCAGAGGTGGAAGCAGTGTTGCTGGAACATCCGGCCAGAACGGAAGCAATCAGTGTCAGCGCAAGGGCGCTGGAAATAAACTTTTTCATTGCGATAATCTCCTTTGGGGTATAGTTGTGTTTTACGGTGTGCCGAGGTTTAGGCCCGAACCACGGAGATGCGCTGCTGATCGTGGTGGCCCTTCACAGCCTCGTCCACCATAGCGATGGCGTAGTCGGCGTAGCTGATGATGCTCTCGCCGCGGCTGTTCAAGGTGAGTTCCTCACCGCCCAGCAGATAGTTTCCGGTCCGCTCACCCTCTGCCTGGAAATCCCCGGCAGGGCTGATGTAGGTCCACCGGACATCCTTGCGCTGCCGCAGCTCGGTCAGCGCCTTGCCCATGTTGGAAGCCAGGGGCTTGAACACATCCGGGAAATCCGGGCCATCCATGACCTGAGCGGTATGCTCGGCATTGACATACAGGCTTCCGGCGCCGCCCACCACCAGCAGGCGGGTGTCCGTACCGCTGAGGATGTCACACAGGTGCTTGAGGGAAGTGCTGTGCAGAGGCAGCGTGTCCTCGGTCCAGGCACCGAAGGCGTCGATGACCACATCAAAGCCCTTCAGGTCAGCGGCGGTCAGATCAAACAGGTCTTTGGTGATGACCTGGCTGGCCTCCGCCTTGTTCTCGCCGCGAACCACAGCAGTCACATCCAGCTTGCGGTCCAGAGCCTCCTTCACGATCAGTTTACCGGCTTTGCCATTGGCACAGATAACAGCGATTTTCATGTTTTTGTCCTCCTTGTCGCTCATGTTTTCCTTGTTCGTATGGAACAGCTTTTCAAAGATGCTCATGGGGAATACCTCCTGATTCTTCTTGGGATCGGGGTGTTCCCCGTCCTTGCAAATTCATCATAGCGCAGGAAAAGCAGGTTGAAAAGTACGCACAATATTGTGCTATGGTCACCTTGCGGTAACAATTAGGCGGTTACCAAAAGGTGACTTTTTGATAAATTCAAGGCTTTTGGGCCTTCCTAATTCACAAAAAATTTTATAAAATTTTCTTGACGCGTTTTAGAGACTAAGAGTAATATATAGATATAAGCGCAAAATAGAAACCAATGGACCAGGAGGTATCAGTATGGGAACTGCCACAAAAGAATTGCCAGCGTGTCCGGTAGAAACCACGCTGACATTGATTAGCGACAAATGGAAAGTTTTGATCTTGCGGGACTTGCTCCCTGGCACGAAACGCTTCGGTGAATTGAAAAAATCCATCGGCCATGTATCTCAAAAAGTTTTGACCGCTCAGCTGCGAGAGATGGAGGAAAACGGCCTTCTTACCCGTACCGTCTATGCGGAGGTTCCTCCGAGGGTGGAATATACGCTGACGGATTTGGGGTACAGTTTGAAGCCGATCTTGGACGCTTTGTGGAATTGGGGCGAGAACTACAAGGCGCAAAACAGTTGATAAAAGAGTGCCGCAGACCATCGCTAATGAATGGTTCTGCGGCACTCTTTTGATTATCGTTCCGGTCCTTTATCTTTCCTCTTGTTGAGATGCTGCTCCTTCTGCGTCTGGCGCACCATTCTCCGCACAGCCTGCCGCTCCATATCTTCATGCAGCATCCGGGAAACCGCCCTTTTGCTGTCAAACATCAAAAGCGGGCTGTACTTCTCGCCGTAGACCTGCTGTGCCCGGTTCTCCGCTTCCTGTTCTTTGACGGGGCGGATTGTCTGTTTTGTTTCGTAGAGCTGCACCGGATCAACGCTCTGTGCCTGCTCCCGAAGCCCGGTATATTCAGTCAGGGCAGCATCCAACTCGGCAGAATATTTCTGTTCCTGTTCTTCCAACCGTTTCAAGCTCTGCTCCATGGCGGCAATGTCTTTAGGAAATTTATCGGCAGCATCTTCCTCTGTATATGACAGCGATGCCAGAAGCAGATTCTTTTCCGAACGCAGTTCCTCCAAATCCTCCGTCAGAGCCGCAATCTTAGCCGCCAGTTCCCGGTGCCGGAATACATGAACCGCAGAGAGCGCCTTTTTTTCGGAAAGCAGACTGCGGCGCTCTTTCGTCTTATCCCGGATGTCCTTTGCCAGCTGATTGTACTGCGTGAGGGCAGGGCGAAGCGTATTCAGCGAAGTGTTCAGACGCTCCTTGCCCTTGCGGAGATACCCCAGCTGATAGCAGAACAGCAGCAGATTTTTACGCAGATTCTCCATGGCCTCAGCAAGCGCCGGGAGGGTGTTCCTGACTGCCTGCGCCAGCTTTTTGACCTGTCCCCTCAACTCTCGGAGCAGGGCATTGTCGGCCTTGATCTGCCGGTTCAGTTCGCACCGGTCAGAGATAATGCCCTTTTTCTCCATGGCTCTGGCAACCACAC
>CABSFC010000064.1 GCA_902476875.1 uncultured Oscillibacter sp. | reverse complement strand
CCTGCGGCCTGCCCCGGGCCACGGCGCTGGAGTGCGCCGCCCAGATGGTGGCGGGTTCCGCCCGCCTGGTGCTGGAATCCGGCAAGCACCCGGGAGCGCTGAAGGATGCCGTCTGCTCCCCCGGCGGCACTACCATCCAGGGCGTCCGGACCCTGGAGGAGGCCGGCTTCCGGGGCGCCGTCATGGACGCGGTCATCGCGGCCTATGAGAAGAACGCGGACCTGAAATAACGCATGGACGGCACGGCCCCACCCGCGGGCTGAATTTCGGCCCACGGCCCGCTGGTTCCTCTGGCGGGCCGTCCGCAAATATGCTATACTGATTTATCATACTCATCAACGAACGGAGGGAACTCTATGCGCACACTGTTCAAGGGCGGCTCCGTGGTCTCCGGCAGCGGGGCCAAGCGGGCCGATCTGGTCATCGAAAATGAAAAGGTCACGGAGCTGGGCCGGAGCCTGAAGGGCGAGTTCGACCGCGTGGTGGACGTGTCCGGGTGCCTGCTCTTCCCCGGCTTCATCGACGCCCACACCCATTTCGACCTGGATGTCTGCAACACCACCACCGCCGACGACTTCTACACCGGCAGCCGGGCCGCTCTCCGGGGCGGCACCACCACGGTCATCGACTTCGCCTGCCCCAACAAGGGCGAAAGCCTGCACTACGGGCTGGACCTGTGGCACAAGAAGGCCGACGGCCGCACATTCTGTGACTACGGCTTCCACATGACCATCGACGACTGGAACGAGTCCATCCGGGCGGAGCTGCCGGACATGTTCGCCAAGGGCGTCTCCTCCTTCAAGATGTACATGACCTACCCCGCCATGATGGTGGGCGACCGGGACATGTACTGGGCGCTGAAGGAGCTGAAGGCCCTGGGCGGCATCTGCGGCGTCCACTGCGAGAACGCCGGGGTCATTGACGGTATGATCGCCGAGCGGAAGGACGCCGGACATACCTCCCCCGCCAACCACCCCGTCACCCGGCCGCCCTATCTGGAGGCGGAGGCGGTGAGCCGCCTGCTGCGCATCGCCCAGGCGGCGGATTGCCCGGTCGTCATCGTCCACCTGACCAACCAGGAGGCCCTGAAGGAGGTGGAGCACGCCCGGCAGCGGGGCCAGAGGGTCTATGTGGAGACCTGCCCGCAGTATCTGCTGTTGGACGACAGCGTGTATTTCAATGAGGACTACTCCCAGGCGGCCCGGTACGTCTGCGCGCCGCCCATCCGGGAGAAGGGCCAGCAGGCCCTGCTGTGGAAGGCCCTGCGCCGGGGGGAGATCCAGACCATCTCCACGGACCACTGCTCCTTCACCCTGGCGCAGAAGGACGCGGGCCGGGGCGACTTCACCAAAATCCCCGGCGGCCTTCCCGGCGTGGAGACCCGGGGCGAGCTGATCTACTCCTACGGCGTGGCCACCAGGCGTATCAGCCTAGGCCGCATGTGCCGCGCCCTCAGCGAGAATCCCGCCCGGCTGTACGGCCTGTTCCCCCGGAAGGGCCAGCTCCGCCCCGGCAGCGACGCGGACATCGTGGTATACGACCCCGGCGCCAGCCACGTCATCCGGGCCGACGACTGCGTGGCCAACGTGGACTACAACCCCTATGAGGGCTTCGTCACCGCCGGCGGCATCCGGCAGGTGTGGCTCCGGGGCAGCCTCGCCGTGGAGGGCGGCAAGGTCCTGGACGAGACGCCCCAGGGCCGGTATATGGTCCGCGGCAAATGCAGCTTATAAAAAAGCCCCCGGCCGTCTGGCCGGGGGCTTTCCCATCCCCGCCGCCTGTCCCGCGGGCGCCGCTGAAGGACCTTTGAAAAAAATCTCCGCATCTTCGCAACACAGGCGCCCTTTTCCCGCTCTATATAGGTGAAAGCGCTTTTCGGGAGGTGATGGTGTGACGGACCAGGAGATCATAGACCTATTTTTCGCCCGCAGCGAGCAGGCTCTGGACGCGGTCCAGCGGAAATACGGCGCCTGGTGCCGGCGTATCGCCGAAAACATCCTGGGCGGACCGCAGGACGCGGAGGAATGTCTCAGCGACTGCTGGCTGCTGCTGTGGAACGCCATTCCTCCCGCAAGGCCGGAACACTTTCAGGGCTATCTTGGCGCCGTGGTGCGCAACCGGGCGCTGCTGCTCCGCTCCCGCCGGGCCCGCGGGCCGGACACCGTGGAGCTGGCCGCTCTGGAGCTGGCGGACTGCCTGCCGCCCCAGGACGGCCCGGAGCGCCGGGCGGAGGCGGCGGAGCTGGGCCGGGCCATCTCCGCCTTTCTGGAAAGCCAGCCCCAGGCGGTGCGGACGGTCTTCCTCCGGCGGTACTGGTACGCCGACAGCGCGGCGGCCATCGCCGCCCGGCTGGGCTGGTCCCAGGTCAGGACCCGCAGCGCGCTGTTCCGGGCCCGCAAAAAACTGAAAGCCTATTTGAAGCAGGAGGGTTTTCTATGAGCGATATGCGCATGATGGAGGCCATGGGCTTCGTGTCCCCCGCATTGGTGGAACGGGCGGAGTGCTCCCCCGCCAAAGGACGGCGCCGCCTCCCCCGCGCGGCGGCCATCGCCGCTTGCCTGTGTCTGGCGCTGGCCGGCACCGCCCTGGCGGGAGAGGCGCTCCTCGGTGTCCGCGTCTCCGATTTTTTCACCGGGTTTTGGGATGACGGCACGGAGCGGGCCTACTCCGGCTTCACCATCGAGGGCGGCATCACCTTTCTCCCGGTGGAGGATCTGTCGGAGGAGGCCCGCTCCCAGGCGATGGAAGCACCCCAAACCTCCCAACTCCTCCCCTTCCTCTCCTGGGATGACGCCGAGGACTATTTCGGCCTGGAACTGCAGAACAACGCCCTTCTGGATCAGGGCCATCAGGCCAACCGCTACTACTCCAAGGGCTGGGAGCGCCGCTACCCCTGCGCCGCCTGGCTGGCCAGCGACACCAAAGGCCCCACGGCCATCGACCTGTCCGCCCTGTACGAGCTGGAAAATAGCGTCCGCGTGGAGGTCCGCGCCACAGTGTACACGGAACGCATGGACTATGTGGAGGTCCCGTCCCGCATCAACTTCTACCCGGACGGCAGCGATTTTACCCAAGAGGACTACACCACCCCCGACGGCCTGGAGGCCAGCATCCTGGAAATCGCTCCGCCCTCCGGCAAACCAGTTCAAACGCAGCCGTACTACATCGCCGTTTTCACGCTGAACGGGGCCCTCTTCCAGGTGGAGGCGGACTGCGCCTCCAACCCCGCCCGGGCTCTGGAGTCCCTGAAGGAGGTCCTGGACGCCTTCCAATGACCGCAGAAAGAGCCGGTGTGATTTTCATCACACCGGCTCTTTTTATGTTTCGAACTTACTCTCCCCAGACGACATCCACAATGACGCCGTCCTTGATCTCGATAAACTCGCTCTTCAAAATGTAGTCCGTCTTGCCGATGCGGACCTCCTGGTCGCCCACCTTGGTGGTCATCACCTCGGCGGTGGGGGTCTCGGTCTCGGCGGTGAAGAGCAGCGTGGTGTGGGTGGGGTCCTCCACCCAGTTGCCGCCCGCGTCCAGCACGTAATACGGCTCCTGCTCCACGGACACGATCTCGCCGCCCACCAGGGCGCCGGAGGCCATCAGCGGGGAGGGCAGGTGAGCCTTGCAGTTCTCATACAGCTCCGCCGGGACGCCCTCGGCCCGGACAGTGAAAGTGACCTTGGTCATTGCCCGCTCGGCGGTGACCGTGTCGTTGGGCCCCAGCAGCTTCCAGCCCACAAGGACCAGCACCGCCAGGATCAGGATGACGGCGATGATGTCGACGACGTTGAACTTTCCAATGCGCTTTGCTTTTTGTTCCATGCTTTCCTCCAAAACGGGCGGCGCCCGGTTTTCTCTTGTTGTGGACAATGTTCGTGGAATATTGTATAATATTTTCCGCGATTCCACAAGGACTTTTTTGTAAAGAGAGGCTTTTCCATGAAAGTCATCCACCTCATCAGCGGCGGCGACTCCGGCGGCGCCAAGACCCATGTGCTGAGCCTGCTGCAAAATTTGAATAAAACCATCACCGCCCAGCTGGTGTGCTTCCGGGACGGCCCCTTCGCCGAGGAGGCCCGACAGATGGGTATTCCCACGGAAATTATGGGCGGCAACCACATCTTCCGCGTCCAGCGGCGGCTGGCGGACTACATCCGCCGGGGCGGCTACCAGGTCATCCACTGCCACGGCGCCCGGGCCAACATGATCGGCGCCATGCTGCGCAGAACCACCGGGCTGCCGGTGGTCAGCACCGTCCACAGCGACTACAAGCTGGATTACATGGGCCGTCCCCTGAGCCACCTGACCTTCGGCACCATCAACGCCTGGGCCCTGCGGAAGCTGGACTACCGTATCGGCGTGTCCGACGCCATGGTGAATCTGCTGATTGACCGGGGCTTTGCGCCGGACCATTTCTATGCCATCTATAACGGCATTGACTTCACCCCCGCCCCCGACCAGGGGGACCGCCTGCCCTACCTGCGGAGCCTGGGGGCCGACGTGGACGAGGACAGCGTGGTGGTGGGCATCGCCGCCCGGCTGAACCCTGTCAAGGACATGTCCACCCTGATCCGTGGCTTTGCCGCGGGCTTCGCCCAGTGCCCCCGGCTGCGGCTGGTTATCGCTGGAGACGGCGAGGAGAAGGACAAACTTACCGCCCTGGCCCGGGAACTGGGCGTGGAAAGGCAAGTGACGTTCGCCGGGTGGATCAGCGGCGGCATGGACCGCTTTTACAGCGCCCTGGACATCAACGCCCTGACGAGCCTGTCCGAGACCTTCCCCTACGCCCTGACGGAGGGCGCCCGCTTCCACCTGGCCACGGTGGCCACCGCCGTGGGAGGCATCCCCTACCTCATCGACGCCGATGTCAACGGCTGCCTGTTCGCCCCCGGCGACTGGGAGGCCCTGGGCCGGAACCTGGCCGCCCTGGGCAATGACGACGCTCTGCGCCGCCGCCTGGGCGAAAAGCTGTACGAGAAGGCTTCCACCCAGTTCTCCATCCAGAAGACCGTGGACACCCAGCTGCGCATCTACGAGGAGATCATCCGCCGTCACAGCCGCCTCCAGCAGAAGCGGGACGGCGTGGTCATCTGCGGCGCCTACGGCCGGGGCAACGCCGGGGACGACGCCATTCTGGAGGCCATTCTGGAGGAGATGCGCTCCATCGACCCGGACATGCCGGTGCTGGTGCTGAGCAAGGATCCGAAGGCCACCCGCCTTGCCTACCGGGTCCGCTCCGTCAGCCGCATGGACCTGCCTGCCTGGCACCGGGCCATGCGCCACACGAAGCTCTATATCAACGGCGGCGGCAGCCTGATCCAGGACGTGACCTCCCGCCGGTCCCTGTGGTTCTACCTCCACAACATCCAGAGCGCCAAGCGCTGCGGCTGCAAGGTGCAGATGTACGGCTGCGGTATCGGCCCCGTCACCCGGGAAAACCATCGGAAGCTGGCCGCCAGGGTGCTGAACCAGAATGTGGACGTTATCACTCTGCGGGAGCCGGACTCCCAGGCGGAGCTGCGGACCATGGGCGTTACCAAGCCGGAGATCCTGCTGACGGCGGACCCGGCCCTGACCCTGCGGCCCGCCTCTGACGATGAGACGGACAGCATGCTGCTCCGGGCGGGAATCCCGCCCCAGGGCCGGTATATCTGCTTCGCCCTGCGGCGCTGGAAGGGCTTTGAGGAAAAGGCCCCTCTCTTCGGCGCGGCGGCAAAGTACGCTTATGAGACCCACGGCCTGACCCCGGTGTTCGTGGCGGTGGAAAAGCACCTGGACCCGGTTGCCGCCCAGCTGGCGGCCCGTGGGCTGGACATTCCCCACTATTTCCTGGACGACGCCGGGAGCGCCGGGACCATCATCGGCGCCCTCAGCCGGATGGAGGTGGTGGTTTCCATGCGGCTCCACGCCCTGATCTTCGCCGCCGGACAGGGGATTCCCCTGGCGGGCGTGGTGTACGATCCCAAGGTGTCCGCTTTCCTGCGGTACATCGGGCAGGAGAATTTCACGGACCTGGACGCCCTGACAGCGGAAAACCTCCAGTCCATGATCGACCGGGCGGCGGCCCAGGCCGCCCATCCCGAGGCCCAGGCGGCCGCCGTGGAGCGGCTCCAGCAGATGGAGCAGCGAAACGTGGAGGTGGCCCGACGGCTGCTGGAGGCGTGATAGGCTCTCCTCCACGCAGACTATGCGCGCAAAGCTCCCCGGCTGCACGGCAGCCGGGGAGCTCCTATTACCCGGGGCCTCATTCCCCGTCCTTTTTCTTCAGACTCCACTTGGGCAGCTTCCGCTCCGTCTCCTCCTGGATGCCCTCCAGCGTCATGCGGAGGTTGCTCTTGAACAGCAGCCCCACGAAGTTCCAAAGGCCGTCCCGGGTCTCCCTGTTCAGATCCTTCATGGCCTTCACCATGGCCCCCGCCGCCTTGAAGCTGTCCGCTTTCAAATCCGTCAGCGTCACCGCGCCGGAGGCGGTCAGCACGTCGAACAGGGCGGTGACGAACTTCTCCCGCTCCTCCACCGGCATGGCGTGGACCAGCTCCCGCAGGGCCTGGTCGCAGAGGTGGGCCTGGGGCGTCACCTGCCGCAATTTGACAAAGCGGTTCCCCAGCACCTGCCAGGAGAAGCCGTCATGCTGCATAAATCCCTTCTGGTCGCTGTCCACCACCTGATAGGTCTCCTCGTGCTCCAGCAGCATCCCCACCACGGAGGACTTGGGCACGATGGAGTGGATGCGGTCCTCCACCCGCCGGTGCTCCGGCAGGTCCAGAATGGCGTCGTGGAAGCCGGGGCCGTCGTTGGACCACACATCGATGATCCGCCGCTGCACCGTGGCGGGGCAGAACACGGCGGCATACACCGCCAGATTGCCGCCCTTGGAGTGGCCCCCCAGCCGCAGCTTCACCCGGGGAAACTGCTTCGCCGCGCCCTTCACGTACTCCATGGCCTTCTTCTGGGCCGGGACCTCCGGCATACAGGCCAGCTCGAAGTCCTCCTTCCAGCCCGCCAGGGTGTCGTCCGTGCCCCGAAAGGACAAGTACACGCCGCCGTCCCCGGTCTCCACGGCCAGGGCCGCGAACTGCTCGCCCTTCCCCACGTCCAGCCAGTCCACAAAGCAGTTGAGCTTCATGTCCCGGAAGCGGTTTGACATCGCCATCTTCCGCAGCATGTCCGGGATGGCGCTGGGCACCAGAACGCCCATGTCGATCTTCTCCCCCGCCGGGAAGCGGGTGAAAAAGGCCTCCGCCGCCTGGCGCAGATTCACGCTCTCCCCCTCGCCGGGGGCGGGCACGATGTCCCTGAAGTCCACAAAGGACAGCTCCGCCAGAATCAGGTTGTCCACCTCGTTAAAGGGCGACTGGTCCAGGGTCAGGTCCCCCCGCCAGTCCAGATAGTCCAGAAGATTTGCCATGGACGTCCTCCTTCCGATGATTCCCTATTATAACGGTTATTTTCCCCGGAAACAAGAGGTCTAACCGCGGTCCGCCTCTCATAAAATGCACCATCACGACCGAGAGGTGGACAACATGACGATTCTGACCCGAAACGAGGTGCTGCTGGAGGGTTCGCCCCTGGCGGCGCCGGAGTGGTCCCACGAAAATCACGGCACCCGGTTCTACCGCCTGTTCCTCCAGGTGCCCCGGCTGTCCGGCACGCCGGACACCCTGCCGGTGCTGCTGCGCGGGGACCTGCTCCCCCAGGTGGGGGAGGACCCGCTGCGGATCCGGGGGCAGCTGCGCTCCTTCAACAACCGCAGCGGCGTGGGGAACAAGCTGGTTCTGACCGTGTACGCCCTGGATATCCAGCCGGGCCTGGGGACGCCCTGCAACCAGATCACCCTGTCCGGCGCCCTGTGCAAGCCGCCCATCTTCCGCCGGACGCCCCTGGGCCGCAGCATCTGCGATCTGATGCTGGCCTCCCCCCGGCGCTACGGTCGGGCGGACTACCTACCCGTTATCGCCTGGGGGCAGCTGGCGGTGCGGGCCAGCCAGCTGCAGGTGGGGGACGCCCTGACGCTGGAGGGCCGGGTACAAAGCCGTACATACCACAAGGTCACGGAGGCGGGCACGGAGGAGCGCATCGCCTACGAGGTGTCCATGATGCACCTGCTGGAGCACGATGGCCCACCGGAGATGTGAAAAAGGAACGGCGTAAAAATACGCCGTTCCTTTTTTGCGTCCTGAGCCGTGAAGCCTCACTTGGTCGGGAATCCAAAGGTCCCCCGCATCTCGAAGAGAAACGCCAGAAAGCTCCTGGGATAGGGGATGAAGCTTCCGTCGTCCACCATGGCCAGCAGCTCCTCCAGCGTCACCCAGCGGACGGCGCTGACCTCTTCGGCCTGGAGGGTCAAGGCGCTGATGTCCACGTCCCGCTCCACCACGAAGAAGTCGTCGAAGCCCCCGGCGAAGTTCACCGTCAAGGTGGGCCGCACGCCGGCCAGGTCCAACGGATAGCCCAGTTCCTCCCGGACCTCCCGCTCCGCGCCCTGACGGGTGGTCTCGCCGGCGTCCACGCCGCCGCCCACGGATACGTCCCACAGCCCCGGCCAGATGTGCTTGTTCGCCGTCCGCCGCTGGATTAGCAGGCGGCCCTGCCGGTCAAACAGGCACACGTGGACCACGATCCGCAGCTCGCCGGGTCCCTTTTTCCCGTAGCGCTCCGCCGTTTTGCCCAGCGGCGCCCGGTTTTCGTCGTAAAGGTCTACCAATTCCATCTGCTGTTCTCCTCACTGCCGCCGCGCGGTCTGGTAATCGTCGCCCCGGCGGTAGAAGGGGCAGGCGTCGTTGGAGCCGCGCAGGAAGCGCTCCATCTCGTCCTCATCCAGGTCCATCGTGCAGTAATACGCGTCCAGCTCGTCGTCGTAATCGTAGTGGACGCACTCCTCACAGTTCACCGCCATGGGCATCACCTCTAAATCCGTATCGCATAAATTCCGTCCACATCCAGACGCTGTTCCATCACCAGCTCCTCCAGCGCCTCCCGGGCGGAGGGCGGCGCCGCCCAGCACATGCCGCACCCAGCGGTGATGCTGCGGGGCACGGGGATGAGCCGCCCCTGCAGGTTCCGGGCCTTGCAGGCTCGCTCCATAGCCATGGCCCCGGTGGTGGTGCGGAAGGTCACCACGCACTTCTCCGTCTTCTCCCGCATGTCACAGGGCCTCTTCCGCCAGGACGCGGACGGCCTCCGCCGCCGCGTCCGTCTCCGCCTCCGTGTTGGCCCAGCCCCAGGAGAACCGGACGGCCCCCTGGTTCGTGGTGCCCAGCGCCCGGTGGAGCCGGGGCGCGCAGTGGGCCCCGGGACGGGTGGCGATGCCGAACCGCTCCGCCAGCTCGTCGGAGACCTCCGACGAATCCAGGTCCGCGATATTCAGCGTCACGATGGGCGCCCGCTCCGCCGCGTCAAAATCACCGTACGCCCTGACGCCCGGCAGATCCCGGACGGCCTGGTAAAACCGCCGGGCCAGCCCCGCCTCGTGGGCGCGGACGGCGTCCAGGCCCGTCCTCTCCAGATAGTCCAGCGCCGCGCCCAGGCCGGCGATGCCATGGCTGTTCAGCGTCCCGGCCTCCAGCCGGGTGGGGTACTCCTGCGGCTGGGTCTCCAGAAAACTCTGGACGCCGGTGCCGCCCACGGCGAAGGGGCGGATATCCACGCCCTCTCCCACGCACAGCCCGCCGGTGCCCTGGGGCCCCAGCAGGCTCTTGTGGCCGGTGAAGCACACCACGTCGACGCCCAGCGCCGCCATGTCGATGGGGAACACCCCCGCCGTCTGGGAGGCGTCCAGGATGAACAGCAGCCCGTGGGCGCGGCAGAACGCCCCCACCCGCCCGATGTCCACCATGTCCCCCGTCAGGTTGGAGGCATGGGTGCAGACCACCGCCCGGGTGTTGGGCCGCAGCAGCTTTTCAAAATCGCTATAGTCGATTTGTCCCTGGCGGTCGGCCGGCACGAAGTCCACCGCCGTCCCCCCCGCCCGCAGGCGGTACAGAGGCCGCAGGACGGAGTTGTGCTCCAGGTCCGTGGAGATCACATGATCCCCCGGCCCCAGCAGGCCGCTGATGGCGATGTTCAGCGCCATGGTGGAGTTGGGCGTAAAGGCCACACGGTCCGCCCGAGGGCAGCCGAACAGGTCCGCCAGCTGCTGCCGGACGCCGTAGACCGTCCTGGCAGCGGACAGGGCGTCGCCGTGGACGCCCCGGCCACAGTTGCCGTAGCTGCTCATGGCCGCGGCCACGGCCTCTGCCACGCCGGGGGGCTTGGGCCGGGTGGTGGCGGCGTTGTCCAGGTAGATCACGGCTTGACCACCTTGCCCGCGCCGGCCAGCTTCTCCACGATGCTGTACATATTGGTGACGCCTCCCACCGCCAGTTTCTCCGTCAGGCCGTAGAAGTTCAAGCAGGTGCCGCAGGTCAGGATCTCCACCCCCTGGGCCTCCATGCTCTTCAGGTCCTCCAGGGAGTCGCTGCCCTCCACGGTCAGCTTCGCGCCGCCGTTGTAAAACAGGATGGTCTTCGGCAGCGTGGGCAGCTGGCTGACGGCGAACAAAAAGCCCTTCATCAGCGTCCGGCCCAACTCCTCGCTGCCCCGGCCCATGGCGTCGGTGTCCACCGCCACCACCAGATCGCCCCGCTGGTCCGGCACGCAGGCCAGTTCCGGCTCCTCCACCGGCGCGTCACCGACGGGGGCCGTCACCTCCACGGTGACCACGAACGCCTTCTCCCCCCGCTTTTCCGCCTTGGAGGCCAGGTGATGGCCCGCCGCCATCCGCGTCAGGTTCTGAACGGCGATCTCATTGTCCACATGGACCTCCAGCGTTCCGGGCTCGGTCATCTCCCGCAGGGCACGGGTGGCCTTGACCACCGGGATGGGGCACTGCTCGCCAATGGCGTTCACAATGATGTTCCGCATAGATCTTCCTCTTTCTCCGCCGGGGCGGTGTTTTTCTTTATTGTACCGCCGGGACGGGCGGAAAACAAGGGATTGTTTTTTCCAAAGGACATCGCCGCGCGGAAATTCCCACCAAAGCATGCTCCCTTTCAGCTGGAAATCCCGTGCAGTTTGCCGTTTCTTGGCAAATTCCTTGACAGGCGGCGCAAAAAGCTCGTAAAATAGTACACGATTTCGGGCTGTACGGTCCGTCCTACACTGAAAGATTCGAGGTCCCGCCTATGAAAACACCGTTTGTGACGAAAGACCAGCTGGAGGCTATCGCCGCCCAGTACCCCACCCCCTTCCACATCTATGACGAGCGGGGCATCCGGGAGAACGCCCGCCGCCTGAAAGCCGCTTTCGCCTGGAATCCCGGCTATCGGGAGTACTTCGCCGTGAAAGCCACCCCCACCCCCGCCATTCTGAAGCTTTTGAAGGAAGAGGGCTGCGGCTGCGACTGCTCCTCCGAGGCGGAGCTGCTGATGGCGGAGAAGTGCGGTGTCATCGGAGAGAGTATCATGTTCTCCTCCAATAATACCCCCGCCTGTGAGTTCCAGCTGGCGGACCGCCTGGGCGCCATCATCAACCTGGACGACCTGACCCTGGTGGACTTCCTGGAGCAGTCCATCGGCAAGATCCCCGGGAAGATCTGCTGCCGCTACAATCCCGGCGGCGTGTTCACCCTGGGCGAGACCCGGGAGGGCTTCCAGGTCATGGACAACCCTGGCGACGCCAAATACGGCATGACCCGCGCCCAGATCGCCGAGGCTTTCCAGCGCCTGTCCGCCATGGGCGCCAGGGAGTTCGGCATCCACTCCTTCCTGGCCTCCAACACCCTCTCCAATGAGTACTACCCCGCCCTGGCCCGCATCCTGTTCCAGCTGGCGGTGGAGCTGAAGGAGGAGACCGGCGTCCACATCACTTTCATCAACCTCTCCGGCGGCGTGGGCATCCCCTACCGCCCCGAGCAGCCCGCCAACGACATCGCCGTCATCGGCGAGGGCGTGCGGAAGGCCTATGAGGAAATTCTGGTCCCCGCCGGCATGGGCAACGTGGCGCTGTACACAGAGCTGGGCCGCTTCATGCTGGCCCCTTACGGCCACCTGGTCACCCGGGCCACCCATGAAAAGCACATCTACAAGGAGTATATCGGCGTGGATGCCTGCGCCTGCAACCTGATGCGCCCCGCCATGTACGGCTCTTACCACCACATCACGGTGATGGGCAAGGAGAACGCCCCCTGCGACCACAAGTACGACGTGGTGGGGAGCCTCTGCGAGAACAACGACAAGTTCGCCATCGACCGGATGCTGCCCAAAATAGACATGGGCGACCTGCTGGTCATCCACGACACCGGCGCCCACGGCCACGCCATGGGCTACAACTACAACGGCAAGCTCCGCTCCGCCGAGCTGCTGCTGAAGGAGGACGGCTCCGTGGAGCTGATCCGTCGGGCGGAGACCATGGAGGACTACTTTGCCACCTTGGTGTGGTGAACCATTCGGGAAATATCAAAGGAGCACCTGGTACGTTCCAGGTGCTCCTTTTGCTTTGCTGTGCTCAGGTCTGGTCCTCGGCGGTGAAGTAGACGAAGTAGACGTCTCCCTCGCTGCCGTCGTCGAACTGTTCCAGGTGGGAGATGGAGAAGTCCACGTGGTCCGCCGGCACCTCGTACACCAGCACGCCGCCGCGCTCCGCGTTCACACCCAGATTATATGTACCGGGCAGCTGCTCGTCGCTGACGGGATCCAGCTCCTCCCCGGTCTCCATGTCAATGGTGATGGGATAGCCGTAATCCTCGTCGCCGTCTCCCCACTGGATCTGGAAATCGGTGTCGTACATCTCAATGCTCTTTTGGAAGGTGTTCTTCACCGTTACATCCGCCACCAGCAGAACATTGCCGTCCACCGGGACATAGCCCTCATACTCCGTGCAGAGATACGCGCTGTTGACCGTGAAGTCGAAAAAATAGGTCTCCATCGTGTCGCCGACTCGACCCTCGCTGGACGCCTGCCCGCTGCCGCCGCAGCCTGCCAGAGCCAGCGCCAAAACCATCGCCAGAAATACAGCACACATTCTTTTCATTGTTTTCTCCTCCATTGCTTCTGATATGTTTATTGGATCGCGGCTTCCGCGGTCTCCACACCGCCGTCGGCACACGCCGCCCGGCCGTCACCGGGTGGGGATGATCTCGATCCAGTACCCGTCCGGGTCGCTGATGAAGTAGATGCCCATGGCGGGATTCTCATAGCAGATGCAGCCCAAAGCGTCGTGGCGGGCGTGGGACGCGGCGAAGTCCTCCGCCTGCATGGCCAGGTGGAACTCGCACTCCCCCAGGTCGTACTTCTGGGGATGGTCCCGCAGCCAGGTCAATTCCAGGCGGAAGTCCGTCTTCCCGTCCCCAAGGAACACGATGATAAAGCTTCCGTCCTCCGCCTCCTTCCGGCGCACCGGCTCCAGGCCCAATGCATCCTTGTAAAACCGGATGGACCGTTCCAGATCGCTCACGTTGAAATTAAAATGATTGAATGTCAGCATTGCTCTCACCTCGTCGATAGTATAGCACGTTTCGCGGGCCGCCACAATAGACATTTTTCTGACTGCAAACCCACCAGACGCAAAAAAGCTCCCCCGGACGGCTGTCCGGGAGAGCCTTGTCAGGCCGCTTTTCAAGCTTGTATATCAAAGCTAGACGGCGCACTCACTGTGCTTTCGCCAGCTTTTCTGCCAAAATTCGTTCTTTCAGGATCGGATAGACCTCATAGATATCACTGATGCTGTATGTGGGCTTCACATCCCTGGGCACATCCTTGTCGCGGGATGCCGTCAGATGGGAATGAATGTGGAACGTCACGCCGAAGCCCACTCTCTGGGGGCCGATGACATCCCGGGAAAACGTATCGCCCACATAGGCGCAGGCAGACGGGTCAGACTGCACCTGATTCAGGGACACGCGGAAGATATTGGGATCCGGCTTGCGGTAGCCGGTAACGGAGGACAGCGTCACATCCTGGAAGTAATCCCGGATGCCGTACTCCTTCAAAATCGCGAACACCTGGTACAAACTGGCGGTATTGCTGATGACGCCCAGCTTCATGCCCAGGCCCTTCAGCCCTTCCAACATCTCCACAACGCCGGGACGAAGGGTGCGGTGGTAGTAGGTGACCTCCCACATGTGGGCCAGCTCCTCCGCGAAGGGCTTCACGGTTTCAAAATCCAGGCCGAAGTCCGTCAGGACATAATTGCCCCAGATCTCCTCCGGCTTCAATTCACGGTTCGTGGGGGCGCGGTACGCTGCGTAACGGTCCCAGCCGTCCGCCAGCTTTTTGACGGCGGTGGGAATATCCACGGACACCTCGATCCCCTTCTCACGAAGGATACGAAGGACCTCGCGGGCGGAAGCTTCGCGGCTGGCGTCATCGGTGTAGATGTCCTCCAGTGTTCCGCCCATATCAAATAATACGGTATCGATCATAGTCTCACTGCCTTTTCTTAAGCTCTGCCGCGGGCGCAACAGGGGGCTTATTTTTCCAGTATCGGTAGTACAGGAACATGGACGAGCCGCCGCCCACAACAAGCGGAGGCAGCACAAACATTGCGAAAAACTGCAGGGCCATCAGCCGGACCTCCCGGTCGCCGTCCGAATAGATCAGCAGCGTAATGAGGCAGGCCAGCAGCAGCAACAGCATCCACAGATACGCCGCCGGCAGCAGCCGCTTTTCCGTCCTGGATAAAAACCAGGTCAGGCCGCAGACCGCCGCGCCGATCACCGTGGGCACCAGCGCCTCCACCAGATTCACAACAGCGGTGGGCATACCGGCGGTCAGCGCGTCCAGCGGGTCCAGCAAAAAGAAGAACAGCACGCCGTAAACGGCAATGAACACCCAACAAAGGCAGAAGGAGTACAGCAGCAGCGTACTCTTCACCTTTCCGTTTTCCGTCATCTGGAATGCGGACCAGAAGCTCTCCGCCGCCTTTGTGACCTTCTTGTTATACTCCTGCTCCTGGATAGGGTTTCTTCCTGGCATGGGGTTCCTCCTTTTGAAAAGGGCGGGCGGCCAGC